>DLOL01000084.1:0-7841 GCA_002478485.1 Eubacteriaceae bacterium UBA7485 | reverse complement strand
AAGCCACATCATACTGGAGGTGGCAAGACCCGGATGGTAGATGGTTTTCTTTCCCTTCTCCCTGTACCAGACATACGTCAGGATGCCGCCTCCTGTGTGCGCGATCATCTCCCCGTAGCAGAGCATTGCGATGCACAGGCTCACCGCCTTGGAAAGATTTGTCGTGCAGGCAAGAAGGGCATAGAGGAGCGGGATCCACTGAAGGCCCACGTTGGTGATCATGTCCGTCAGCCGGCTCATCGGGTAGCGGGAGAGGTCCCGCCTTTTCCGGTCGGGGAGGATATCGTAGAAGTAATGGAGTCCGCCGGGGAACTTCCATTCCTCGATGACATGAAACGACATGATTGCGGCGGAGAAGATGCCGGCAAGCGCTCCCAGGGAAAGCTCGTCCCAGAAAACCGCAGCGAAGCAGGAAACGATCGTTCCCGTTGCGTAGATAAAGATGATCCAGTCTGTATCGCACCATTTATCCAGTTTTTTAATCATGAAGAGTGTCTTTCCAGCGCCGGCTCTTCTGTTGAATCGCCCTTGAAATCCTTGTTTTGCCGGCGCATTTATGTTATTCTCTTTCCAATCTTTGATCCAATCGACACTTCTTTCCAGGGTGTCGAATTTCAGACGAGGTTTTCGGCATGCCCTATTCAAAAGCACAGGATCTCACAAGGAAAAACTTCATGCAGGCTTTCATCAGCCTGTACCGGGAAAAGCCGATGGACGCGATCACCGTCACCGCCATCACAAGGCGGGCGGGGTACAACCGCACCACCTTCTATCATTATTTCGAAGACACGGCAGACCTCTACCGGAGTCTTGAAGACGATATCTATAACGGAATCAAGGAGAATTTCGACCGGAATCTGAAGAACATTAAAAAGAGGGATGACTTTGTGAAGCTGTTCACGTCGGTCTTTGTGGAATAGGGGGAATATATAGAAGTCATTCTCGGAGGAAGCTTGCGGGACGAGTTCACCGCTCGGGTCAAAGACCTGATGATCGGCTTTGTCATCCAGTCGAGGGATTTGAGGCGGGACGATGTGAAGCTGAGCTACCGGCTTGACTTTTATATCTCCGCGATCATCTCGGTAATCTGCCGGTGGCTCGACCATCCGAAGGACATGACGGTCGAGGAGCTTGCAGGACTCATTCAGGAGATTGGATCAAACGGCGTGCTGAACAGTTTGTAAAATAAGAAGAAAAAAAGAGGAGCCGCAAAAGCTCCTCTTCTCTGTATTATTCGGGTTCAATGACAAAGTCCGTCACCTCCGGGCTATTGTCAGTTCCCTCCACCGTGCACCGCACCACCGCCTCATAGCTTGCGCCGTAGGTGTTCGTGACGGTGGCTTCGCATCCCATGACCTGACGGTTCTCCCCGTCGGTCCGGTTCTCAAGCACGCCGGCTGCGCTGTGCAGTTTAATGCTGTTCGGGCATTGGCCTGCGGCATACGCCCGGAAGGTGTCCCAGGCGACGGCCTCCGAAAGCTCCGATTCGTTCTTCTCCCGCTCTGTTTTCTTCTCGGAAGCCTCCGCCGCTCGCTTTTCTTCATTCTCTTCCCGGACATGGTCTTCATATCCTTCGCAAAGTGCGAAGAAGGCTTTTTCATAGGCTTCAGGGTCGTCCGAATTTCGCACGACCAGAACCATGTTTCCGGCCACGTAGGAGTCGCTGTTGGACATCCCGGGGAGGGAAGGATTCGGATTCTCCGACGGGTAGTGCCTGAGGTAGACGGTTCCTCCGTCTTCCGCCTGTGCTTCGTAGTCAAAGTCCTTTCCGGGGGAAGGCTTGTAGGACGTGATGAGCGCTTCGCGCTCAAGCTCCTCCATGATATAGGTCGCGGCCTTGTGTTCGAGCACCCGGCCCTTCATGTTTTCATCCACCTGTCTTTCACGCGCGCTGCATCCCGTCAGGAGCAGCGCAAGCGCGACAAGAACGCCAATCACTCTTTTCATCCTTATTTCTCCTTTTTCTCCTCTTATTCTATTCATATCCGATAACTCGTCTGACTTTCATCAGGATGACGGAGAAAGGGAAACCGGCACGGATGATCCGTCACAAGAGGCGCACTGTCCAAAGACACAAGGGGAAGACAAAAATGGGGAACTTAACAGGATTAAAGAAATGTATTTCTGAATGTAAGACGCAGATAAAAATTTCGTTAAGAAATTGGTTCAGGAAAAAGAACAGGGGAACATACCCAATCCGAAAAAGTTAACACCCGGGCTTTTTAACGTCGATTATCAGTATCCTGTTTATTTTCATCTGATTTAGGTAAATCAAAAGTATTACAAGATCTTATTGAAAGAAAGGTGGATCAAATGTCATTTAAAGAAAGAATGGACGATTTCGGCGAAGACGTCAGAAACGATTACGATAAAATGAAAGATGACGTGGACGCGAGAGCGGACGACTTAAGAGAAGACTACAACCGAGAAAGAGACGAACACGACTCCAACCGGGCGGACAGACTGGAAGAAAAAGCGGACAAATACGAAGACCGTATCAAGGAAGATGAAGAAAAGATCAACGATCCGGATAAGAACCGCTTTGAAAAGGATGCGGACAAGTTAAGAGAACGTTTTGACGAACATCGCGAAAGAGTCGATGAAGACAGAGCGCAGAAACTCGAAGACAAGGCCGGCGAACACGAATACAGAGCAGAAGAAGACGCTGAAAAAGCGGAAGAACACGAAGACAGATATTAATCCTTGCGAGCGGAAGAATTTTTCTTCCGCTCGTTTTCCGTCCCGGGCCCCTTACTTACGGGCCTTTCTTCAGATGTTTCCAGCACATCAGAAAGACAAAACCGAGAGAGCCCAGCAGAACTACTGAATCGAAATTATGGTTCTTGACGGTGGCCGCGGCAGAAAAGTAGAATCCGGTCGTCAAGAATTGAAAAAGGAGCGATCGGGTAAGAATTCTAAGGAGCTTTTTTATAAGAACTCCCTCTGGAACGTCCTTCAAGCAGGACTGTTGCCTTGATTCAGATTTCCTCTCATCCGGGCCTTGCGTCCTCTGTTTCGATGTGAAGGAGAGAGGCGCAGGTCTTCCTCTGCAAGGGAAGGGGAGGGGTCAAGGCTCACTGCCTGGTGGCCTTCATCCGGAAACGCTTGAGTCCCTCATACCCAGGGACCGGCGCCTTTTAAATCGGATCGAAACCACCGCGAAGTCAAAAGCTGCAAGATGCCGGTGCTTGAGGCGTTCGTAAAACGAAAGGGCCTCTTCGTAACGGAAGAAGAGCTCCTGGTAGTTTGGAAAGCGTTCTACGGACGCGGAAGCAACTGGAGAGACCTTACGTCATCAAGGGAGGCGCTTTTGAAGATGAAGGAAAAGGATCATCTTGTCCGGGTCAAAAAGAATCCGCTCAAATTTTTGGAGGCTTCCTCGGACGGATCCTTTATGAGGAGTGAAGGCGGGTTTTCAATTGAGGGACTCAGTCCTGAAGAGACCGGAAATCCCGCTTTCTGGGAGCAGTTTGAAGATATCGTCCGCTACCGCATACAGGACTACTACCAGTCCCGGTACAGAAAGGAGAAGCGTGAGGACCATGGAAGGTGATAAAGAACAAATCATTATCGCATCCGATTCCCACCGAAGAAATGACAGGCTTGCGATGATCCGGAAAGCTTATCCGGACGCGGATCTCTACCTGCATGCGGGTGACTACACCGTGAAGGATCCGGACCAGGACTGGATCTATGTGCAGGGAAACAATGATCCGGCCGGGGAAGAGCCGGAGAGCCGCGTCGTCCCGGTAGGGGAGCACCGGATCTACATGGTCCATTCCCACCAGTGTAAAAGAAGCAGGAAGTGTCCCCTTCACCTTCGTCTTGCCGAAGAAGCTAGGGAAAAGGGGTGTGATATCGTTGTCTACGGTCACAGCCATCTTCCGGCGATAGACGAAGTGGACGGCGTTCTCATCCTCAATCCGGGATCCGTCCAGCGGGCCGGGCGCGGCGCGAGAAAAGGATTTATCGTTCTGACTCTGGACGGCGGAAAGCTTCTGCCTCAATTTGTGGACTGGGAAGCGTTTGAGAAGAATTTCAAGCCCGAGAAGACTATAAAACCGGAAAATGATCCCGGGCCGACAAGCGAAGGCAGATAAGCAAGTAGGAAGAAAGAAGAGGATAGGAGTATTCATGGAAGAAAGATATGATCTTCGCGTTCCGGATCCGTCCAGGCGCGGTGTGGAAGAGAAAAACCGGAAACTGATGTTCGCATTCAACCAGTCTTTTCCGGGAAGTCCCGAGAGTCTTGAGATCGCAAGAGAAATGTTCGGGGCCCTTGGGGAAGGCAGCACAGTCATGCCCCCGTTTTACGGCATGTGTCCAGACCTGGTTCAGATCGGGGAACGAACCTTCATCAACTCGAATTTTCTTGCGATGGCCAGAGGCGGTGTTGAAATCGGCAATGACGTGCAGATTGCAGCCAACGTCCAGGTTCTCACCAACAATCACGATTTTTATGACCGCATGGTTCTGACGCTTCAAAAGGTGGCCATCCGGGACGGCGCCTGGATTGGCGCTGGCGCGACAATTCTTCCGGGCGTAACGGTCGGAAGGCATGCTGTCGTCGGCGCAGGGTCCGTTGTCACACGAGATGTCGATGACTTTGCGGTCGTGGCCGGAAACCCAGCGAAGGTGATCCGGAAGCTGGATTCCGAACGGTTCTAAAAAAGACCAGGAAATTACCTCCTGGCCTTTTTTCTATCTTGGAATTTAGCTCATTTCTTTAAGATCCGCTTGGTAACCGGGCTTTTCTGATGGATTCCGTCATCCTCATAAAGCTGGTAAGTCCCTGTATCCCCGATGAGGAGAAGATCGTCGCTTTTCACCTCATCCACGTTCATGGCGGGAGCTGCAACCGGGATGGCTTTCCCTTTTCGAATGAAGAAGACAATCTCATCCAGCGGATATTCGATGTAGTGATGGCCTTTCGCAAGCCGCTCTTCTTCAATGCTTCCGTCCGGTTTGAACGCGACTTTGATCATCTCTTCCGGAAGATAGACGTAGCGGTGGTTCTTGTTCTGTTCGTATACGGGCGCGATCATGACTTCATCCCCGAGAAGAAGCTGGTCGTCCACTTCCCGCGCCTCCGGATCATCCCTGAATTCAAACGAAAGCGGCCTGAACATCATCTCGTCGTTCAAAGCGGCCTTCAGGTATTCCGAATAGAGGTATGGAAGAAGCCGGTAGCGCACCTGAATCAGATGGGCGAGTTCCTCCACGTTCTCAAACTGATAGGGTTCCTGATCCCGTGTCAGAATGGCCGAATGGTTTCTCATCAGAGGTGTGAAGACGCCAAGCTGGATGAAGCGTGCGAGCAGATCCGGGGTAGTGTCTTCCGTAAAACCGCCGAGATCCGCTCCCGTGTATAGGAAACCTGCCATGTTCAGTCCTGGAAGCTGGCTTAAGAGCAGCTTGATATGGGAAAACCAGGACTTGTTATCTCCTGTCCAGATGCCGGCATAGCGGTGCATGCCGATGTAGCTTGAACGGGAGAAGATCAGGGTTCTTAGGTCCGGTCTGAGGTGATCAAACGCTTCGGCAGCTCCCCTGGTCATATTGAATCCGTACAGGTTATGGACATCTTCATTGACGTAGGTCTTTCCGTTATAGCGGTGATAGAAGCGTCTGAAGTCTTCGGGGGAATTGTTAAGGCCTGCCACTTTCATCTCAAGCTCATGCACATTGCCGGAATCCGGGTCTTCGATAAATGAACGCAGATACTCCGTCAGCTCATGAAGGCCTTTTTCCGAATAGAAGAGTGCGGGCTCATTCATATCGTTCCAGAAAGCGTCGATACCGGCATCGGTGAGAACGCGGTATTGTTCGCCAAACCACGCCCTCGCTTCCGGATTGAGGAAATCAGGAAGCAGCGCGTAACCCGGCCAGACAGCGCCGACAAAATCCGTTTCCTGGTCCTTTTCTTTGACGAAGTATCCTTTCTCCACCCCTTCCTCGTAAACCGGATAGCCTTCTTCCTTCTTCACACCCGCATCAATAATCGGGACCAGATGGATATGGCGCTTTTTCATTTCCTCGACAAAGGCGGGAAAGTCCGGAAACCTGGATTCGTTGACGGTGAAGTCCTTGTAACCCTGCATGTAATCAATATCCATGTAGATCATGTCACAGGGAATCTGATGTCTTTCGAGTTCGTCAGCCACGTTCCGGAGATCTTCCTCCGATTTATAGCCCCAGCGCGACTGTCCGTAGCCAAATGCGAATTTCGGAGGAATGTAACTCTTTCCGATGATTTTCCGAAAGTTGTGCGCGATATCCTGGGGAGAGTCTCCTTCAATGACGTAAACGGCCACATCTTTCGGAGATTCGATACTGAGTTCATTCCTTTTCGTGTATCCGATATCAAAGCGGACTTTTCCTGGCGTGTCGATAAAAAGCCCGACAGGTTTTTCCTGGTCCGCAATCAGAAAGTTATGCGAACCGTAAAGGCCTCTGCGGCTCTCTGTCTGCATGGGATCGTCGCAATTGTAGGATATGTATTCCCAGCCTCTTTTGTTCATTCCTCTGGGGGATTCACCAAGTCCATACACGACGGCGTCCTTTGAAAGCGGAAGGACAAGCGTATAGCTGTTTTCTTTCAGGGCAGATGTTCCTATCGGAGGGAAAGCTTTCTCTGAAGGAATGTCAGCTACGACCGCTTCAGTGGGGATGGGGTCTCCAATTATGTATTTTTTCATTGTATCTCCTATCAAACAAACGATTCTGACTCCTTTATTTTGGAAGAGTGAAACGTTTGATGCAAGAAAAAGATCAGTTTGAAACAAACAACTTAAAAATAGTTAAGTTCAAACATAACGAACATTTAATATTTAAGAAAGCACAAAGTTACTGGGGATCTTTTCCTGAAAAGACTTGGGAGCATCAAATGGAAGGACGGCGTAGAAATCATTGAGAGTTGCGAAACGAACATAGGTTTGAATTCCGTAGGATCCAGGTTCGATAAGAAGGATGGCTTTCTCACTATGTTCGATTACTTTTCTTTTCACTTCCGCCGTGTCTATTCGGTTTGCAAACACGCCCAGATGATCCGAATCCACCCCGGTGCAGCTAATGAACGCGTAATCAAAATACAAGTCATTAAGGATACTGAACAAGACGGGTCCGCACGTTTCTCTTTCATTAGGAAGGTAGGTGCCGCCGAGAAAAAACAGAGTATGTTTGTCACAGACTTTAGAAACCGTTAAAGGAGCGTTGGTGGTAATCTGAAGCTGCTTGTTTTCCAGATAAGGGAGAAGTTCTAGACAGATTGGACTGCCGTCCATGAAAAGGTGAACGCCATCCGGAATAAGCGCGGCAGCTTTCAGATATAATGAGTCTGTTGTAGACGCTTCAGGCGCTGGCGGGGCTACCTGTCCGAGCCTTGCATCAATCCTCTTTGCGCCTCCGTGCACTCTCTCGAGTTTTCCTTTTCTTTCCAGATTTTCAAAATCTCTTCGAATGGTCATCTCGGCCACGTCAAAGAGCTGAGCCATCTCACGGGTAGAAATTTGCTCCTGTTCGTTTAATCTCTCTAGAATTCGTTCTTCACGTTCGTTTTGTGCCATTGTTATACCTCGAACATTCTTCTTATCTCTAATATACACGTTTATGCAGCATATAGCGTATAAGTTCGAACATGACATAAAATAAATTGCTTCAAAGAACTTTTTGCGGTTTCCTTTTCCACCGAAAATTTGTCTATTCTACCTTTCCGTCATCAGGCGTCCCTGGTATTCGGAACGGATGACTTCAGCCATTTCCTCCGGTGTCTCTCTGCAGCCTCCTTCAAGCCAGATTTTAACACACCTGTCCGGAGCGGATAGATCCTGTATTTGTATCCC
>DLOL01000069.1 GCA_002478485.1 Eubacteriaceae bacterium UBA7485 | reverse complement strand
AAGCTCATATTCAAATTTCTTGATGCCCGCCGCTTCACATGCTCAAAAAAGACATTGATCTCAAGGAGCTGTATGTCATCGAAGAGGAAGGGGAAATCACCGGTGTGTTTGCCATGATCTTCGGGGAAGACGACACGTACACGAGCATTGAAGGGCGGTGGCTCTCGCTTGATCCGTACGCAGCGCTTCACCGGGTGGCCGGAAAAGCCGGAAAGGACACATTTTCACGGATGATTGATTACGCGCGGGAGCGGATCGGACACCTGCGAATCGACACGCACCCGGACAACACTGTTATGCAAAAACTTATCGAGCGGACGGGCTTTACCCGGACCGGGGTAATCTACAAACAAAAGGAGATTAAAGAAGATCCGAGAATCGCTTATGAATGGATCGGAAGTGAGGAAGACAAGTGATTGAGACGTGGAGATTTTTCTGGCTGATCATGAAAAGAACACACGGAGACAGGCTTCTCTATTCTTTCGCGGCTTTTTATCTGATCGCGAGCGTGCTTTTCGTGTTTTTAGACCCGAACATTACGGATTTTGGAGACGCGCTGTGGCTTGGATTTAACATTGCGACGAGTATCGGCCTTGGCGACTTTACCGTCACCACCCTTTCCGCGCGGATCGTCGCGGTTCTTCTCGGCCTTTACGGAGCGGTGATCGTGGCCTATATCCCGGGATTGATCGTCTCTTATTACACGGAGAAGACCTCTGTCACGAGAGACGAGACCATCGAGCAGCACTATGACCAGATTATGGACCTGCACACCATGAGCGCGGAAGAGAAGAGAAAGCTTTCCGAGCAGATTCAGAAAGAGAACAAGAAAAAATGAGTGAGCTTGAACTGTTTATGGTGATCTTTAAAAAGACCCACATGGATGTTTTCCTGAAAAGCTTCGTCGTCTTCTACATCATCGCCTGTCTTTTGATGTACTTCTTCGACCCGGAGCTCGATTCTCTCTACAACGCGTTCTGGCTCGGCTTTATGCTGATCACCACGATCGGATTTGGCGACTTTACGGTGGTGAGCCTGCCAAGCAGNNTGGTCGCAGCCGCGCTCGGCCTTTACGGAATCGTGCTCATCGCGTTCGTCTGCGGGGTGGGGGCCGCGTTCTTCTTTGAGAAATTCAAGTCCCAGCGGGATGAATCCGTCTCCCAGATGCTCTGGAAGCTTGAGCACCTCAACCAGCTCAGCTCCCGTGAGATCAAATCGCTCCAGACCTCGGTGAAGGCGATCAAGGAGAAGCAGAAAATACAGCAGGACGAGCAGACGTTCGGCAGGATCCAGTCCGAGAAAAAGGACAAAAAAAAGCAGTGAGGGAAGCAGAATCCTTCACTGTTTTTGTGTTTTTTGCGTATACTCCGGCATATAAAGCCCCACAAGCTTTTTAATGGAGCGTTTGATGTCGTCCTTTACTTCTTCAGGTTTGATAACCTCAATTTGTGACTGCTGGGTCAAAACCCAGTCTTTAAAGCTGTCAAGATGCACCTTGGCCTCGAAAATCGCGCCGTGGTTTTCATCATATCCGATGAACACCGCGTCGGGATATTGATCCAGGACATCCTTGGAGCTCTTTCCCCAATACTTGAACCGAACTTTCGCCAGCGGCCCCTCCAGAATCCTCGACTCGTTGCGCGCAAGGCTCTTGGTGAGATCGTCATCTCTCTCAAAGCGCCTTCCCGTAAGCTTGTAAGCGTCAATCCTGTTGATCTGAAGAACCGTGTTCTTATTACCATAGGGAGAATTTTCAAGTCCCGCGATCAGAAAGAAATCCTTTTGATGAAAATGCAGTGCAAGCGGCCGAAGCTCAAGTTCATTGAGCGTGCCTTCCCGGGTGACGTACGTGCAGCGGACGACGATGTGCTCGTCAATGGATTTGATGATCTTGCCGAGAAGATCCGTCACATCGTCCTGTACCTGCGAATAGTTCGCCACGCTGTTGCCAAGCAGGTTTTGAAGCGTTTTTTCCTGGCCGGACATCGAAATAAGGGTGTTGATGATTCTCGTCGTCTCGTTCTTTCCGAGCGCGCGCGACTTCATCAATGTCTCGCAAAGCGTATAGATATCCGCCGTGAACAGTTCTTTGTGGTCTTCGTCCTGGTACTTGTAGACGCGGTCCGACGGGTCGAAGATGATCCGGTCATCTCTTCCCTGGGCTGCGAAATACAGGTTGAGCGAGGCGATATCTCTTTGGATGGTGCGGTCGGTCACCTGGTACTTCTTGGAAAACTCGCTTTTCTTGAACTGCTCTTTTCTGTTAAAGCGTTCAAACAGATCTAGAATCCGAAAACTCTTCTGGTTGTCTGATTTATTGTCCATAACCCATCCTCGAAATTGGTTTGAGCAAGTGCTCGACGCATGAACGTTCGACAAACCGTTCAGAAATATTTGGTCTACACCTTGATTATAATCCTAAAACACGTTTTGAATGGAAAAATATTGTCCACAAAACGTGTTTTGTATAAAAAATTAATATTATATCAAAAATGAAATGAAAAAAAGATAGCGGTATCCCTGCTTTTTCTAGGAATATTTTGTCTATTTCAGTACTGGCGCCATCTATTTTCCGCTTCATCAATGAGGTTTATATCCATTAAGTCAACCGGATCACAAAAGACCTTTCCCAAACGCTCATACTCATTCTTTCCGTGATCATCGCTGCCGAGCGAGTAGGGTTTGCCGCCGAGGTGGGCCCTGATGAAGGTGCGGGTTTCTTCGTCATTGTCCGGATGGAACAGCTCGTAGGAGCAGCCGGAGGGGGCGACGACGGTCCGGTCGAGCACTTCACGCTCTTCTCCGTCCAGATCGTAAAGACCGAGATGGGCGATGAAGGGGTCGCCTCCGGAGCGCTTGACCAGATCGATCGCATCGGGAAGGGAGATGACCTGTTTTTCCACGTAGTAGGGGCAGTCATCCCCGATGAGCGTGTCAAACGCTTCTTCATAGGTCTTCGTGATCCCTTTGTGGGCGAGGTACTTTCCGATATGGACGCGGTTGAAGTTTCCGTTCTCCGAGAGGGTCTTGGCATAGTTATAGAATTCAGAAAGGCTAACCGGATAGCCGGCCTTTATGAGTTTTTCAAGCATCGCTTCATTCTGGCGGGTCTTGGCATGCTTGTAGGTTTCAAGATAGTCAAAGAGCTCTTTCTGCTCTTGCGGGTTCGGGCAGGTTTTGAAGAAGCCGAGCAGGTGGACTTCCTGGCCTTTGTAGAGTGTCGAGATTTCACTGCCCGCGATGCCATGGATGCCTTCGGCCTCACACGCGGCTAAAAAGTCCCTGATGCCGTCAAAGGTGTTGTGGTCGGTGAGGGCAAGCGTGGTCAGTCCCAGGGACTTGGCCTTCTTCACGATCTCTTCCGGCGTGCCCTTTCCGTCACTGAACGTGGAGTGAACGTGAAGGTCCGCCCCCGATCTGTTCTTTTCCATCGAAACCTCCTTGTCAAATAAGAAAAAGGCCCGTGACAGGCCTTTTCTCGTTTTCACTTAAAATCTTCTGTAGGATTTATTGCTCTGTTCCGGAGCGAATAGCGTCCAGATCATTTCCGCAACGCCGTCTTCATTGTTGTCGTAGTCGTTGACGATGTCGCACTGGTCCATGATTTCGGGAAGGGAGTTCTTCATCGCCACGCCAAGGCCGCTGTGATAGAGCATCGGACCGTCGTTTCCGGAGTCCCCGATCGAGAGGACATTTTCAGGCTCAAGGCCGTCCATTTCCATGATCTTGACCAGTCCCGCCCATTTGTTGAGGTGCTTGTCTCCGATTTCGACCAGGTCCGGGCCGCCTCTGACCACTTCCACGCCGTTGTCCGCGAGCGTGAGGGCTTTCTGGAAGTCTTCATCGTTGTTGTAATGAAACATGATCTTGACCATGTCTTCCAGGTCTTCAAGGTTGTCGACTTTCTTGATCTTGTCCGGATAGTCTTTCAGGACGATGTTGATGTATTCGTCCGAGAAGCGGTTCGGCGTGTCGTAGTAGGCCGTGTCGCCGTCTGTAACGAGTACGTCAAAGCCCATTTCCTTGGCTTCTTTGACCGTCTTCTTGTAAGCGTCGTTTTTCATCGGATGGATCTTGTGCAGGATGTGGTCGCCTTCATAGACGATTCCGCCGCCCGCGCCGATGTTGATGCCGTCTTCAAGGCCCAGGTTAATCTTCTTGGCCGCGTCATGCGCGTGGGGGAGGATTCTTCCGCTTGCCGTCACAACACGCACGCCGTGATCCATCAGGTATTTCAGGGCCCTGCGGTTTTCTTCGGACACCACGCCCTCATCGTTGAGAAGGGTTCCGTCCAGGTCGGTAGCAAAAAGTTTTATATCATTCAGCTGGTCTACAGTTTTCATTCAGTCTTTTATGCCTAAACAGGCAAAACTCCTTTCGGGCCTCTGATACAAGGCTTGTTATCTCTCAATTATACGTGCCGGAGGCACATTTCTTTCCTCTTCAGTGAAAAATTACCCAAAAGTGGCCCGCTGAGTTGTTTTTTTCAAGACTGTTTATCTTTTTTGATTAAATTTCTCACCGCCTCGACCGCTGCCCGGATGGCGGTGTCCGTATCATGGACCATCGGGTTCTTAAGTCCCGCTTTCTCTCTTTCCTGGTTGGCAAGGACCAGAAAGACCGCGCCTGCCCGTGCGCCGCGGGCCTGGGAGACGATAAAGA
>DLOL01000053.1:9658-13268 GCA_002478485.1 Eubacteriaceae bacterium UBA7485 | reverse complement strand
CCATTGGGCGACGCATTCTTGTATCTTGTCGTTCCAGTCGTTTTCATCAATAGCGATTTCCTCTTGTCGCATTACTTCATCAAGAAACTGCCGGATATTATGCGGGGTCGGTTGACTATGGTAATTATAGGAATTTTCGACAAGTCGCATGAATTGGTCTAATTCAAGCGGTATGATTTTTGTTTTTCCACCATAGTATGAAATACCGATTTTGTTTAATGCAAAGAAATGGGCTAAACTTGCATTGTTAATAGACGGTGCAATAAACAAGCAATATGCGTCTTTGCCCGTTCGTTTTTTTATTTGTCCAAAATGACGTGCTACGGGTTCGCTCTCGCTTTCATATTGCCGCTGCCCTTGCTGCATGGTCACTTCTACAGACAAAACAAAGTCATCATAATCGCATTCAATATCAGGCATATTCCCGGATGCAGTAGAAAGCGGCTGCCCCATATCATCAAACTTGAAATTGCCCTTTATGTTCCCGCCGTCAAGCATAGTCATAGCCCGCCATGTGTTATATTCCAACATTAGCGGCGCGTCGTAGTAGCCGTCAGATATTATTTCATTATAGGTATCTATAATTTCCGAATACAGGGCATAAGATTTTATTTCGGTCACTTGTGCCTTGATAACGGCTTCTTTGCGTTCCGCCACAATAGCGTCGCGCATATCTTTTAATTCTTCAATATCTTTGTCTGCAAGTTGCCGTTGTGTATAATCACTAATACGCATAAGATGGTCAATAACATTAGCGATATTATCAACATACAAAACAGGGGTTGCAGCGTCAAACAGATATGCTTTATATCTGTCGGTATCATCAACAAAAACAGGTCGTCTATCTATGTTTTCAAGGATATAGTCAACCTCTTTTAGCTTGTCAGGATAGAAAGAAATTGAGCGGTTCCTATGGGAAATAGATACAAGCCCCGTATAACGCAAGTAGCGAAAACAAGCGTCTGTATAATCTCTTGTATTTCTTTTCTTTGTAGCCAGAAACTTTTTCAAACTCTTGTCTGTTGTTTCCCCTTGTCTTTGTCTTGCCTGCGTCTATATCCTCGGAATATGTCTGCAAAAGAGCTTCAGTCCATTTTTCATCGACGAATTTTTTGTACTGCCCTTTGTGTGCTTCTTTCTCTGCTCTGAAATTAAGAATTGCATTCTTTACCATGTCATACTGCCTGTAGTCTGTCAGCATAAGAGCAAAGATTTTCAGTTCATCAAAAGAAAGGCTTTCTAAATCACGAATAAGCCGCATGATTTCCAAATACGGCTTGATAAAGAAAGTTCCCTCAGTATTGTTAGTTTCAACATGGTAAGGGGACGGAAGTTGAAATTTCAATAGCTGTCGCAAGAAAACCTCTTGCGGCCTGTGTCCATATACCAACGCTTTACCTGCGTCAGTCAATTCTATGTGCGGGGACAGGTCAACAAAACCTAATGCCTTTGGCGCTCTAGTTATCCTGTCCCTTGCGCTAAAATCCTTGTTATTTGAAGAACCGCTTCCCTCAAAAAATTCGCTTTGTGCCAAAAGGTCGATAAACTCAACCTGGGATTGCTTGTTCCACTTGCGCCCGCTGAAATGCTCACTCAATAGCTGTATTTCGGGTATCATTTTTGAAGGTGTGCGGGGCGACGTTGTAAAGAAAAGGGCTTTATTGTTCAAGTATGCCATGCGTCCGCGCTCCTACCTTAATAATTTTTGACTATGATGTGCATTTTATCATTGTTAAAACGGTTTTTGATATTTACGGCATAGTTCTTGTAATATTCATCAAAAACAAAGTCGCCGTACAATTCCATTGTCAAAGGCGTTTTTCCTATAACCATAAGCGCACGGCAGGGCAGGTTTCTAAAATCTGCAGCTAAACGCCTGTGTTCCGCTTCATCAAAACCGTTCATCATGTCTATGTTTCCATAGTCATTGAAAACGCAATCATACGGCGGGTCAAGAAATATAAAATCATCTTCTCTCGCCATATCGAATATCTGCCGATAGTCACAATTATGCAGTTCTGCACCTTGCAATAGGCGGCTGTGTTGCTCTGTGACTAACTGTGTATTCAAGTTTGGATAGCGTCCAAACGGCACATTGTATTCGCCATTACTGTTATATCTAATCATGCCCGAATACGCCGTTTTGTTGATAAAGAAATATATTACTCCGTCTAAATAACTCCCGTCAGGATGGTTGAAAAGCTTACGCATTTTGTAATATAAATCTTCATTAGCGTTCGGCACACGTTCATCCGGGTTTTTCGCTTTCAGTTTCTTGTATGCAGCTTGGTTTGCTTCATATACACGTTGAATTTCATCAAGCTGCACCCGCATTTCCGGGTAATTATCGCGCAATTGGCGATAGAACAGCATAAGCCGTTCGTTTATATCGTTAATAATTGCGTTCTCCGGTTCAAGATAGAAATAGACTGCTCCGCCGCCGAAAAAAGGCTCGATATAGCGGTCAAAATCATCAGGGATACATTGCAGAAAGCGGGGGATTTCCCGCGATTTTCCACCTCTGTATTTTATCACCGGGTTCATTCGCGGCTCACCTCTCTTTCCTGCTTTATTTCCACAACATCGTCAAGCCCGCATTCAAGGGCGGTTGCGATTTTCGCTAAACTGTCCATTGCTACAGGTTTGTCTTTTCCCATTTTGGCAAGTACGCCTGTGCTGATACCTGTCTTTTTTCGCATTTCTGTTTTCGTAATGCCTTTATCTATCAAAAGTTTCCATAATCTGTTATAAGATACCACCATTGTGGAACCTCCCTGTATAGTGTATACAAATATACAGGATAAATTATACCAAAACAGCAGTCAAATAGCAAGATTTTGTTCATGAATATGAATATAAAATTTTGTGAACGGCTTTCACTCAAATTTGAGCAAAAAGCACAAGCGGCACGGAAACACGGCGGTTCACTCCGTCTTGCAGTACAATACAAGGTCACTCTTGTAGCCCTCGAAAACGTCAATGCGGGCAATGTTGTAGGTCTTGCCCTTGTAAACAATTGTGTTCGCCGTGGTCAGGTCATTTCCATAGCCAATTTGAAACAAAACGGTTTCTTCCGTCTGTGTCGTCACTCTGTATATCTCATTCCCGGAAAGCTGCCGGAAATACGCCCATACTGTCGCAATCGTGACAAGTTCCTTTTTGTGGTTGCCGTATTTGTCCGTTGTATAACGGCTTTCCTGTATCTCTTTACGCTTGTCTTTCAGCTTCATAGCGGTTCCACTTATATCGTATATTGCTGTAGTGTATTCGTTGTAAAGCTCATAAAGTCCCACATAGCAGTCAAGCAATGCCGCCGTGCCGTCAATGCGCTGTTTCAGCGATTGGTTCTTTATGGGAACTATATTTCCGTTGCGGTCTGTCTGAATACCCGTGTTCGTCAAGCACCATTTCAGAACGGGATTATTGTTGTATATAACTTTATGCGCCTGCAAGTCCGCGCCTAACATCTGCATAGGCAGGGAAAGCGTTTTTGCGCCCTGTATGCAGCGAATCATATTAAAGCCCTGCATTTGCATTTCCTCGACAAAATAGCGGGCTGAATAGCTGTCATAATATACCCATGCCGGTAACAGGTCGTATTGCTTCACGG
>DLOL01000053.1:8090-9593 GCA_002478485.1 Eubacteriaceae bacterium UBA7485 | reverse complement strand
TTGGGAGAACCCCGCTTGATTCAATTCCGGTTTCTGCATTTTTGAAAAATTCAAACCCGGAACCAAATCCATAGCCATCTTCAAAAGGAGAAATGGAGTTGTTTTCTTCAAATTCTTCGAAGGCTTCACTTTCTGTTTTTTCATGACACTTTTCATTCAGTTTTTTCTCTTCATTTTCATCTTGTTCGAAGATCCAGAACTTGTAATCGTTATCTTCGTGAAGGGAATATGAAACCTCCTTCCCCCGCGGCCAGCGTCAAAACCTCTCTTTATGTTCTTCTTTCCGCTCACCGCTTGGCTTCGAGGATGACTAACATCGGTTGAATTGGAGAAATATATAGTAAATGACATAGAAAGGAAAAATTCCCGTGAAGCAGTTTCTCAACAAGCTGCCGCTTCCTGCCTGCGGCATCATCCTCGGCGTGATCAGCCTCGGAAACCTCCTCAACGCGGTTTTTAAAAACTTTTTCTCCCTTGCACAAGCCGGAACGGCCATCCGCCTAGTCCTGGATTCGGTCGGCATTCTCTTCTTATTTTTAATCCTGATCAAAATCCTTGTCTTTCCCCAAGACTTCAAGCGGTCCATGGAGAACCCGGAAATCTTCGGAATCTTCTGTACCTTCCCGATGTCTTTGATGCTCCTCGGAGACTTCTTCGCCGGCTATTTCGGAAAGGGCTTTGGAGGAGCCGTCTGGTGGACAGGCGTGGTTCTTCACCTGCTTTTCATGGTGATCTTCATCTCAAGATACGTGATCCACTTTAAGTGGCCCCAGATTCTTCCGCCCTGGTATGTGGTGTTCACGGGTTTCGCCCTTTGCGGCATCAACGCGCCGGAGTTCGCCCCCTTATGGTTCGGGAAGGCCGCTTTCTATTTCGGATCAGCGGCCTTTGTGGTACTGTTCATCCTGATCATGGTGAGGTGGAAGACGATCCCCGTTCCCCGGATGGCGGAGCCTTTCTTCTGCATCAACGCCGCGGCCGGCATCTGCGCCTCGGCCTATGTCAGAAGCTTCCAGACCCTGAACGCGGGCGTTCTTTGGACGATGTTTGCCGTCAACCTCATCCTCTACGTCCTGATCCTGATCAAGCTTCCTTCCCTCTTCAGGCTTCAGTTCTATCCGAGCGACGCGGCTTTCTCTTTTCCGTTCGTGGTCTCCGCGATCTGCTCGATGCAGCTGATGATGGGCTTTATGCGGCTTCATGCCATGATGCCATTCTTCAAGCCTCTGGTGCTCCTTCAGACCGTAATTGCCTGCCTGATGGTGCTCTACGCGGTCTCCCGCTACAAAGACTTCATGGAAAAACCGGCTTCTTCTCACGAAAAAGCCGGCATGAAGATGTAAAATCCGCCCGGTGTCAAAGCCGGGTGTTTTTTTAAGAATTTTTGGGAAACCAGATTTGTGCGCGAAATCCAGGATCTTCTCCGCGGAAGAGAAAATCCGCGTCGTGGTTTTTCGCAATCTTTTTGACGATCAGAATTCCGAGTCCATGCTTGTGGTAGCC
>DLOL01000053.1:5920-8055 GCA_002478485.1 Eubacteriaceae bacterium UBA7485 | reverse complement strand
AGGCCCCGTAATCCCTCACATCGAAAAGAAGCCCCTTCTTCCGCAAAACGCTGAGTTCAATGCGGACCGGACACCCTTCCGGATTGTGCCTTTCGATATTGTCAAGGAGATTGCTCACCAGACGCGCGATCAGGTCAGGGTCGGCTATCATGTCAAAATTCTCCGTCTCCTTAGCGATGCGGATATCCAGATCAAAACGGTCAAAAGGATGTTCGTTGAGATAGTCCGACAAAATGTCTCTGAAGAGGGAGGCCGCCGGATAAACCTGCTTTCTGGCGGGAATGAATCCGTAATCCAGCTTGCTGTTCAGGCTGAGGGAGGTCATCATGCTCTCAATCCGGCAAGCGTTCCGCTCGATTTTATCCACGGCTTCCCGGACCTCGGGCGAGTCGATCCCTTCATCGAGAATCTCAGCCGATCCTCTGATGATGGAAAGAGGCGTCCGGATGTCATGGGAGATCCCGGTGATCCATTCTACGCGGGAAACTTCCCTCTCTGTCAGTCTGGAAGACGCTTCGTTCAATTCCCGGTTCACTTCGGAAAGCGGGCCTTCCACCGGAAGGTCGACAGCCTCTCCTTTTGAGAGGTGGTGGACCTCGTCGAGAACCGGAAGAATCGCGCGCTCAAGCTTCTTTTCCCTTCTCCACTGAAGGATGAGAAACAAAACCAGATTTGCGGTCAGAAGAAAAGGGAGGATGAGCGCGTCCAGCAGAAAGTTTGTCAGATTTCCGATCAGATTGTAGCGAAGGCCTTCGCCTTCGGGATAGCCGTAGACGAGAATCCTCCCGTTATCGAGTACCTGGGTAATGACCATATGGTCTTCAAGGTACCATCTTGTAAACGAGGCGATCTGCGCTCTCGAATAGTCATGGTTAAGCTCCGCCGGAAGGTTGACCGAGTCCGTCACATGCCCCGCATCGTCAATCTCCATCAAAAACGTCCCATCCTCTTTCATTTTCTGTTTGAACGCTTCCGGATACGCTCCGCTCTCATACGCTTCCAACACATCACTCATGTGATACGCCTTTGAATACTGATCCTGCGAGAGCACAATTCCACTCACCACAAGAAAAGCGATGACCAGTGCGATGTTGACCAAAAAAAACAAAAGTGTAAGAGAGAGCGACCTTCGGATGTTTCGGCTGAAATACCGCCTGTAATGATCCCCTTGCCTACTCAAGACGGTATCCCAGTCCCCGGATGGTGATGATGTTCTCGGGTTTTCCCGGATCCGTCTCGATCTTCTCCCTCAAATGGCGGATATGGCTCATCAGCGTGCTCTCATATCCCACCCAGTTCTCCCCGCCTATTGCGTTTGAGAGCTGGTTGACGGAAAGGATCTTCCCCCTGTGGGCGTAGAGGGCCATGAGGATCTCAAACTCCCGCGCGGTCAGATGACTGACACGCTCCTGCCCGTCACTGGCTGTCACTTTCGCTTCCGCCCGGTCCAGGTCCACCACTCCGTTCTTCAACTCAAGAATCCGGTTCTCCCCGGGATTGGCCCGCCTCAAAACCGCCTTGACCCGCAGCATAAGCTCTCGGAGAAAGAAAGGCTTGATCAGGTAGTCGTCTCCTCCCGCTTCGAACCCTTCGTACCGGTCCTCCGCCTCCGCCTTGGCGCTCATGAAAATGACCGGCATGTCGGACTCTCTTCGTATCTTTCTCAAAAGGCTGTAGCCGTCGATTCCCGGAAGCATGATGTCAAGAAGGATCAAATCGGGTGTTCTCCCGTTTAAAAAATCGGCCGCCTCTTCCGCCGTGGCGCAGTCCGCGGTTTCATATCCTTCTCGGGAAAGCGCCGAGACGAGCATCTCCCTGATCTCTTTCTCGTCGTCGACGATTAAAATTAGCTTCTTGTTCATAATCCAATTATAAAGCAGGGGCTTCCTGTTTTTCTCTTCCTTCACCAATCTCAAGGAACTCTCAAGCTTGCTTCCATTCCCGCTTAATATCCGCATCCGATAATGGGGACGAAAGGAGAGATAGGATGAAAACATTTCAAAAGCCTGTCATACAGACGAAGAATTTGAAGAAATTCTATAAGGACAAAAAGAGCGTGGATGGAATCTCGCTCGATATCGGAAGGGGGCAGATCTACGGTTTTCTCGGGCCGAACGGAGCGGGAAAATCCACCA
>DLOL01000053.1:699-5896 GCA_002478485.1 Eubacteriaceae bacterium UBA7485 | reverse complement strand
GTGACGATTCTCGGAATCCCTCTTGACGAGAAGCACAAAGGGGAAATCCTGAAGAGAACCGGAAGTCTGATCGAATCCCCCGCCTACTACGGGCATCTGACGGCGGGAGAGAACATGGAGCTTTTGGAGATCCTCCTCGACCTCCCGAAGGGGCGCGGGGAGAAAGCGCTTGAGCTGGTCCGGCTTGAAAACGTCAAGGATAAGAAAGTGAGCGAATTCTCCCTCGGGATGAAGCAGCGCCTGGGCATTGCGATGGCGCTGGTTCGAGACCCTGAAATTCGNNATTCTCATCCTCGACGAGCCGGTCAACGGGCTGGATCCCGCCGGAATCGAGGAGATCCGCGAGCTTCTCAAGTATCTTTCCGAGGAGAAAAACATGACGATCATGATCTCAAGCCATCTTCTCGACGAGATCGAGAAGATCTGCGACCACATCGGCATCATTCAGGAAGGCAGGATGATTTTTCAGGGCAGTATGGAGGAGCTTGACCGCTTCAGGAAACCTTCCCTGGTCATCGAAAGCCCATCCCCCGACACGGTGCTCTCCCTCCTGAAAGACCATCGCCCGAAAATCGAAGACGGGCGCGTGGTCCTCTCCGGTTTTCCGAGAAACAAAAGAGCCGCTCTTCTGAAGTTCCTCGTGGACCGCAACGTGCCCGTGACCGGATTTTACGAAGAGCAGAGGAGTCTTGAATCGCTCTTCCTGCAGCTGACAGAAGGAGGCGCCATCGCATGACGGGACTTATTCAGGCCATCGGCCTTGAGAACAAAAAGATGCGGGGCCGCGGCGTATGGATCATCTGGGCCCTCCTGACGCTGGCCCTNNCGTACTCCATGACCGGAAAGGGCGGATCCGACACAGCGGTGATGGTCTTTGAAAATGAGACCACCAGATACTACGCCGAGCAACTCTCAATCCCCATGCTCTTCGGTCTTTTCATGCCCGTCATGTCCGCCGTGCTGATCGCAAGGATTACGGAAGTCGAGCATGCAGGCGACACCTGGAAGATGCTGAGGGGCGCGGGGGAAAGCGCGGGAACGCTTTGGGATGCGAAATTTTTCATCGTCTATTCCCTGATGGAATTGACCACCATTCTCGTGTACGCAGCCGTCTTCTCACTTGCAAAAATGCAGATCGGGGGAAGCTTCCCGTGGGTTCCGATTGCAAAGAACATGGTGTTCATCTCGCTCGTCAATTTTATCGTCCTTTTGCTCTTCGCATCCGTCAGCTTCTTTTATAAAAATCAGATCATCACGCTCTCCCTCGGACTTCTCGGAGGGCTTGCCGGATTGATGTCGAGCCTTCTTCCCAAGATCTTTACCTATATCATCCCGACCGGATACTACATGTGCTGCGCGCTGTGTGGTATAGGCGGAGGAGAGTTCAACGAAGCCGGAAAGCGGGTCTGGCACTATTACAATGTCACCCCAAGCTACGGTTTCATCGCCGCAGCCTTCGCTGCTGCCTTAATCCTTTACGTGGTGGTCAGGAAAAGGTTAAATGATAAGGAGTTCTAAGATGC
The DNA here is from genome assembly GCA_002478485.1 of Eubacteriaceae bacterium UBA7485. GTDB lineage: Bacteria > Bacillota > Clostridia > Eubacteriales > Eubacteriaceae > UBA7485. The sequence goes on along the minus strand of DLOL01000053.1, from coordinate 4,373 downwards.
ACCTCTCTTTTTTTCGCGCTTTTCGAGCGGAATGGATCAAGGTGAAGGGACCTGCCGTGAAAATCGCGCTCATTGCGCTTCCGCTTCTCGCAGTATTTCTCGGAACTGGAAACTTCACAGCCAACCGGGAAATGCTCTCGGGAAACCCCTGGCTGAGCTACTGGACACAGATCGCGCTGTTTTACGGCTACTTCTTTTATCCGCTTTTACTCGCCGTCATCGCTTCCTATCTGTTCACGCTCGAACACCAGGAGCATAACTGGAACGCTCTGATGACCACGGGCCTCTCGCCTGCGAACATCTGGCTTTCGAAACTTGCCGTTCTGTTTGTCTTCGCCGTGCTTTGTCAGGCTGAAATTCTGGTCTTATACTTTCTCGTCGGAAAGCTGGTTCTGGATCTCCCCTCGCCCTTCCCGTGGGCTTACGCCTTCTACTGGCTCACTTCGGGACCGCTCTGCGTCATGGGATGCGCCACACTCCAGCTTTATCTTTCAGAACGAATCAGAAGCTTTGCCATTCCAATCGGGATTTCATTTGTCCTGTGCATAATCGGGCTTGCTTGTTACGCAAAAGGAATCTGGTTCTTTCCAAACACGCTTGCGATCATCGGCATCAATGCCCAGCACCAGGAGCTTCCGACCCTGATCGAGATTTTCAAAACGGTCTCGGCTTCCTTTTTCTGGACGATGGCCTTCTCGGCAGCGGGCCTTTTCCACTTGAAACGTTCGGACGTAAGGAGTGAGTGAGCCGGCAAGCCAGGATGCGGATTTCCCGCCTTCGTTAAGGAGACAATGAAACTACTTTGAAGGCCGTTGGCCTCTCACGTCATTTTCGCTTTATATAGCCCTGCGCCGCTCGTATTGAAGAATTGAGAAAAACAGAAGGGAACGACCCAACCTCTGAGACTTGGGAGACAACCCGACGAATTTTGGCCACCCGGAAGACGGGTGGCTTTTTGAGCTTTCCTGTGTTTTTTCGCGCAAAATACGAAGGAGAGGCGAAGCCCGCAATGAAAAAAGATCCGGATTTCTCCGGATCTTCCAATCGTTTCTTCTGGCCTGTCCTTTCACCTTTCCAAAAAGCTTCTTTCCTTATTTTTCGTTAAACAGGTTCTTCAGCACCTGTTCTGCGCTCATGCTCCGAAGGCCTTCCGGGTCCCCCAGCCTTCGCTCGGACCAGGTGAATCTCGCTCCGCTCTTGTAGGCATACGGCCGGTTGATCTGAGAAGCGTAGCGGCTGTAGTATTCCGGAAAATAGCGGCTCATGTAGGTGTTTGCAAGGCGCGTGGCCTGTGTCTCCCCTCCGGAGGCGGACCGGGTCCCTGAGATCATCACGCCGGGCGGGCTGCTGTGGGCGAGCACCACGCTCCCGTCCGTGCACTGGCCGATCACCATGTAGACATGGCCTTCTTTTTCCATGCTCACGATATCCCCCGGAAGGAACTGCGTCGACTGTCCGGCGGGCGTGTACTTCCCAAGGCCCATGTTCGCGAAGTTTTTCGCCTGCTTGTCGGCACCGTAGACAAACCCCGCCTGGTTGTTCTGGGTGTTTCGCACATTATAGACCACCCACCCGATATAACCTGAGCAGTCCAGCCCGTTGTGGATCTGGAACATGTAGTTTTTGTAATTGTAGGAAGCGTTCTGCTGCCTGAAGAAGCTCTGCCACTGCGCGGACACGCCCAGGGTGACGGCTTCAGTCCCCGCTCCGGTGTCCGCCTGGTTCCATCCGCCCCCGTAGATGTAGAGGGTGTTCCCGACCGGCTGAAGCGCTGTGAGAAGCGCGTTCTTCACGGTGCGCTTTCCGGCCACCCACCCGTACTTTCCGCTCACGCTTGTGTTTCCCTGCGTCTGCGTGTCGAGATACTGCGTGTAGATCGGCTCCCCGAGCTTTGCCGCGTAAAATTTCGCCCCTTCCCTGCTCCATCCGCGCGTGCCGAGCACCGAATACTCATTCGCGTCCGTCGTCCAGTGGTGAAGCCCGTTGAGGGACTTGTTGTAGACGCGGTAGACCGGGATCGATCCGGATGAATAGAACAGGGGTTTTCCCTGGTTGTCAATCGTCCAACCGTGGTATTTCTGAAGGACGTTGACCTCATTAAGGTCCGTCGTGTACAGATGGTTTCGAAGCTTGGGCTGATAGAGCCGGTAGACCGGCGTGCCGGAAGACTGGCTGTACCAGGCGATACCTTCATACCCCCACTCATGCTTGTTGTAAAGCGTCTCTTTCTCGTTCAGATCGGACGTGAACAGGTGCTCGAGATTGTCGGGATTGTAGAGTCTGTAAATCGGAATCAGGTTCTCCGTCTGGGCGTCTTCAAGAAGCATGATGGAGGTCTCCTCCGCTCCGCCGCTCTCCTCTTCCTCCCCTTCAGGGCTCTCTTCAACCGCCTGGGTCTCCTCTTCCCGGGCGGCCTCTTCCGTATCCTCACTTTGCGCCTCTTCCGGAAGTCCCGTTTCCGGCGGAAGCGCCTCGCCTTCGGTCTGCGCGTAGACGGTCCGCCCTCCAAATGCACGGGCAGGCAGAAGCCCTGCCAGAAGAAACGCGAAAAGCCCGATCAGGAGAAGGAGTGCTACCTTCCCGAACCGGATTTTGAGCGTCTTTGCCGTAAAGTCCATTCCCACCTCATCTTTCGTTCGTCAGACTTCCCATCAAANNCTTGTTTTTGATGAGACTTCATTTAAATTATAGTTAAATATTTTATCATCTTTTAAGTAAAGTGACAATGTAGCAAAGGCGGGGCCGGATCGGTTCCTTTTTGCAAAAAAAAGAGCTCCCGCTNNCCCGCTTCCGCCCATCGGGCGGAAGGAGAGCTCGTCGTCTTGCGGTTATGCTTCTTCTAAAACTTTCTCTGTTTCATAGAACGGAAAGGGCGTGATCTTCGCCTGGTGCTCATGCGGCATCTTCCGCTTCAAAAGGCTTACCACCTGGTTGAGGCTCGGGTAGACCGCATACACCTTCTTCTTGACCTGCGCGGTCGGATGAACCATGTCGGGAATCATCACCGTCGGCATCTTCGCGTTGATTCCGGCCTGGGCCCCGAGCGGCGAATCCTCGATGACCAGGCATTCGTGGGGCTTGAGACCGAGCATTTCGGCGGCCAGAAGATAGGATTCGGGATCCGGCTTTGAATGCGAAAGCTCCTGGGCGCAGACGATCAGATCGATATAGGGAAACAATCCTGAAAGTTCAAGATACTGGTAAATCCTTTCTTTTTCATTTGCGGACACGACCGCGATTTTGATATGGTGCGCGACTAAAAACGAAATCAGGCGCCTCAGCCCCTTCTTTTCGGGAAGGCCGTTGGTCTTAATGTACTCCTGCATGAAAAATTCGCGGATTTCCATGATCTCGTCCATCGGCGCGTTCTCCCCGTAAGCGTCCGTGATGAGCGCTTTCATCATCGGGTAGCTGCAGCCGATCAGTTTTTCCGATAGATCTTCCGACACATCGTAGCCGAATGCTTCAAGCCCCTTGATGAGCCCTTCCCATCCGATCCTCTCCGTGTCAAACATCGTCCCGTCCATATCAAAAAGAACGCCTTTCGGGACGGCTTTAAGACTGTTCTTCATTGATTGGTTCCTCTTTCTACTTCTCTTTGGCAAGATATTCAAGCAGCGAATCCGGGTTGGTGAGCACCACATCGGCAAGCTCCCTTCCGCCTGCCGCCGCGC
>DLOL01000053.1:0-655 GCA_002478485.1 Eubacteriaceae bacterium UBA7485 | reverse complement strand
CATATACATGGCGTGCGCGTTGTCTCCCCCCACCTCGTCCAGGTAGCGCCGGATCGGGTCTCCGCTCGGCTTGTGATTCTCCGTCATGTCGCTCGTGACCACAAAGTCCATGTAGGGAAGGAGCGGGTGAATGGACGGGGAGTCCTCGATGGAGGGCCGGTCTCTCGACGTAACGATGCCGAGCCGGTAGCCGAGATCTCTCAGTTTCGGAAGAAGCTCGGGGATCTGGGGCATGGGCTTGACCGTCGCCTCCGCGATATCGAGCCGCTTCTGCCACTTGTCATGGATCTCTTCCTTCTTCTCCCCTTCAAATCCGAGCGCCTCAAGCCCTTTGATCATGGGGATACCCAGGGTGACTTTGAGATCCTCGTAGGGAATCTCAATTCCGTATTCATTTCTTAACAGCTCATCAAGCTCGGTCAACACCACTCGCTCCGTGTCGATCAGCGTGCCGTCAATGTCAAAGATCAGATCCTTATACGCTTTCATCAGTCACCCCAAAAACTTAAATAGTTTTTAGGTTTTACCCAATTTGTGTCTCTAAATCGCACTTCCCAAGGCTTAAGGGGGATTTAAGCAAAAAAAGAGGCCCGGATCAAAGCGGGGGTCTCCCCCTCTCCGATGCAGAGCCTGAAAAAAGGTTCTACGTCAATAA
>DLOL01000023.1:4425-5236 GCA_002478485.1 Eubacteriaceae bacterium UBA7485 | reverse complement strand
ATCGAAAGAGAGTTGTCTACGCGGCTATTTATACAGTGGGGGATGCCAGCATTTTTAGCGTCCCCCACTTTCATCATAGAACCTTTTTTTTACTTCGGAAGGCTGATCCTAAAGGCAACCGGGAAGAAGCGAATTCATGATATAATGTATACAAAATTAATGAAATTAATATAAGTTTAAGAATTTAATAAGAATTGAAATAAAAGGATTACATCCTGAAAGAATCTAAATAATTTCAAATAAATCTTTATTTGGAGATAGTTTGAAAGAAAAAAGATTGTTTGTTACACTTTGTTAATAAGTTCAGCGTGCAGGGTATAACTTAAGCCGAAATTAAATTTAAAGGAATTGTTATGCGAAACAGAAAAAGAATTAAGAAAAATTCAAGAAGATGGCGCACAAGCCTTCTTCCCGGTGCGGCCGTCCTCACCGCCCTCCTTCTGCTCGCCCCGGTTACGTTCGCAGAAGATGTCGACCTGGCCCCGGTTTACGACACGATCGATTCGTTCGGCTCCATCCTGGATGTCAGAAGCCTGGACGAAGCCTATCTCGTCGAGAATGCGAGAGCGCAGTTTGACTCCCTCTCCCAGACGCAGCAGCGCTACATCAGCGCGGATGATCAGATGATTCTTCTCAGGGCGGAGAACAAGATTGCTGAACTCTCAGGAAGCGAGATGCCAAATCTTGAGGCGGTTCAGTCTTATGAAGGGTCAGCAGCATCCACCCCTTCCTATTTCCTGGTCGACACATCCAGTGTTGAATCCTGGAGAGGCCTGGTGATCGAGGCGCTCTCGGCCAACGGACTTGATCC
>DLOL01000023.1:0-4404 GCA_002478485.1 Eubacteriaceae bacterium UBA7485 | reverse complement strand
ACGGAAAGCGGCGGGAACCCCTCGATTGTGCAGACCATCACCGATTCAAACCAGGGATGGAAAATCGAAGGCCATCACTGCGATAAATGCGCAGCGGGCGACGGACATTACCTCAATATCGGACATGGTCTTCTCCAGACCATACCGACAACGTTTGAAGCGTATAAATTTGAAGGGCATGATGATATCTTCAACCCCTATGACAATCTCCTCTCCGCGATCAATTACGCGAAGAACCGCTACGGAGACAATCTGAGCGGTATGGGCAACGGAACCGGATTTTAAAGATCCCGCGGCATGAAACTCCTGATTCAATTCAGGGAGACCTGCCGCGGGTCTTTTTTTGCGTCTTTGATTGGAAAAGACCAATTTCCGCTATAATGGAAATGTAATCAAGAAAGGACAATCATATGATTTATCAATACCATCTTTCCACCGGAAGGCAGGGGATGTACAACATCCATAAAGAGCTTTCCGATGCGGTCGAAGCCTCAGGGGTGAAAGAAGGGCGGGCGCTGATCTTCTGCCCGCACACCACAGGCGCTGTCACCATCAATGAAAATGCCGATCCGGATGTCACAAAAGATCTTCTCTATGCGTTTGACCACTTCTTCCCGGATCTTGAGAACTACCGTCACATGGAGGGAAACTCAAGAGCTCACCTGCTCTCAACGTTAGTCGGGTGCGAGCAGAGCGTGATCATCTCAGGCGGCCGCCCGCTTCTGGGCATCTGGCAGTCTCCTTACTTCCTGGAATTTGACGGCCCGCGTAACCGCACGTTTTACATCCAGGTCACGGAGGGGTAAATGCGCTATCCGTTTGTTTTATTCAAAGACGCCGCAGATACCCCGGAGATGAGGGCGCTTGAAATTCTCACGGGAGGAGGAAGCGAAGAGGAGAAAGCGAAAAGCTACTATGAACTTTTAAAGCTTTGTCTGAACGATGAGAAGGAGCGTCTTGCGCCCACCCCGTGGAAAGATAAAGTGGTGCGCCTGATGCTGATGGACCATCCAGTCAGCCACATTCTGGAGCGGGGAGGCGAGATTCCGTACGAAGACTATTTTAACTATGAGATCGAGCTTTTCTGGAATCTTTACCATATGGATTTCAGCCCGTTTGCGCAGTCAGTCGGGGATTTTATCAATCCGCTGAATGAGAGCTATTATCAGGCCTCGAGCGCGCTTTCCGACGCGCTTGAATTCAAAAACGCGCAGAAAACCAGAGAGGCGCTCGCCCTTGAGATTCAGCACAGGGGTCTTGGCGTTTTTGCCGGCGCCAAACTTTTCAAGGTGGACGAGGATGGAAATCCGGTTCCGGCAGCGCCCGGCGTGTTCAAGCCCTTCTCCCAGATTGTCGGCTATCACGAGCAGAAGGAGAAGCTTGTACGCAACACCCGCGCGCTGATCCGCGGCGAAGGGGCGATGAACACGCTTCTTTACGGGGACATGGGAACCGGAAAATCCTCGATGGTCAAGGCGCTCGCGCTCCTTTTTAAAGACACGCCTCTCCGGTTTATCGAGATGAGAAAGGGCGAGTTCCGCCACTTCATCAAGCTTTTCAGAATCATCCGCGAGACCAACTATCCTTTCATCATCTTTGTGGACGACCTTTCGTTTGAAGACGGAGACGAAGACTACAAGGAGATGAAAAACGCGCTTGAAGGCTCGTTTGAGGACTTCCCGAAAAACCTGGTCCTCTATGCGACGTCAAACCGCAGAAGCCTGGTTTCACAGACAAAAAGCGAGAGAAACGATGCGGTCAACGCAAGGGAGATTCTTGAAGAGAAGATGTCTTTGCTCTCGCGCTTCGGACTGACAATCGCCTTTACCGAGCCGCTTCAGGACAAGTATCTTGAAATAGCCTCCGAGATTGCAAGAGAGCACGGGATCAACCCGAAGACACGAGCTTTCAGAGAAGGGGCGGTACAGTACGCCATCCGCCACTTAAATCGCAGCGGGCGCACGGCAGAGCAGTATGTCAAGTCCTTGCTTGCCCAGAAGGCCTGAGTCATGGACGAACGCTTTACCGCCATCTGGGAACGCGCGCTGAACTATCTTGAAATCAAGCCGCGCACGGTGCGGGAGATGGAAGAGTACCTGGAGAAAAAAGACTACAGGAGAGACGGTATTCATGCGGTTATCCTGAAGTTGGAAGAATATGATTATCTCAATGATGACCATTACATCGAGTCTTACTGTTTTTCCAATGCGATGGGAAAGAAGCACGGAAGACGCAGAGTGTTTCAGGACCTGAAGAGAAGAGGCATTGACGAAGAAAAGCTTTCAAGGCTCAGCACACTGATTCCTGAAGAGGATGAGATTGAATTCTGCCAGGAGCACTTTGAGCGGGCGGTTAAGAAAAGCGAAGGGGAGCCTTACCGGATTCGGATCCGCAAAGCAAGCGACTACCTGATGAGGCGCGGCTTTTCAAGGGAGGCCATCGCCCACGCGCTTTCCACACTTGATGAGGAGAGCTGTCCGATCGACCGGACGCGATTTGAAAAACATCTTAACCACTATGTGAAACTGCATAAGAGAAAAGCGACCACACAGCGGGAGAGAAAATCGAAAGTTATTCAGTCCATGCTCACGCGCGGCTATCCATATGAGATGGTGCGCGAAGCTGTGGAAGAACGAGACGATATTTGAGGGATTGAGAATTATGAAAATTGTGATTAGCGAACCACTGAGCGTGAATGATTCCCTGCTCGAATCATTCACAGCACCGCTTGAGGAAAAAGGACATGAAGTCATCTCCTACAAGCAGCGGGCCAAAGATAAAGATGAGCTGATCGGCCGCNNCGCGTCAAGGACGCGGACATCGTCATCACGGCCAATCAGCCGTTTGGCGAAGACGTTGTTGCAGCGCTTGAAAACTGCAAGTTTTTGGACGTGGCCTTTACCGGTACGGACCATATCGGGAAGAAGTCTGCCAAAGAAAAGGGAATCGTGNNGATTGTCAAGATCCGTGTAGGCCGCAGGGATACGCGACGGAGGCAGTTGCAGAACTGGCCTTGGGGATGATGATCGACCTTTTAAGAAAGATTACGCCTCTTGACGCAAAGACGCGGGAAGGGGAAGGACGCGGCACGTTTGCCGGCCGCGAACTGAAGGGAAAGACGGTCGGTATTATCGGAACAGGAGATATCGGGACCCGGACAGCAGAGCTTTTAAAGCCGTTTGGTGTTGAAGTGCTCGGTTACTCCAGAAGCCGGAGAGAGTCTGCGCAGGAAGCGGGAATCGCCTACACGGATCTTGACAATCTGCTCGGCAAAAGCGACCTGATCAGCATCTCCGTGCCATTGACCGACCAGACCCGGGGCATGATTGGCAAGGAAAGTTTTGACAAGATGAAGCCGACAGCTTTTCTGATCAACACGGCAAGAGGACCTGTCGTGGATGAAGCTGCGCTGATTGAAGCACTGAATGACGGTAAAATTGCAGGAGCCGCGCTTGACGTGTTCGATACTGAACCTCCGCTTCCGAAGGATGCGGCGATCTTAAAAGCCAGGAACACGCTTTTAACTCCTCATATCGGATATGCGAGTCAGGAATCTTTTGACGATCGCGCAAAGATCGTTTTTGATAACGTGGAGGCTTTCCTTGAAGGAAAACCGCAGAATGTCGTGAAGTAGCGGGGTCTGGATTGCTTAACACCAATATCACAGAAACCACGCCGATGGTCGACATTCTGGCGATGGCGGAAGATGAGGAAGATCAAAGCTTTGAAGACCGTTTTGAGTCTGCAAAAACGCTCATTCTGGATCTTTATGATCTGCAGATTATTTACTCATCCGCAATCAAAGAGATCCTGACGAAGCTTGAGATACTCAATGACGAGTTTGCAACCACGCATTCAAGAAATCCGATCCACAATATGAAATCCAGGATCAAGACGCCAAAGTCAGTTTCCGAGAAACTGCTCAGAAAGCATCTGAAGTTGAATGTGGAGAATGCGAAAGAGAAGATCGACGATATCGCGGGCATCCGTATTATTTGTCCCTATATTCAGGACATCTACACGATCAGAAGGCTTCTTGAAGCGCAGGATGATCTTCAGATCATTCGGGAGGTTGATTACATCAAAAATCCGAAGGCGAACGGATACCGCAGTCTTCACCTGATCGTCGCTGTCCCTGTCTTCTTTTCCGATCACAAAGAAATAGTCAAAGTTGAAGTTCAGATCAGAACGATCGCGATGGACTTTTGGGCAAGCCTTGAACACCAGCTTCGCTACAAGGCGCCAAACAAGGACGATATTCCAGAAGATATTTCAAAAGAGCTCAAGCTCTGCGCAGATACCATCTCACAGGTGGATATTAAAATGCAGGACATTCATAACAAGATGCTTGTGTGAAAAAACCGGCTTCCAGCCGGTTTTTTGGGTTCTACGTCAATAATGGGG
>DLOL01000036.1:10727-10870 GCA_002478485.1 Eubacteriaceae bacterium UBA7485 | reverse complement strand
CTCTTGCCCCTCACGATTCTTGAGACGAAAACCGCGCCGGTCACATCCCCGTTCACACTGTAGGAGGTCGGATAGAACTGGTCCGCCGTCACGTAGTCGACCGCCACATCCTCCCCGTCCATGTAGACCTTGAACGCTAGGCC
>DLOL01000036.1:10385-10564 GCA_002478485.1 Eubacteriaceae bacterium UBA7485 | reverse complement strand
GCGCCATGGCGGATGGTTCCTGCACATCTTCATCCGCGGAATATGGACCGGTTTTGAACCAGGATCATGCTCTCATTTGAAAAAGAAGTGCAAAGCTTTTTGCGTAGCTATGCACCTCTCTCGAATGTTTATTCAACGGTTACTATTTGGGATTGGTTATCCCCCATTATTGACGTAGA
>DLOL01000036.1:10198-10325 GCA_002478485.1 Eubacteriaceae bacterium UBA7485 | reverse complement strand
GTAACTATAAGTTACAATTTTATCGAGACACCTATCAGGTGTTCAAAAGTTTGCAAAATGGCAGGGGCAGAAGGATTTGAACCCTCGGCACGTGGTTTTGGAGACCACTGCTCTACCAACTGAGCTA
>DLOL01000036.1:0-10042 GCA_002478485.1 Eubacteriaceae bacterium UBA7485 | reverse complement strand
AGCCAACTGAGCTAATGGTCCAGATTTTGGTGCTTTGTTTTGAGCACTCGTTTATTATACGTAAAGAGAAGCTGGTTGTAAAGTCTCTTTTTTAAACTTTTTCCAGCTTCTCCTTCCCTGAATTATTCGCAGGGATCTTCACATTGCGTGCAGTCAGGCGCTCCTTCTTTTCGGCTGAGAAGCGCGTCTTCAGCCGACAGGCGCTCTCCGCTGGTTGTGTAGATTTCAATTTCGTTCTCGGGCTCCGCATGTCCTGCGATAGTCCGAAGCACTTCCTTAATAAACCCGTATACGGATTCAGCCGACTGAAGGTCCGCTTCTTCGTCCGGCGTGTGCACATTCAAAATCGTGGGGCCAATCGAGACAATATCAAGGTCCGGATTCTTTTCTGAAAAAAAGCTGCTCTCAAGCCCCGCGTGAATCACATCCACTTTGGGCTCTTCACCATACATTTTCTCATAGACACCTTTTAGAATCTGAACGAGTTCGGAATCGCGTTTATAGGGCCAGGCCGGAAAATAATCCGACACTTCTTCAATGGCTCCTGTGGAGTAGTAGTAGGAAGAGACCCGGTCAATCATCATGTCCAGAAATTCCGGGGAATTCCCTCTGACGGAGGAGATGAGCTTGATGCTGTCCTTGTTCGACTGCACCGCTCCGAGGTTGGCCGACTGCACAACCGCTCCGTCTTCCATTCGGATGACCCCGTTCGGGACATAACGAAGCGCGGTGATCATCCCTTCCGTCTCCACTTCATCTAAAACGGCCCGTTTCCCATTTCCTTCCATGGAGAAAACAAAAGTCATATCGGGATCGGTATAGGAAAAGACAGAAGTCAGCTGTTCTGCTTTATCTTTTAATTCCTCAATAAACGTCTTCGCGTCTTGAACGAGAACTTTTGCGTGAGACTCTTTCGGGATGACATTGTCCCTTTTTCCGCCCTCAAAAGAATCGAGGTAAAATGACCTGCCGTCCAGCAGTTCAGCTAAAACAAGGTTCGCGTTCGCGCCAAAACGGTTGATTTCTACTCCGGAATGACCGCCGGTAACACCCGTTACGGTGATCTCCACGATCTCGCCTTCCTTCTCGACTCTTTCCACCGGATAGAATCCTTCAATGCGCGCGCCTCCCGCTGACCCCAAGGTAAAGATTCCCTCTTCTTCGGAGTCAAGATTGATCATATAAGGCGCGTCGAGCCAGGAAGCGTCCACAGCCTCGGCTCCGCCCATCGTAGTTTCCTCATCCACCGTCATAAGCAGCTGAATCTCCGGATGTTCAAGATCCTCTTCATCTGTCAGCGCGAGCATAATGGAGACGCCAAGACCGTCATCCGCGCCAAGTGTGGTCCGGTCCGCCGTGAGCTTGTCTCCTTCAATGATCAGCTGAATCGGCTCATGTTCAAAATCAAACGGGTATCCGCTCTCACTCTCCGCCACCATGTCGAGGTGGCCCTGCAAAATGACGGCCGGCGCGTCCTCACATCCTTTGCTCGCCGGAATCACAGCCCTCAAATTGCCGTAATCATCAATTTCCGCCTGAAAGTTTTTCTTCTCAAGATGGGACTTGATGACTTTTGAAAGAAGCGCCGTATATCCTGACGGATGCGGAACAGACGCTATCCGTTTAAACTGGTTGAGTACTTTTTCTCTGTCGCTCATTGTCATAGTTCCTGAATTTCGCTTTTCTTTTAGTATATTCTTTTTCTATCCCGCTGTGCACGGCGCATTCATTTCTGATTGACATGTCTCATCATTCTATGTAAAAACCTGAAAACGTGATATAATTAGAGTCTTAATAAAGAAAGGAAAAAAATGATCAGAATATACACTTCAAATCCGTCCGGCTCGGATTCCGGCAACGGGAAAAACGCGCTTGATCCGAAAAGCGCGCTCCTTCAGAGTATTTACGGGAAGTGGTGGATGATGTTCATCGAGGCGCTCGGCCTTGTGGCTTTGGCCGTTTACGCGCTGGCTCTTGGCTATCTCCAGACCCGCGACAATTCTCTCTACACTTCACTCCCTTCGCTCTCAACCATGACCGGCGCTTTTATTGCGGTCATGGGAATCGCCTACGTTGTTTTGTCTTACCGAATCGATGCTTCCTGGCTTTTGAAGTTGAGAGGGTTTGTTCAGACCATCATCGGAATTATCCTGATGAACCCTGTCTTTGCCTACATGTTCGTGTTTATGTTCGGGTTCTGGGCCGTTATCGTCGGCATGAATCTGATTTTCTCCGGCGGCTATTCGGGAAAATCCAGAATGATCCGGATCGTCACGGGCGTGATTCTGCTCGCATGCACTTTCTCCGCATTCAGTGTCGAGAAGAGCGCGTTTTATTTTAATGTGTTCGCACTTGCGTTTTTTGCATTTGCCATCTATCTTCTCACCAATCTGATCGGCTTCAGACGGGCCGTTAAAGAAAAGGAAGACGAGGAGAGAGGATTCACAGACTATTCGATTGAATAAAAAAGAAGGCTTCAGACGAGGCCTTCTTTGCATTTTTTGATTAATTGAGCATGTTTGCTTTCAGATCCTGAATGACAGGATAGAGGATCAAGTTTTCTGAATCCAGATTTTCCTTGTTCATATCCACTCCGGTGATCATCGGATTGTAGTAGGTTGAATAATAAAGGATTCCTGTCTCCGTATCCACGCAGGATGTGTACTGGGTGATTTCGTATTGTCCTTTCTTGACTTCGGATTCGCCGTTCACCTGCTGTTCATTTCCAAGGATGTGGAAGAATTCAGCCACGTTCTTCATGACATCATCCTTCGGGCAGATGCTATTTCTCAGCGTAAACGCGCATCTGACGAATCTTGAAACAGAGTCCGTTCCTCCCGGAAGTCCGATGGTTCCAAGCCCTCTTGAAAAAGCCCAAAGCCCGTCTTTGTCATTCGCAAAACGGATTGGCGCGACTTCCCCTGTAACATTGGCGTAATACGAGACGTTTTCCTTCTGGTACGGGAATCCCGGGCAGTTGGTCAGGCAGTTAAACGGATCGTCGTAAACCTGCATGCCGTGTTCCTTGGTGCATTCGATCACGATGGTCTGATCCTTATCACCGACAATCCAGTGCATTTCACTTGCCGGATACTGCGGAGAGAAGGACACATTGTCAATGATGATATCCTTCAGCTCTTCTTTAACTTCTTCAACGGTGGCGCATTTCGAGAGGAAATACGGAATCAGTTCAAATTCGGCCAGGTTGTTCTTTCCCGGAACCGGGTCGCTGTAGGAAGCCATGCCAAAGAAAGCTAGTCCCGCCATACCGAGGCCCTTTTCATTCGCCGCGTCAAAATAAAGCGGGTAATCATCCTGTTCGATCCCCACGCCGATAATGGCATAATGGCCTTTTTCAACCACTTCCCCGCCTTTAAATTTAAATCCGTGATTCCTCGGGGTGATGACCACGCTGACCGGATAGTCAATTTCAAGGTCTAGGTTTCTTCCGAACATATGGTGTCCGTTAAAATAATTTATACCTGTGCACATAATCTTACTCTCCTGTGAATGATATCTAGATTATTCCCATCAACCTTTCTTCGCACGCAAAAGCGCCTCTGTTTTTGCGAAAGTCCGCTCCGGTTCTACGCTGAGGGATGTAAAATTCTTTCTTAAAATCCAAAAAAGAGGCTTTGTCCTTCCCCTGTTTCCGTCATTATCAGATTTCATTTAATTTTTACCTTTATTTTGTGACTCAATGGATTTATTTTTCTTTTTTTATCTTGTAAAATGTAAACTTAATAGAGACAGGGTTAAAATATTTATATGACAATGATTAAAATCGTTCAAAAGAAGGTGCAGTTGCTGAACCTGTAATGTTTATTTGAATTTTACAAATTTACCCTGGAGACAAAGTAGTTTGAGAGGCTCTTATGGAAACAAAATTAAAGCAACTTCGTCTGGCGGCGGGACTTTCCCAGAACCAGCTTGCCGAACAGGCCCAGCTTCATGTGCAGGCTCTGAGCAAACTGGACCGCGGAGACAGGGATATCTTAAATGTCCGGCTGGAGACAGCCTTGAAAATCGCGAACGCGCTTAACTGTTCTGTAAACGATTTGATCTATTGATTCCGGCAAAATCCGAAAACAGCAGCAATGGCATTCTTCCCCGATTTCCACACCGTCGGCATTATATGTCGGCATTATATTCGGAATGAAAAACCACAAAAAAACGCGCGGCTTTGAGACCGCGCTTTTTCTATGCGCTGATTTTTTTGATCGCTTTCCGAAACTGTATGCTGAAAAGCGTGGCCGCCGTAATCACAGAGATCAGATCCGCCACCGGTTCTGCCAAAAACACAGCAAATACCTTGTTTTCGATAAACTGAGGCAGGATGTAGATCAGTGGAATCAGCAGAATGACCTTTCTGAGAAGTGCAATAAACAAAGATGTTTTTGCATCGCCAATGGCGATAAAAGTCTGCTGGCAGGAGATCTGGATGCCAAAGATTCCGGAAACGGCCATATAGATGCGTATCGCCCAGGAAGCAAACTGTTCAAGGACCGGGTCGTTGGTGAAGAAAGACGGGAAGAGCCCCGGAAAAATCATAACAATCAGCCAGATGAACAGGGTGAAAGTCGTGCAGCAAATCAGCGTCAGCTTGTAGGCATGCTTCACACGGGCGGGATTCTTCGCGCCGAAGTTATAGCTGATGATTGGAAGCGCCCCCTGCGTAAGCCCCTGGACCGGCATGTTTGAAAACTGCATGACAGAAGCGAGAATGGTCATGGCGCCGACTGCGACATCTCCGCCGTAACGGGCAAGCGAGCTGTTGAACGTGATCGTCAGAAGGCTCTCGGTTGCCGTCATAACAAACGGCGAGAGTCCAAGTGCAAGGCAGGTTCCGAGAATTCGCCAGTCAATCTTCAGATTTTCCTTTCTCAAGCGAATCGTGGTCTTCTTTCCGGTGAGAAAGAGAACCACCCACACGGCCGACACGCCCTGCGCCAGTATGGTCGCCAGCGCCGCCCCCTGCGCGCCCAGGCCAAAGACAAAGATGAAGACAGGATCGAGAACGATGTTGATGATAGCGCCGATGAGAACCGTCATCATGCTGATTTTTGCAAACCCCTGAGCGGTGATGAAGTTGTTGAGGCCAAGCGTGAGCATCACAAAGATGCTTCCCGCCGCGTAGATTCTCATATAGGAGAGCGCATAGCCGATGGTGTTCTCGCTCGCCCCGAACGCGTCGAGCAGCGGCTCTGCGAACACAATGATCNNGATCACTGCCGTTAAAAGAACCGCGCAGACGGTGAGAAAGCTTGCGCAGTTCCCGAGAATTTTCTCCGCGCGTCCCTTGTTCTTCTCGCCGAGCGCCATGGAGGCCTGCGGCGCGCCGCCTGCGCCTCCGAGCTGTGCAAAAGCCGTCACCAGAACGATGAGCGGAAGGCACAGGCCCACGCCGGTGAGCTGCGTGCTCCCCGTTCCCGGAATATGTCCGATATAAATCCGGTCCACCACATTATAAAGAAGGTTGATCAGCTGCGCGACAATGGTCGGGAAAGCAAGGCTTGCCAGAAGCTTTCCGACCGGACGCGTCCCCAGCTCATTGGTCGCGTTTTGTTTATTTTGTTGTGCCATACAAACCTCTTTCAAGATTATTTATGTTCTTTATCATACCTCGACGGACAATTTAAAACCAATATTCTTAAAGTCGACAAAGAAAGCTCATCTCGGATTTGACATGTTAAAATAAGATGATATGAAGAAGATCTTAGGCCCGATGCGACGGGCCATTGAAACATATGACATGATCAGGCCCGGAGACCGGGTGGCGGTCGCGCTCTCGGGCGGAAAAGACTCGACCGCGCTTTTGTACGCGCTGGCCCGTTACCGAAAGTTCTCCCCTGTTCCGTTTGATCTTGAAGCGATCACGCTTGACATGGGGTTCGGCGGGATGGACTTTACGCCGCTCATTGAGCTTTGCAGGGAGCTTGACGTGCCTTACACGATCAGGAAAACCGAAATCGGACCGATCGTGTTCGATGCGAGAAAGGAGAAAAATCCCTGCTCCCTGTGCGCGCGCATGAAAAGAGGGGCGCTACACGATCTGGCCATCGAACGCGGATGCCGGGTGATTGCGCTCGGACACCATGCGGACGACGCCATCGAAACCTTCCTCCTCTCCCTCTTTTACGAGGGGCGCATCAACACCTTCTCGCCGGTGACATGGCTTGACAGAAAAGAAATCACGCTGATTCGGCCGCTCATCTATGTAAAAGAGAAGAGCATCATTTATGATCCGGAGCTTAAAAACCTTCCGGTGGTCAAAAGCACGTGTCCGGCCGACGGACACACCAAAAGAGAAGACATCAAACAGCTGATCAAAAGGCTCAAAGAGGATATTCCGGAAGTGGACGAAAGAATTCTGGGTGCAATTGAGAATAAAGAAAATTTTCATCTGTGGTTTGACAAAACCAATCCCACGCCGCTTCCATTGAAAGACAGAAGAAAGGACGAAGCATGAACGAAAAAATTCTAGTTGTCGATGATGAGCGCTCCATCGTTGACCTGTTAAGAATGGAACTTGAATTTGAAGGCTATCAGGTGGAGAGCGCGGGCGATGGAGAAGAAGCGATTGAGAAAGCGAGAAGCTACGAACCCGATCTCATGATTCTCGATATCATGCTTCCGAAAAAGAACGGTTACGACGTATGCAAGGAAGTGCTCACTTTCCTTGATATTCCTATCATCCTTCTCACGGCCAAAACCGACACCATCGACAAGGTTCTCGGCCTTGAACTCGGGGCGGATGACTACCTGACCAAGCCGTTTGACAACCGGGAGCTTCTCGCCCGCGTGAAAGCGCGCCTGAGACGCGCCAAAAAAACCCCGAAAGCCGAAGAAAAGGCGGAAAAGCTGGTCAACGGGCCGCTCACCATTATCCCGGATGAGCGCATGGTGGAGCTGAACGGCGAAGAAGTGCATCTGACACCGAAGGAATTCGACCTTCTCTACCTGCTCACCCAGCACCCCGAGCAGGTCTTCCCGAGGGAGACGCTTCTCGAGAAAATCTGGGGTTACGATTATTACGGCGATACGCGAACGGTGGACATGCACGTGCAGCGCATCCGCAGAAAAATTGATAAATCCCCAAACAAGCTCATCCAGACGGTGTTCGGCATCGGCTATAAAATGAGGAAAGCATGATTCATCTTGACTACCGGTCGAGAATCGTGTTTTTCAACATGCTCTTATACACCATCACCCTGGCGGCGGTCTGCTTTGCGGCGGTTCAGGGGCTTTGGTACCAGTCCTCCGCGCGCATGGAGCACAGGCTTGAAGAAGGCGCGAACAACGCGCAGCGCTATATCGATCAGGCGCTCTACCTCAAGCCTGCCTCGACATCCGGCTCCGACTGGTTTATTGAGAACGCGTCTCGGCTGGACCAGATTTTCTCCCGCTACGGAGACGGAACCACGCTGATCTTAAGCGCGGACGGAACCGTGCTGAAGGGCTCAAGCCAGGTGATGCTTCCTTCCGATACGATTGCCCAGGAAGTGGCCGCCTCATCGAAAGATACAAGGGCTGTGGGTGTGCGGACCTACAACCGCGCCAATTTTTTTGTCCTCTTCACTCCGCTCACCGACGCGCACAGCCGCACGATCGGGTATGTGGGGTGGATTGCTTCGCTCCAGTCCCTTGAAAAGCTCTGCACCTATGTCTGCTCGGCCATTCTCCTGTGCGGGATCGCGGGATTCATAATCCTCTTTGGACTGATCCAGGATTACGCCTCCAAGCTGATCCGGCCGATCAAGGACCTGACCCGCATCTCGAAGGAGATTGACGACGGGAATTACAACGTGACCATTGACTACAAGCGCGACGATGAAATCGGCGAGCTGACCGAGGTCTATAACGCGATGACCGCCAACATCAACAACGTGATCGGGCAGCTGACAGCAGAGCGGGAGCGNNGGTCCGTGCTTGCCTCCCTCGACGACGGGCTTCTCGCGCTGGACGGCGAAGGAAACGTAATCGCGTCAAACCTTCTGATCTCCACCTATTTCGGTGTGGACAACCCGAAGACCATTTATGATTTCACCTACCAAAGCTTTATCCGGGACATTTATGATTCCCTCAAGCAAAATCAGAATTACGTCAGCGAAGAAGTGGAGAGCAACGGTAAGATTCTCCTTCTGACAGGCTCTCCGATGTATCAGGCGGACTTTGAAGAAAACTATCTGATTATCATCCGAAACATCACGCAGAGCCGGCAGCTTGAGCGGGAGCAGAAGAAATTCATCAGCTCCGTCTCCCATGAGCTCAGAACCCCGATGACCACCATTATCGGCTATACGGACATGCTGATGAGACGGCAGGTAGAGGA
This sequence comes from Eubacteriaceae bacterium UBA7485, assembly GCA_002478485.1. Classification (GTDB taxonomy): domain Bacteria; phylum Bacillota; class Clostridia; order Eubacteriales; family Eubacteriaceae; genus UBA7485. The sequence continues at coordinate 1,710 of DLOL01000036.1, read as the reverse complement.
CAAGAACCTCCTCAACACCTCCCTGACCACCATCAACAAGGAAGGCCACCGGCTTGTGCGGCTCGTCGACGATCTCCTCGCCTCCTCCAAGCTCGACAACAACCTCGAGTTCACCGTCAGGCGAACGACTTTGGATCTTGAGCATCTCCTCCTCGACGTGGTGGACCAGATGCGCATCAAGGGATGGCAGAAAGAGATCGAAATCTCATTCAAGGCCGAACAGGATATCCCGAACATTTTAGGGGACTACGACAGGCTCTCCCAGATGTTTATCAACATCCTTCACAACGCCATCAAATATTCAGACCGGGGCGGCCTGATCGACGTCATCCTAACAAAAGAGGGCAATGAAGTGGCGGCGGCTGTCCGGGACTACGGGACCGGCATTGACGAAGACCAGCAGCAACTCATCTTCTCCGCTTTCTACCGCATTGAGGAAGACCGGGCGAGAAACGAGGGAGAAGGCGGCGCGGGACTTGGGCTTTACCTGGTCAAGCAGATCGCCGAAAAACACAACGGGAGGATCGAAATCGACTCCCAGGTCGGGGAAGGGACCAACGTTACCATTTTCCTTCCCGCCATCCTAAAGGCTGATCAGGAGGAACCGGATGCGTAAAACACTGCTTCTCCTTCCGATTCTGCTTCTCTTGACCGGCTGCACCGGTGTCCTGCTTCCCACGAACGACGTGGACACCAAAAAGGCTCCGGGCGAGAGCGTGGAGATCACCGGCTTCCAGTTCGTCAGCGCCGGCACCGTGGAGGATTTGACGAAAAACGGCAAAGCGATTCTGAGCGTAACCCAGAACAAAGATAACCTCGGCGAATCCACGATTGATATTTATGACATGGAAACCAAAAGCCTTGTCAATATGGCAAGGACTACGGAAGAAGTCAAAAGCGCCCGTTTTACAAAAAAGGGACTCTACTACCTGAAGAGTTTTGACAAGTCGTCCGGTAAGGAAGACCTGGGAAAACTGATCTGGGTTTCCCTCGACAAGACGGAAGAGCGCACGATCACGGACGGAGACAAGAGCTGCTCGGGCGCCTTTTCGGTCTGGGGGGATGACAATGTGGTGTTTGTCGAAGGAGACAGCACGATCACCTTCTCAAGCCCTGAGAAAACCTTCCGCTCCATTACCGTGACGGAAGATCTGGATATCAAAAAAATCCGCTACTCGCCATCCACCGACATGGTCTACTTCACCGCGCGCGCCGACGGAGAGGACGAGACGTCCCTTTACGCGATGGAGGGNNTCGGGAAGCGCTCACCTGTCTTGCCAAGAACGTGCTCGATTTTGACTATTCCGAGGCGAAAAAGGAAATTGCCTTTATCCGGGACACGGGAAACACCAAAGGCCTTTTCACGCAGAGCACCGATAAGCGCGTGGTTCGTCCCGTCAACCGAAAAAACGGTGATTTTCAGAAATGCTCCTTTACAAAGGACGGCCAGGCGCTGATATTTGTACTCGCGCAGGCAGAGGACACGTCCTGCTCCACCGTCTGGATCTGGGAAGAGGATCAGGGGCGCTTAGCCCAGCTTACCGCACCCATGGAGATCGCCTCCCGCGTGGTGAGCAGGGGTTTTGAATCCCCGATCTTCTTTTCGACCACTTCGGATTACCTGACGGACGCTGCGGCCCCAAATCTCTCGGTCAACGATATTGTCAGTTTATCCTATCAGTTCAAGTAAAAAGGTTCTACGTCAATAAT
>DLOL01000009.1 GCA_002478485.1 Eubacteriaceae bacterium UBA7485 | reverse complement strand
CAGGGGAATTCGCTTTTTCTTTGATCTGATTAAATTTAACCGATTCTTTGACAGTCTGGCCTCCGCGTTAGCGGAGGTTTTCATCTCTTCTCTGTTTTTGATGATGACAAGGGCTCACGTTTAAAAACCGTATCCTCTTTTCTTTGATCTCTCTTTACTTCTTCTGGTGTAAAGATATCATCAACACTTTCATACTGTCCAGTCTTCACTCGTTTCTGGTCATTTTCAGTTTCTTCCGGCCGAAAGACATCATCCTCTCCGTAGACTCTTTGATGCGCATTTTGAATTTCTTCCGGTGTAAAGATCTCTTCATCAAGTGCCTCGAGGCGACTTCTTCTCGAACGAGGCTTACTCTGAACCTCTTTGTATGGAGCGGATGCTCTTCTTCGCGAATTCGTCGATTGGCTGCGATCGGAATTTGAAACTTGATCCTTTCTCAAGCCATACGAATCCGAGTTCGGCCTTTTTTCCACAACACAAGCCTTACGGCTTTTTTTTAGGATCGTTCTCGTCTCAGACATCGATTCACTCCAAAGATACAGGTTTCCTGTAAAAAGCGAGATGACAATCTGGAAAGCCAGAACTGTAAAGATCAGCAAGAAGAAGACCATTACCAGATAAAGAATCAAATCGATAATTGAACTCGTATACTGGGTCCAGGATAAAATCTTAACCGCAAAAAACGGAGCCGGCAGAGCCACAACCATTTCAAGGCCATAATGAATGAGATACTGTTTAAAGCTTGGCCGCTTCAGTTTTCTGTTCTTTCCTGTATCTGTCACTACAGTCAACCCCGTGAGTTTTTTCCCGGGCGTATCACCAAACAGTAGTGAAAGTCCCACAAAGTAGAAAAGAGACATAAGGCAATAGAACAAGTATTTTGCGGTAAAGCCGCTCTCTCCAAGCAGACTGAATCTACTCAGGACAGGTATTCTTGAGGCAAACATCGAAAGAACAGCAAAAATTGCCAGATCAATAAAAGCAGCGAGCACTCGTCTCCTTGGATCAGAGTCAAGGTGCTGCATTTGTGTAAGCCGGTCGATATTCTCCCGCTTTGGAAACATCCAGGTGATCAGAGGGGCTATAATCCATCCAAGAGCCGCTCCGGACGTGTTTAAAATCAAGTCATCCACCTGAAAATACCGGTATGCCTTCTCATATAATCCGAGGATGCCTGTCAACTGCAGCATTTCAAAGGATAATGAGAGAAGAAAAGCAAAAAATATCGTTGGGATCAATCCCCTTTTGAAGTAATAGCGCAGATAAATCCCAAACGGAATCGTCATCACTAAATTAAATAAAGCCTGGTAGAACACACTTTCATGAAATGCGGTTTTCCAAGTCGACGGATCTGTCAAGACAAAAGAAGAGTATTTTGCAATATCCGTAATAAAACCAAATATGCGCAGATCAGGCGTCTTATCAGGCATCATTGCCACTTCCGCAGGGTCTGGAAGCGGAAAAAGCACCAGAACATAACAACAGGTGATGTAGAGAACAAAAGTGTAAAACAGAAAGCAGCGCATAACAGGTATGCCCCCGAAACGCTTTTTTTCCCGCGAAACATAAGGAATCGTAATGAGGGCGGCGATAATCGGAAACAGGTAAAAGGCTGATTCCAACGTATTTAAATACTGTCTCATTGTATTTCCTTTCCAAAAAGAAAAACGGCCCGTAAGCCGTTTTCCTGAGTCGATGATTCAAAACAAATCTCTAAATTAAACCGATCATCACTCGGTAATCTATATATCCAGCGTTAAGAAAAACTATAAGCAATTCTATGCAGAATAACTTAAAGATTACCGTAGCATCCTTTATTCATCGTATTCGCGAAGTGCTTCTGCTGCAATTTCGTCCTGTCTTTCCTGAAATTCTTCTTCCCTCTGGCTGAGATGTTCAATATCCATATTCTTCGGAAGAATAAGGCTTAAAACGAGCGCAACAACGAAAGTGACTGCAACAACATTCTGTCCGAATACAGTCTGGACAATTTCTGGGAAGATATTCCAGATATCAAGTTCAGTCGAAGCCGTTAATCCAGCGCCCAATACCAGGGAAAGAGAAGCAATCGTAATATTTCTCTGTGTAAATCCTGCATCTGCAATCATCTGCATCCCTGACACAAGAATAGATCCGAACATCATGACTGTGCATCCGCCGAGAACAGACTGCGGAAGAGATGCAAAGAAGTTTCCGAGTGGCGGGAAAAGTCCGCCGAGAATCATAAATCCAGCACCAGTGGCGACTACATTCCTGTTGACCACATGAGTCATGTTGATCAGACCGACATTCTGTGAGAATGATGTTACCGGAGGTGTCCCGAAAAAGGATGAGAATGCAGAGCCAAAACCGTCAACTGAAAGGCTTCCCTGGATTTCTCTACCTGTAATTGTTCTTCCAAGGCCTCCCGCTACCAGGGCCGATGTATCCCCGATGGTCTCTGCTGCAGAGACAAGGAAGATAATGCAAACCGATAAAATAGCGCCTGGATGGAAGACAGGTTGCACCGGCATGAGGTGCGGAAGTGAAATCCACCCGCCTTGAAGAATGACTGACAAGTCAACCTTTCCCATTCCAATCGCCACACAGTAACCTACGATTAAGCCAGCAAGGACATTTAACTGCTTTAAATATCCTTTTGCAAAAATATTCCATGCAAGACATGTTACCAGTGTAATGGTTCCAAGCCACAGATTTTGAGCGGAACCAAAATCGTCCGCGTATCCGCCGCCAAAAGAGCGAATTCCTACTGTGAAGAGAGAAAGACCAATCGCTGTTACGACGGAAGCCGCAACAATCGGTGTGATCAATTTTCTCCAGTAATTTGCCAGCAATCCAAGGATACCTTCAAAAAGGCCACCGATCAGAACGCATCCGACGACTGCTCCGTATCCATAGGAGGCCGCAACTGAACTGAGTACTGCGACAAAGGTGAAGGATACCCCCATGACCACCGGTAGCTTTGATCCGATTTTCCAAATTGGATAAATCTGAACCAATGTCGCGATTCCGGCCACGAACATTGCGTTTTGCAGAAGCCAGCCGAGCATTTCACTGGATAATGCGGGCTGTGCAGCTGCACAAATAATTGAGATTGGCGCGAGGTTTGAAACAAACATCGCAAGAACATGCTGAAGTCCGAAAGGAATGGCTTTATCGACCGGAACCTTCCCGTCTAACTTGTAAATATTGGACACATCAGCAACTGGTTCCGCAACCGTTGCGGAAGCTTTAGCTTTGTTTTCCATATGTTCTCCCATCTAGAAAATAATTCTGGTATGTAATCTTCCTTTCCGGACAATAAACTGTTCGGCGGATGAAATTGATCGGTCTCCCCGGAAAGAAAATTTACATGACAATGATACACAAAACAAAACATAATTCCAATGAATAAAAATACATTTTAAGTAAATAATTCTAGCTCTTTTATAAGTTTCTACTTATTCTTTGGCATTTATTTAAGATGTTAATTTTGGCTTGTAAAAGCGCTATCAATCCATCTGACTTACAACTTCTTTTTTTAATTCCTATCATTTATTTCCTGAATGGGAATGAATGAAATATGTAGACTTACTTAAGGAGGCTCTCATGTTACAAGCAGCATTTATTGTTCCGCATCCTCCTCTTATTATCCCTCAGGTAGGACGCGGAGAAGAAAAGCAGATCCAAAAGACAATTGATTCCTATCAAGAAATCGCACAAAAAGTGAAGGATCTTCATCCGGACACAGTGGTTATCCTTTCACCTCACAGTGTTTTGTATCGAGACTATATTCATATCTCTCCCGGCGCAGGCGCTTCAGGCAGTTTTGTAAGATATGGTGCGCCTGAGGTTAATTACCAGGTAAAGTATGATCAGAAGCTATCTGAAAAGATTGCCATGCTTTCGGAAGAAGATGGCATTCCTGCCGGTTTCTTAGGAGAAATGGATCCTACTCTTGACCATGCAACTCTTATCCCGATTCACTTTTTGAAAGATCTTATTCATGATACGAAATTTGTCCGTATCAGTCTTTCTGGAATGGACGCACAGACCCATTTCAATTTCGGCAAGGAAATTGTAAAAGCTTCTGATGAACTCGGAGAAAAAATTGTTCTGATCGCTTCAGGAGACTTATCCCATGTGCTCAAAGAAGACGGTCCTTACGGATTCAGACCCGAAGGTCCTGAATTTGACCGTGCTCTGATCACTTTGATTCAGAACGATGATTTAAACGGTATGCTTAACTTTAATGAAGACTTCACGAATAAGGCTGCTGAATGCGGTCTAAGAGGGTTTATCATGATGGCCGGGGCTCTTGACGGGCTCAAATATAAAAGCAGAGTTCTGAGTTATGAAGGAACGTTCGGAGTCGGATACGGCTGCGCGGAATTCATAGTTGAATGAGGAGAGAATTATGAGCGCATATACGAAACTTGCTAAAGACACATTGGAAAATTATGTTAAGACCGGCCAGATCGTCATACCTCCAGTCGACGAAGAACCGGAAGAATTTAAAGAAAAGAAGTCCTGCTTCGTCTCACTCAAAAAAGACGGACAGCTGAGGGGATGTATCGGTACGCTTCAGCCTTACCGGGACAATCTTGAAGAAGAAATCGTAATGAATGCAGTCTCCGCGGGAACAAGAGATCCGAGATTCCCTGCTATTACAGTAGACGAACTGCCGGAAATTCAGTATTCGGTGGATGTTCTCTCAGAACCCGAACCAATCACGTCGCTTGAAGGACACGATGTGAAAAAACAGGGACTGATTGTCAGTACAAGAGACGGAAGAAGCGGAGTACTTCTCCCTGACCTGGACGGTGTGAATACACCGGAAGAACAACTGTTAATCTGCCTTCAGAAAGGCGGTATTTATCCGGGAGAAGAAGTTTCTCTCGAAACTTTCACTGTAGAAAGACATGGAGAAGACGATGAGTAATCCCGTTTGTCAGGTCTGCCCGCGCCACTGTGTCATTCCGGAAGGAAATCTCGGATTCTGTAGAGCCAGAAGGACAGTGAACGGTCAAATCATTGATGATAATTATGGCAAGATAACCGCTGCCGCGCTTGATCCAATTGAAAAGAAACCGCTTGCTCAGTTCATGCCCGGATCCATGATTCTATCCTTAGGTTCTTACGGGTGTAACCTGCGTTGTAGCTTCTGTCAGAATCATACGATTTCCATGCCGAACATGTCAGATTTAACGGTGGATGACACCACTCCGGAGTTTGTGCTTGAAAAAGCCAAAGAATTCATTCCTTACGGAAACATCGGCGTGGCTTATACCTATAATGAACCCCTTATCGGTTTTGAATTTGTCAGGGACTGTGCAAAACTGGTTCATGAAGCGGGAATGAAAAACGTGGTTGTCACCAACGGATACACCGATATGTCGACATTGGAAGCGATTCTTCCCTATATAGACGCATTCAACATTGACCTGAAAAGCTTCAACGAACATTTTTATAAAGAAGTTGGCGGAAATCTTGAAGATGTGAAGAAAATCATCGAAAGAGCATCGAAAGATTCTCATGTGGAAGTGACCACGCTTGTCATTCCGGGAGAGAATGATTCAGAGAAAGAAATGAAAGCGCTCGCTCAGTTTCTTCACAGTGTCAATCCTGACATTGTTCTGCACATTACCCGGTTCTTCCCTTGCTATAAGATGACGGATAAAGAGCCAACGCCTGTTCAGACAATTTACAAGCTCGTAGACGTGGCAAAGCAGTATCTGAAAAACGTTTATCCGGGAAATGTTTGATTTTTTCGAGATAATAAAAGGAGAATTATGAAATCTTACACCATTACCAGCACAGCTTCGGGACAGCGCATCGACCGGTACCTGATGAAGCTTCTCCCGAAAGCTGGAAAAGGCTTTCTCCAAAAGATGCTAAGAAAGAAAAACATCAAGCTGAACAGCAAAAAAGCATCTCCGAGCGATTTGCTCAAAGACGGAGACGTGGTGGAAATCTTTTTCTCTGATGAAACTTTTAATAAGTTTTCAGATAAAGCGCCTTTCGAAAAAGAAGTTCCTAAGGCGCTTCTTTCTTTATTCGAATCTCCAGTCTATTCAAACGATGATTTTTTGGCTGTGAATAAACCGGCAGGCGTATTAACCCAACCTGACATTACGAAAGATCCTGCCCTGTCGGATGCTGCAGTTGCAGTTATCGGTAAAGACGGAACTTTTTCACCAGCTCCCTTAACAAGACTGGACCGTGGAACCACGGGCATTGTGATTTTTCCGAAAAACTATCAGGCGCAAAAACGCGCCCTTTCTGCTATCCGCAAGAAAAGCGAAGAGGACTCTCTTACAAAAAAGTATTATTTAGCACTCGTCCATGGAGAAATCCGCACGCCCGGAAAGCTTGAAGGTGCTATTCAAAAAGATGACAATAATAGAGTAAGTCTGACGGATAAAGGAAAAAAAGCCGAATTATTCTATGAACCTCTTTTAACAGGTAATGGATACACGCTTTTAAGAGTTGATTTAAGGACCGGGAGGACCCATCAGATCCGCGCGCAACTGGAAAAGAATCAAACTCCCATCGTGGGCGATCAAAAGTACGGGGATAGAAAGATCAATCAGTTCTGGCATCTGGATCACCAGCTTCTTCACGCGGCAGAATATGTATTGAAAGACGAGGAGGGACTCCTGCTGGATGTGCGTGCCCCGCTTCCAAAAGACTTTAAAGATATTTTAGAAAAGATATTTTCAGCACAAGACCTAGAAAGGTTCAATCAAGAGAATGGGCTATTATAAGCACGGACTTAGAGGAAGCTATCTTGAAGAAATGCTGATGAGTGTTAATCGAATCTACCTTGAAGAAGGGCTCGGTGTGGTTCAAAAAGTGCCAACCCCTATTACCCCGGTAGAATATGACAAGAAAAGCGGAACGATCAAGCTTGCCTATTTTGAGAAAAAGTCAACCGTTGACTTTATTGGAAACATTCAAGGAATTCCTGTCTGCTTTGACGCAAAAGAGACAGCGACAACGAACCTTCCTCTTTACAACATTCACGAACATCAGGTTAATTTTATGGAAGCATTCAGCAATCAAGAAGGCCTTGCTTTCTTGATTGTACTGTTTAAAAATGAAGACGCTGCATTTCTCCTCCCCTATGAAGTGCTTGCGCGCTTCTGGAGAGACGCAACCCGGGGTGGTAGAAAATCAATCCCGAGAGATGCTTTTGAGGAACGGTATCGCATACCAGAAGAGGGAAATCTAAGACTTCATTATCTGATTCCGCTCTCGAGATACCTAGAAGATAAGAAGACAGAAGAGGAGAACTATTTATGAAGAAAATTCCAAGTTTTACGGTAAACCATGAAGTGCTGAAACGCGGAATCTATGTATCGAGAAAAGATAAAGTCGGCGATGAAACACTGACTACTTTTGATATCCGCATGAAAGAGCCAAACCGAGAGCCGGTGATGAATACAGCCGAACTTCATACCCTGGAACATCTTGGTGCAACCTATTTAAGAAATAACGATGAAATCAAAGATGATGTGATTTATTTCGGTCCCATGGGATGCAGAACAGGATGCTATCTGATCATGAAAGGTGATCTTGAGTCAAAAGATGTGGTTCCGATTGTGAGAGATATGTTTGAATTCTGCAAAGATTTTGAAGGGAGTATTCCTGGAGCCGCGCCAAGAGACTGCGGAAACTATCTGGATCAAAATCTGGACATGTGCAAATGGGAATCAAAAAAATACTTAGATGAAGTTCTTGATCATCTAACCGATGAAAATCTGATTTATCCAGAATAAGAAAAGGCTCTCAAACGCAATTATGATCGATATGCGTTTGAGAGCTTTTCTCATAATTTATTCTTCGGATCAAAAGTAGGAACATCCTGTCCGACAGACTTCTTGAACACTCGTTCGAGTGCATCGCCTGAGTTTTTCTTGAACTCAGCATATTCTTTTGAATATGCGGTAATCTTTTTAGCCACGCGTAATGCTTCATCCATTGTTGCTTCATCTGCGCTGGGTAAAAGCGCGGAATACTCGAGAACTGTTTTTGATCCAAAACGGTATCCGTCATAATCAATACAGAGTGCAAGCCCTTTGGTTTTGCATTCCTCCGGGAACTTTTTCAGATGGCCTGTTCCGTATTTCCAGGTTATAAACTTCCCCATTACGTAAGCCGAGTTGATATCAATGACGGAAACGTAGGGCTTTTTATAAATTCTTTCCATATAATAGCGCGGAGCTAAATACATAATTCCAATGACAGAGCCAAAAAGCAGGATAGCTGACAGATAAATAACCCATTTTCCGTCAGCAGGGCTCATAAAGAACATGACAATCTCGAGCACAACAATACAGATAATTACGAAAATCGACTGCCTTCTTGAAGGTCTTGCGACTAGACTATCCATGTCCTGAGCAAATCTTCGATAATCTTCGTCTGTATACTTCCAGATAATTAAGTGCTTTTGGTTTTTAAACTTATGAAAAGCAACGACTTTGCGGATAAAGGTAATAAGGTAAATCACTCCAATAACCGCACATATGACCCCAAGATACGCTAATACCATTAACGGATCCTGAGGGTCTGCGTGACGAGCAAACGGAATAATCGCCACCGCTACTCCAACAACGATTGTGAGGATTGAAAGCGCAAGACTGAGCCCGAATGGATTTTCAAGACTCTTTACGATCTTTTCCCCTTCCGGAGTTCCGGCCAGATTATAATCACTTTCTAAAAATTTTTTCTTTTCCGGTACTTTTGTTTTCGTTTTCTTTTTGCCCATTACGCTCTCGATTCATCGACAGATTCTTTAATGCTTTTTGTTTTTTCGCGGACTTCTTGAATCTTTCCGCATGTCATAGCACCTTCCGGGCATGCTCCTTCAATGCAATTTGGACCAGCATTCTTAAAAAGAATGGGCGCAACTTCATAGCACTGTTTGAGCATTTCGTAAGCCAGATTTCGAATCTCCCATTGGGCTCTGTTACAGCAGCGCACATTAAAGAAGTGCAGAAGTTCGCGTACATTCATCGTAAATACGATCATCGTCTCACAGGCATTGGGAAGAACGTATCTTGCATCCTCGATCCCCATCTTTTCCGCTTTCCGAGCCGCTGCTTTTTCGCTCATTCCCTGTTTCATAAGTTCTTCCTTATGTGACTGAATAAGTTTTTCCGCCAGCTCATCGTATGAGGCTTGGGCATTTTCCATAGCTTTAATGTAAGCTTCTTCCGCTCCAGGAACTTTCTTTATTTCAGGCGGGACAATATAATCAAACTGACCTTCTGTTACGTAGCGCTGTGATTTCTGTGAATAAGATGCATGACGGTGACGAACCAACTGATGCGTGAGCGCGCGTGAGACGCCTTCAACTGCAAATGTGAAATTCACATGTTCAACAGGTGAAGCATGGCCAAAGCTCATCAGATTGTTTAAAAAGCGCGAGACTGCCTCTTCGTCCAGATTCTCCATGATTTCAGAGGCCGGTGCGTGCGAATAGCAGAGTTTCGCAGCTGCCGAAACAAGTTTTTCCGGCTCGGGCGTGTAAGCAATTAATTTTACTTTAGGTTTAACTTCCATTTTTTCCTATCCTTGTACGTAGATTCTTCTATTATACCGTTTCATGAATTTCCGGCAAGTATATGAAAAGCGTTCTTATTAATGTAAGAGTCTAGCTAGGATTTTGAAATTCTTGGAAATGTTGTTGAAAATTTCGTTTTAGACATGTATGTTGGAATTATAAAGATAGAAGGAGAATATGATGGAATCGAGTAAATCATTCAATGAACTCACCGCGGCAGCTTTTCATACAGAAGCTTTCAAACAATTTTCACATGATGCAAGAGAAGAAGTGGCGGACATCATTGCGGATATGAATATCCATACACTCCTGGACTTGGATTGTGGAACAGGTCTTCTGTTGGATCAGGTTCTCAGTAAAAGACCTGATATTGACGCTTCGGGATTTGATTATTCCATTGTGAGGGTCAAGCAGGCTCGAGAACGTCTCAATGATAAAAATGTTGATTTAAGATTTGGACAGGCGATTCAACTTCCCTATCCGGACAACTCATTTGACGCAGTTGTCTCAACCACCACTTTTCATCATTATAAACAACCTGCAAAGGTCTTAAGAGAAGTCCACAGGGTGTTAAAACCAGATGGTGAATTCATTATTTGCGATACCTATTTAAGTTCAACATTGCGTTATTTAAACAGTGTGGCAAAACCTTTAAATAAAGTGGCAGATATGCAGATTTACAGTAAAAAGGATATTTGGCGACTTTTGAATGCGACTGGATTTACGGGAATTCAGTGGCGCTTAATGAATAAGTTTGCTTATCTTGTTAAGGCCAAGGCAAGTGATATGCCGCTTATCCATGAATTTTAGTCAACTACTCCTACCTTCGCTGACGCTTAGAGGTAGGGGCTTGTGAAGGCAACCTCTTTGCAAGCCCAGTTGATTAGCGAACTAGAAAGGAGTTTTACCAATCGAGTATCCGTTAGGAACGAATACATAGGTACCGGCAGATAACCCACACGTCTACCGCTCTACGGATTGTCATTAAACATCAGTGCAGGGTTAGCTGAAGTGTGGCAAGCATTCAAAACCGTTCCATAACACTCGCGATGTGGACCACCCTCGTAACAGGGAATTAATCTGAAAAGGTTTTACTGCCTGAAAAATAAAACATCAAAGCCATTCATCCCCCACCTGCATTACCATTTAGAGGTGGGGGTCTTCTGGCTGAGATATGATAAAAGCCCAGAAGAACTTTATGCGTTACTTCTGGGCTTTTGATTTAAAAAAGGCATTGCGATTTCCTATCCTCGCACA
>DLOL01000059.1:2913-5177 GCA_002478485.1 Eubacteriaceae bacterium UBA7485 | reverse complement strand
GCGAGGATAGGAAATCGCAGTGCTTTTTTATTTTTTGAAGAAAAATTAAATGTAAACGTTTGAACTAAGTCATTTGAAACAAATGTGCATGAATGGATAATACTTTCGTCGGTATACATCATGATATGGATACGCAAAAACAGTTTATGAAACTCGCCCATGTGGTTTCATCGATTGGAATCACGTTCTTGTCGGCAAACGCCGTTTTCCTTGAGCTCGCCGACCAGCCATACTGGATCTCGTCGAATATTGTCGATTCCATTTTCCGGTTCTGCATTCCGGTCTTTTTTATGATGCCCGGAATCTCGCTCCTGGAGATGATCGATATTCAGGATTTAAAGCCCTATTTTAAAAGCCGGTTCTGGATGTCCGTGGTGCCCTACGCCGCCTGGTCCCTGATCGGGATGCTTTTCAATGTCTTTTATTTAAAGAGCGTGCCCGCTTCAAACATGAACGCGGTCTTCATCACAAACGGCCTGTTAAACGGAAGTCTGTTCTCCATTTTCTGGTTCTTCATTCCGCTCTTTGGCATTGAGCTTTCGATGCCGCTGTTTGCAGCGGTTCCTGAAGAGAAAAGGATTAAGGTTTTCTCCTATCTCTTCTTCACCGGCGTTCTCGTCAACCTGGTCATCCCGTTTGTGATCGAAGTGTTTCATCTGCCGATTTACTTTCCGATCCAGGTGCTCGCCATCGCAGGATATATGATTTATATTCCGGCCAGCTACATGGTTGCGAAATACCCGTTCAGCAAAAGACAGCGCTATCTCGTCTACGTGCTCGGGCTTCTCTCGCTGTTCGCGATGATCTACATGACTCAGATCCTCTCCCTGGATGAAGGAGCGATCAACCTGACCTATAAAGGCTATTTAAGCCTTCCGACTTTTGTCTATTCGTTTGCGGTCTTCCTTCTGCTCAAGAATATCGCGCCCAAAGTCATGGGAAATCCGGGCGTCAGCCGTGTCATCACCTTTATGCGCGGATACACATTCTGCTTTTACCTGGAACATAAGTTCTTGTTTGATTTTTTGACCCGCACTTTCCATTTCAACGTCTATTCCGCCTGGTACAGGTTCGGAATGCCGTTTCTCGCCTTTCCGGTCGTGGTTCTCTTTACCTGGGTCCTACGAAAGATCCCGGGTGTCAAGCGGATCGTTCCATAAATTCTATCCGGCCTCAGGCCGGTTTTTTGCTTTGTAAAACGCCGGTTGAAAAAAAGGACGCGAGCTGATAAAAAAGAAGGGAATTTCAAGGAAAGATGAGGTGAAGAGCCATGGAGAAAAAGAAAGCGGATGTGGCAGCTGCCCTGATCCGGGATCAAGAGCGCTTTATGATCTGCAAGCGCCCCGCGAACAAGGCACGGGGCGGTCTTTGGGAGTTTGTCGGCGGAAAGCTTGAAGAGGGGGAGAGCCCCGCGCAGGCGCTTGTCCGAGAATGCAGGGAAGAGCTTGACTGTGAAGTTCTGCCCGAGGAGGTTTTTATGGAGGTGGACCATGACTATCCCGACCTGTTTGTTCATCTGATTTTAATGAACGCGCGGATTGTGAAAGGGGAGCCGAAGCTCATTGAGCACCAGGAGATTCAGTGGATCACGCCCGACGAAATCGAAAACTATGAATTCTGTCCGGCAGATAAGGAAATTCTGTCTGAGATCCGCCGCCGCGCGGAAGAACAGGATTGAAGTTTCTTTCGATCAGTCTGCTTGTCTTCCTTTACACACTATGATATTATATAGACCTAACAGAATCATGTTTGCCTTACAAAGTGGACGTGACGATGTTCCCCGCGCCTCCGGATTTTTGATATCGGGTTTTTTCGGAGGCGTTTTTTCTGCTCTCTTTTTTAATTTTGCCTGTTTCTTTCCTTCCTTTCGCTTTACCCGAAAAACGTGCGCCTTCTCTTTTTTGAATGGGTATTTAAATACAGAAAAATTCTATCCAAAGGCCGAAAGGGACAGTTTGGCCTTTTCAACGCTCAAAAGAGCGCAGGCGTCCGCGGCTGAAAGAAAGGCGCGCAATACGACATAATAGGAAAACAGGAAAATATGATTACAGTGAAAGAATTTGCAAAAGGAACAGGAAAGACTGTCAAGGAAGTGCTTGAAGCGATCAAACGCGCAGGAATGGGCGTGATGCAGGAAAATGACTTCCTCAACAACACGCAGGCGATGCTGCTTTTAGGGATCTTCAAGCGGGAAGAGAAAAAGGAGAAGAATGATCTGGACTATTCTCCTGAAAAGCAGCAGGAGCTGAAGAGGCTTCTCGCTG
>DLOL01000059.1:0-2890 GCA_002478485.1 Eubacteriaceae bacterium UBA7485 | reverse complement strand
CCAAAGGTGGACTACTTCTGGCAGCGTGCCGAACAGGTGTTCAAGAGAAACCACCGGAAGATTACCCTTCCATTCTCCGTGGTGCAGGAGCTTTGGAAACACCTCGACAATCCGGAAAAGCCGGAACTGACAAGAGACGCGCAGGACGCGCTCGACAAAATTGAGAAGATGGTCGCAAAAGGCATGGTTGAAGTGCTCGGAGACGAGGCCGGGTGGTTTGCCGACCAGTCTTTTCTTCGGCTGATTGAAAACAACCGCTTCAGCAATAAAGTGCTCCTGATTACAGAAGACTTAAACCTCAGCATGGATGTTCTGATGAAGAACAAGACCCGGTCCGCCGCCTTCATCCCGGTCAGCGTCGCAAGCCTTGGCTATGACGGCTATCTAAACGAAAAGACGGAAGACGAGCTTGAAATCCGCTCCTTAAAGCGGGAAGCGCGTGAAAAAAGGGAACAGGAAGCTTCGGCAGGGACTCAGGAGAGCCGCAAGCCAAGGAAATTTGTCTGCGCTTCCTGCGGAAAGGACATCACACAGGCTAATGAAAAGCGTATCAGAAAGGGAAAGACCCCGCATNNGCATCTGATCTGCAACGCGTGCTTTTTCAAGGAAAAGGATCAGAAAGCTCAGGAACAGCGCGCCATGAAGGCGGGCCAGGATATCAAGGAGCCCCGGAAGAGCCGCACCACAGGCGTGGTCGGAACTATCCTGTACGAGGCCAAAGGGCTTCAGGAGAGTTCCAAAGAGCTCGAATCGCTCCGAGTCTTCTACAATGGATGGCTTAGCCAGAAAGAATCCGGGAAAAAGCTTGGAGAGCTTTACAGGCTTAATAAAATCCCGCTTGACGAAGCGCTTGAAAATTCGCCGAGAAAACAGGAAATTGTTAAGAAAGCCTGGAAAGAATATCTCTCACCGACACTCAAAGCGGTGAAGAAATTCGAATACCGCAGTGCGAAAAATCTGATCGAACCCTTTCTTCCATGGATTTCGCAGGAGCTTGGTGTCAAACTGATTCGGAGCGCCCAGCCCGAAGCGGAAAAGGAAGCGCCTGATGACACAAAGCTCACGCAGGATGCGTCTGCAGAAATGAAGAAAGAAGTGGAGAAGAAGGAAGAAAAAGAAAGTCCGGACCTCTCTTCTGAAAAACCGGAGGATAAGCACCGGGACCACCCCAGAAGACGCAGGGAGAACAGAAAGCGGGACGACAAGAGCCGGCAGGAGAAAGAGAAGAGCTCGGAGGCGGAAGAAAAAACCCCTCATATGCAGGAAACGGGAAAGGAAGAACGGGAAAAGAAGCAGGAAGCGAAAATACCGGAAAAAGGAACGGATCACACGGCGGCCGAGCCTCCAAAAGCAGATGCTTCCGGAAATGGAGAAAAGAAGCGCCAGGAAAACCACAAGAACAGCTCCGGGAGAAACCGCAGAGGTGGAAAGAACCGGCAGAACAGTCCGCAGTATGCAAAGAAGAGCAGCGGATCTTCTCAAAAGCCTCAGGATGAAGCAAAAAAGCCCGAATCCCAAAGGAACGACAAGAGTGAGAGCGGGAAGGGTAAGAATCAAAGTATAGAAAAGAAGACGAATGAAAAGGCGCCTGAAAAGACAAAGATGGTCAAGTCGGGAGAGCCTAAAGTCATCCATAAAAAAACCACACCTTTCCAAATGATTTTCGGGAGAGGAAAGAAAAAGAAATAAGAGGCTGAACATGAAAGAATTTGATCTGAAGAAAACAGATCCTGAACTTGTGGATATCTTCAACACCTTCGCTTTTGGAAAAGCATTCAAGGAATCAGGGCTTGATGAACGCACCGGCGCGATGTGCGCGCTTGCGGCAAACCTCGGCATGAACGCGCTCGGCAATTACAAAAGCGCGGTCACCTACGCGATGAAGCTCGGGCTCAAGCCGCTCGAAATCCGTGAAATCACCTACCAGAGCGTTCCGCTGATCGGATTCGACCGGGCGAGCGCCTTTGTCCGCGAAATGGACGAAGTGTTTGAAGAACAGGGTATCGCGCTTCCGCTTGAAGGGGCCTCGACCGTCACACCTGAAGACGCCTATGAAAAAGGCCTCTCCTTCATGACCGAAAACTTCGGCCCGTACATCAAATCCATGGCCAGCGACAGCAAAACCGACTCCTACGACTTCAACCAGTGGCTGATCGGCTACACGTTTGGGGAATTCTACACAAGAGGCGTGCTCGACGGAAAGACGCGCGAACTTCTCACCTTTGTTATGCTCTACACCATGGACGACGCGGGAAAACAGGTCAAGACCCATATCCGCATCAACCTGAGAATCGGAAACGATAAGGAACTCCTCCTCGGTGTCCTGAAAGCGCTCACCCCGTTTGTGGGTTTCCCGAAGACGTTCAGAGGGCTCAACTACGTCAACTCCGTGGTCAAGGAAGAAGAAAAGTTTCAATAAGATTCCATAATCCGCATGGCAACATGCGGATTTTTTCTGCCCTTTGTGTTGCCTTCCCTTCTTTTTTGGTATACATTAACCATATTAACCTACTAAACATATAGGATTAAAGAAGGAGAAACCGATGAGCTACCAGTTCCGCACGCGCTGCGTGCATGGCGAAGAGAATAAGGCCTTTGAAGACAGAGCCGGCGCGATCAGCTTTCCGATCTACCAGACGGCGTCATTCGGACATCCGGGCGTGGGCCAAAGCACCGGATTTGATTATTCAAGAGGAAACAATCCGACCATCAAGCGCCTTGAAGAAGTCATGCAGGGAATCGAAGAGGGAAGCGCGGGCGTGACAGGGTTTGCTTCGGGAATGGCGGCGATTGACGCGGTTTTCTCACTCTTCTCGCCCGGCGACCACATCATCCTCACGGAGGACCTGTACGGCGGAACCGGACGGCTGATCGGCGAGTACGCCCGGTA
>DLOL01000079.1:17114-25749 GCA_002478485.1 Eubacteriaceae bacterium UBA7485 | reverse complement strand
AGGATAATCCGTTGACTTTCGAATCACCCGATCTGACTTCAAAGTGCAGGTGAGGTCCTGTACTGTTACCGGTTGATCCGCACGCGCCGATTGCCTGTCCGGGCGATACTGTCTGTCCTTCACTGACGTAAATCTGGGAGAGATGACCGTAAAGCGTGACATATCCGTCCGTGTTCTGAATCATGACCGCGTTCCCGTATCCGCCGTATCCCCCGGCGAGTGTGACGGTTCCGGACTGGACAGTNNNNGAATCCGATATCCGTTCCGCCGTGATCCGTGGATCCGATTCCGCCAGGCGATTCACGCGTTCCCATCAGGGAGGTGATCAGGAAGGCGTTTCTTGCATTTGCATCAACCGGCCATGTCCATCCGCTTGATGTGACACTCTGAACAACTTCCTGCGCGTTGGTCGCAGCGGTGACAGCACCCTGTCCGCTGTAGTCGCCTTCGAGCGAGAGTTCTTCGAGCAGATCCTGGTTTTCCTTTAATTCGTTGGCAAGCTGTTCCTGAGCCTGTTCGGATTCTGCTTTCTTGGCTTCAACTTCGTTCTTGGAATCTTCCAGCTGCTTTTTTGATTCTGAAATGACATTTTTGGTGTTAATCAGCTGATTTTGCATATTCTTATCAGCTTCCATGATGTTCCTTGAAAGGTCAAAGTAAGTGATTAACTCCGTCAGGCTCTGTGCCGAGAACATCATTTCAAGATAACCGTCATTTCCATACATGTAAATAGCGCGCATGCGCTGTTTCAGCTCATCTTCCTGCTGGGCGCGCTGGGCTTCCGCCTGGTCAAGATGTTCCTGCGCTTCGGCAATCTTTCCTTCAAGATCCGCAATCTGCGCATTGTATTCGTTGACCTGATTGTTAACTTCTGTGATTCTTGCTTGAAGCTCTGCCACCTTCGCAGAAGCTTCTTCCTGGCTCATCTGGCTCTCCCCCTCAGCAAAAACCGGTGCGGAACAAGAAAAAACCAAAAGAGCGGACAATAAGAAAGCTAGTAGACGTTTCGTCATTTCTTTCCTTTCTAGATAACTGCGCTTTAAGCGTCGAGAAATTTTCTGATTGAGAACAGGGATCCGAATACCCCCATCAATATACCGTAGATCAGGCAGAAGACAAACACAATCCCCATCGTGGATCCGGGCGCAAGAAGCTGCGTCTGGAGTGGAAGATAGGTGGCGTTGCTAGTCAGACCGGCAATATACACATAGCCGCCTCTCAGTAAAAGCGTGGCAATCACAGCTCCGAGGAAGCCCAAGACAGTTCCCTCAAAGAAGAAGGGAAGCCGGATGTACCAGTCTGTGGCGCCGATAAACTTCATGATCCCGATTTCTTTTCTTCTGGAATAAACGGTCAATTTAATCGTATTGTAGATAATCATGACGGAAATAACCGAAAGCACGATCAGCACGATCAAGCAGACCCAGTTCATGAAATTAGAGAATCCCACAAGCGCATCTACATACCGCTCTCCGTATTTTACATAGTCCACCTTGCTCTCATTCATGTCCTCGACATACTGCTTGACTGTCTCAAGGCTGGAGGGCTGATCGACCTTGACAATAAACGAAGTTTCCAGAGGGTTGTTCTCATTGGTAAATCCTGACAGAAGCCCAGCATACTGTCCAAGTGATTGTTTGTAATTGTTCAGGGCCTGTTCAGAGGATTCAAAGGCTACTCCAACCACATGCTCGTTTTCCACAAGCCTGTCCTGGATGGTGGCGAGGTCTTCCTGGGTGTAGTCCTTCTTTATAAAGACTTTCAACTCAAGAGAGTTTTCAACCTGGCTGGTCAGATTCTGAATATTTAAGGTGATAATGATAAAAATGCCTAAGATAAGCAGCGCTGCGACAATCGAAGCGACAGATGCGAAGCTCATCAGATTGTTTCTCTCTATGCTGTTTGCCGTCTCGTTAAAGGCGCTCTTAAGCATCGTGAAAAAACGATGTTCCTTTTGATTTTTCAAGAAATGACCTCATTTCGAATGGTAAATAATTCCTGAATCGTATCAAAATTGTAACAAAATTAAAGTTTATTGTAAACACCCGTACAATTTTGATCCAATCCCGGTCCTTCGCTTCATTCTACCACAGGCGGTAAAAGCGAATTTAAAGCAGAAAAGTATAGGGCACCTTCTCTCCTTCTGTAAATATGCCCTTTTTAAAAGGTTCTTCATCATTTAAGAAAGATACAAGATTAGAAATATCCGCACTCTCGATCTCCATCGGAATATTCAGGGCTCTAGCGATTTTTCCGCCTTCAAGAAGTGCCGCCTGATCCTCCCCGAGAACCACCACCTTTTCAAAAGAGCCGTAAAGGCGCCTGAAAGCTTCAAGCCCTCTCTTTATTCCAAACCGCTCGGTATATTTCTCAAGCTCTCGGGAAGGACAGCCTTCTGATCTGGAAAGTCCGGGGATTACAAAGTAGACGCCTTTCCGGTTTTCCGGCCCTCGGTTTTTTGACAGAATTTCCACGCAGTCGCACTGAGGCATCAGATGAAGCCCTCCCGGCCCCGCCTGCAGTCCCGGTGCATGGCCTGCGCATTTTCCGTAGAGAAGATATATCTTTTTATCTCCGGAACGGTCAATGAGCTCCTGAATCTTATCCCGAAGTCCTTCCGGCTTTTCATGGTATTTCAGACTCAGGTAGACAATCTCCGCATCTGGCTTTATTCTTCGAATTTCCTGCTCATGCGTTTTAAAACTCTCGCATGCGATTAAACATTCTTCCATGAATCTTTGTCCTCTTTGATTTTATATCGCCTATAATGTAGAAAAGACCAAAAGTACAGGAGTTAAACAGATGGATAAATCAGCCATTCGAAAAAATGCCTCTGACCGGCGCAGAAATTTCCTGTCTGCGCAGAAGCAAGAGGCGATCACGCGGTCTTTTCTTGAATCAGACTATTACCGCAATGCGGATAACCTGTTTATTTATTTTAGCACGGAAGAGGAAATCGATACGCATGCCATCATTCGCCAGGCGCTTCAGGATCAAAAGACGGTCGCCATCCCGCTTATCACCGGCCCCGGGCAGATGGAAGCGCGAAAGATTGATTCTTTTGAGCATCTGGAAAAAGACCGTTTCGGCATCCCGTCTCCGCCTGACGGTAGTCCGGTTCTTTCTCCTGAAAGCATCGACCTGATTGTTGTCCCGGGACTTCAATTCAGCGAATTAGGGGCAAGACTCGGCTACGGAGGCGGATATTACGACCGTTACTTAAAAAACCTTCCGGACCATATTACGCGCGTCAGTCTGTCCCTTGATGAACTGATCGGCGAGGTCCCTGAAGAACCTCACGATGAGCGCGTCGATCTCATCATTACACCAAAGCGCATGATCAATACCGGCGCGTATTCGGAAAGGAATGCAGGAAAACTTCCTGATCATTTTGTTGCCACAAAGGGGAAATGGGGCATGCGGCTGGGTCTTAAGACCATATCCCTGCTTCTAGACAAGCTTGGCAACCCCGAGAAGGGGCAGCGATACATTCACGTGGCCGGCACAAACGGAAAAGGCTCGATGTGCGCCATGTTGACAGCGGCTCTCACAGAGTCCGGATACCGGGTTGGCAGCTACACCTCGCCCGAACTGATGCATTTTTCAGAACGCATTCTTGTGAATCAAGAACCGATCGGAGATGAGGATCTCAACCGCCTTTATCAAAAGATCCGGAAAGCCTGCGAGGAGCTGGTCGCAGAAGGCGAGCCGGAGCCGACCGGGTTTGAAATCGAAACCGCTCTGGCACTCATGTACTATCGAGAAAAGAAGACTGACATCAACGTGATTGAGGTGGGGCTTGGCGGAAGGCTTGATGCGACCAATATTATTCCTGATCCAGACCTGAACATCCTGATGAGCATCAGCCTTGAGCACACCCAGTATTTAGGTGACACGCTTGAAGAAATCGCGGGTGAAAAAGCCGGCATCATCAAAAAAGGAGCCGATGTGATCGCCTATCCTCAAAGCCAGAAGGTGCTGGACGTTTTCAGAAGAAAAGCAAAAGAAGAAGGAGCTTCCTCTTTTACGGTCGCCGACCCCAGCACAATCACCTGCATCCATTCCGATCTCACCGGACACGATCTTATCTATACAGGAGATAAAACGCCTTTTTCTTTCCATCTTGGTCTTGCAGGTGAATACCAGAAGCTAAACGGCCTGACTGCTCTCACTGCAATCGATGCCCTGAGAAAACGCGGCTTTCACATTCCGCAGGACGCCGTGCGAGAGGCGCTTCAAGACATTCGTTTTCCGGGAAGAATGGAAATCCTCAATAAAAGTCCGCTGATTTTAATCGACGGGGCGCATAATGAAGGCGGAATCCGGGCGCTTCGCGATACGATCAACCACAGCTTTGACGGTCAGAAAATCAACCTCTATTTCGGCATGCTGGAAGATAAAAATGTGGATCTGGCTCTCGATCTCCTCCTTCCCTACGCAAAACGCGTCTTTACCCTCACTCCTGACAGCGAAATTGCGGTGAGCGCGCAAAATATGGCTTCACGCATCCGGGAGAAGACACACCTTCCCGTAAAAGCTCTCTCTTCTCCCAAGGAAGCGCTCGATCAGGCCCTGGAATCATCCCCCGGAGAAATCAACATCTTCACCGGTTCACTGTATATGATCGGCTCACTCAGAAAAGCTCTTTTCAGCTTAGACTAAAAAAAACCGGAACCCTGTCAAAAGGGCTCCGGCTTTTTTTAGAATTGGGAAGCTTGCGGCGTAAGATCGATGCTCATTCCGTGAAGTTCTAGTTTCAAGTTTTTATCTTCAAACGTAGCAGTGGCCGTTCCGTCCCCGGCCTCTTTATACACTTTATATTTTTCATCATCAGAAACTGTGATTTTTATTTTTGCTTCCGAGTTAGAATCATTAACACTTTCCACCTGATAAGTGAACGGCACCTGTTGCGCATCCGGGAGCTCAAAATAACCCTTATTGTCCGCGTCAACATGAACGGTCACTTGGGTGTCCATCACGGTTGCCTTCCAGTCACTTTCTGTGAGCTTGGAAACAAATGCGGCCGGGTCTCCCTGCGTCGTCTCCTTCGGCTGTTCGGTTTTACATCCCTGAATGATCAGCACCGCCAACACGCACATCGCGACCAGGATGGCTGCGCGTAGTCTTTGTTTCATCTATCTCTCCTCTCTTCACTTATCTGTATAAATTAACCAGTCAGCAGGTTTTAAAGCGGATTTTTATAAATTCCTCAAAAAATGTATACAGCCGACTATACGTCGGCTGCATATATAGATATTTAAGGAGAAAAGGGTGTTTAACCCGGAGCAATAAGGATTTTATTGCCTGATAAATATATGCCCGCTTTATCATCTGAATAACATTTTTTTATATGCTTTATAAAAAACTAAAAAGATTCTGAAGTGTTCTTTTCTTCCTTGACTTCTTCAAACAAAAGGGCGCGGTAAAGATTCTCTTTCTCCTCTTCCGTCAGGTCATCAAGGTTTTCAAGCACAATGTCATAGGCTTCAGAAAGTGTCAGTTTTTTTAGGAGACGCTCACGCGAGAGATGCGGATTCTGCTCATAGTACTCATTGGAAAGAACCATGTATAAGAAGCCGAATCCAAACACGACCAGAACACCTCCGGGAATTAGCTGATTCTTAAAAAACGCGACAAACCCTAAAACAATGACCAAAATCGAGAGAAGCGCGTTAAGACTTCTTCTGTTTTTCATTTTCCCCTCTTAAAAAAGGATCCGCGAGGGATCCTTTTCCTGTTAAAATTCCTGATTGTTCGGAAAAGGCTTATCGGTATCAGATTCTTTAAAAATCTGCTTTCCGAATGTCTGTTCCCAGTTCATCTGTTTGAACTGTTCAATCGGAAGTTTTAAATCAATTCTCTGAATGCAGTCTTCCACGTAGAGCGTAATGACCTTCGCTTCATCCAGTCCCTGAACATTGAAAAGGACGACGGCGCCTGAGTCAATCACAGTCGGCGTGTCTGAGAAGACACGGAAAATGGCTCTGCTCTGCGGTTGAAGGATCGGTTTGAGTTCACCGTATGTCATAATTTCCTCCAAAACAAATGGTTTTTAATTTACCTATCCAAGTCCGAATTCAACATTCAATTTTCAGTTTTCAAAAACCTTTCGGGCGATATCCACGCCCGCTTTAGCATCGGCTCCGTAAAAATCTGCGCCGATTTCTTCGGAAAACTCCGGCGTCATCACGGCGCCTCCCACCATAATTTTGCATTTTGGAGCTTCGGCCCGAACCGCTTTAATGGTTTCTTCCATCGCTCCGACCGATGTGGTCATCAGCGCGGACAGTCCGAGGAGTCTAGCGTCATGTTTTTTCACCATTTCGACGACATCCTGAACCTTGACGTCCTTCCCCAAATCGACAATTTCATAACCGTAATTTTCCATGATCACTTTAAGGATGTTTTTTCCGATATCATGCACATCCCCTTCAACCGTGGCCAGCAGCACCTCGCCTTTCACCTGATGCTCTTCCCCCGCCATCGCCGCTTTGATCTTTTCAAACCCGCCTTGAACCGCGTCTGCTGAAAACAGAAGGTTCGGGAGAAAAGCTTCTCCTGTTTCAAAGAGCGCTCCAATCTGATCAAGCCCCGGAATCAGGCCTCCGTTGACGATCTCCATGGGCGGCATGATGGTGAGCAGTTCTTCCGTCAGGCTCACCGTCTCTTCTTTGAGCCCGTCGCAGACGGCTTTTGCAAGCGCGTCAAGCCCGCTTTCCGGCTTTTTCTCAGTGGAATTTTCCTCTGATTTTTCAGGCGAAGCAAGATTCATTCCTTTGTATTTTGTCGTGTAGGCNNGTGGCATCCTTCATCCGATCCGTCAATGACGTTGAAGATATCAAGCGCGGCCCGTGTGTTTGGATCCAGCACCGAGACAATCGGCATGTTCAGTCCCGCCTGCAGCGCCTGAGAAAGAAAAGCCGCATTAAAAGCAGAACGGCACGGAAGACCAAACGAAATATTACTCACACCGAGCGTGGTATTCACACCAATTTCTTCTCTGAGCAAACGAACTGCCTTGAGCGTTTCCTGCGCCGCTTTCTGCTGGGTGCTTGCCGTCATGCAAAGGCAGTCAATGACAATATCTTCTTTCGGAATTCCGTATTCTTCAGCCCGACTGATAATCTTCTTGGCTATGGCAACTTTCTCTTCCGCAGTCTCCGGGATTCCGTTTTCGTCAAGCGTCAGCCCGATCACCATCGCGCCGTATTTCTTTACAATCGGAAGAATGGAGTCGAGGCTTTTCTCCTCTCCATTTACGGAATTGACGATGGCTCGGCCGCAGTAGGTTCTCAGCCCTTTCTCGATGACTTCCGGTTTTGTGGAATCAATCTGTAGCGGAAGCGTGCTGACTTCGCCAACCCTATGAATCACCGCCTCCATCGCGGCCGCTTCATCAATTCCCGCCACTCCGCAGTTGATATCGAGAATCTGAGCTCCGGCATTTGCCTGGTCCACAGCAAGCTTGGCAGCCTGTGCGTACTCTTCATCCAAAAGCGCCTGCTTGAGCTGCTTGTTACTGGTCGGGTTGATGGACTCTCCGATCGCAAGCACTCCCCGTCCCGGTCTCTGGCTGACGTAGGCGGAGGACACCATTGAAGGCGCTTTTCCTCTTTTCTTAAGCGAGACGCCTCTTGTCTTCTCCACTGTTTTTCGGATATGCTCAGGTGTGGTTCCGCAGCACCCTCCGAGATGAGAAGCTCCGTTCTCAGCAATCTGTTTCATGACATCACTGAACGTGTCAGCGTCAATATCGTAAACCGTCTCGCCGTCTTTGAGCACTGGAAGACCCGCATTGGGCTGAACAATAATCGGAAGCGACGTGGTCAGCATCATCTTTCTCGCGTTGACCGCCATTTGTTCGGGGCCTGTTGAACAGTTTGTGCCGACCGCATCGGCTCCGAGAGATTCTAAGACCAGCGCGCAGATCTCGGGCGTCGATCCCGTAAGCGTCCTCCCGGTCTCTTCAAAGGTCATGGATACGACAACGGGAAGATCCGTATTTTCCTTAGCGGCCAAAAGCGCGAGGCGTGCCTCCTGGAGATCCGTCATAGTTTCAATCAGAATCATATCCGCTCCGGCTTTTTCACCTTCAACCATAACCTCTTTGAAATAATTATAGGCTTCCTCTTCGCTCACATCCCCAAGCTCTCCGATTAAAGAGCCGATCGGTCCGATGTCGAGCGCCACAAACCGGGGATGCGCCGCACGCGCGTTTTTTATCGCTGCTCTTACAATTTCCTTTTGTGAGAATGCAGGATCATGCGCGAGTTTATAGCCATTCGCTCCAAACGTGCAGGACAGAACCACATCTGCCCCCGCATCCACATAATCCTGGTGGATTCCCCTGATCAGATCCGGATGCGTTATCCCCAGATTTTCAGGAACGGTTCCGATTCCATCAAGGCCCGCCTCCTTTGCTCTCTTCTGCATCAGAGAGCCCATCCCGCCGTCAAAGTAGAGTCTCTCCGACCGCAGAGCTTTTAACACCTCTTTTTTGTTTTTCTTCATATCTCATAGGCTTATGCCTGTTTTCCTCCCGTTCAGTTGGTTTGGTCTTTATTATAGCAAAAACCGGGCATTGCGCCCGGTTTCGATTAACCTTCTGAAGCTTGCTGCTGAAGTGAAGAGTTGA
>DLOL01000079.1:5841-17045 GCA_002478485.1 Eubacteriaceae bacterium UBA7485 | reverse complement strand
GAAAACATAGGAACGGATCTGGGACCCCCAGGCGATCTGCCCGTAATCACCCTTCAAATCATCCAGTTTCTCTTTGTTTTCCTGTTCAAGAATTTCGACCAGCTTGGATTTGAGCATATTCATCGCGACTTCGCGGTTCTGGTGTTGCGAGCGCTCATTCTGGCACTGAACAACAACGCCTGTCGGAAGATGGGTGATTCGGACAGCAGAGGAAGTCTTGTTGACATGCTGGCCGCCCGCTCCGCTTGCGCGGTAGTAATCTACCCGCAGATCATCCGGATCAATGTCGATTTCAACATCTTCATCCACCTCGGGCGAGACATCAAGACTTGCAAATGAGGTATGGCGTCTTCCTGAAGAGTCGAAAGGAGAGATCCGCACAAGTCTGTGCACACCTCTTTCAGTCTTGAGGTAGCCGTACGCATTCACCCCCTCGATCAGAAGGGTGGCTGATTTCACACCCGCCACATCGCCCGGTTGCAGATCAAGCGTCTTGACTTTGTATCCGTGCTCTTCGGCCCAGCGTGTATACATGCGAAGAAGCATTTCGGCCCAGTCGTTTGACTCGGTTCCGCCAGCACCGGGATGAATGGCGATAATGGCGTTATTCGCATCGTATTCACCGGCCAGGAGCGTTTCGAGCCGGAAGGATTCAAGCTTGTCTCCGTAAGATTCGAGCTGCTCCGGCATGTCTTCGAGCGCGTCACCTTCTTCCGCCAGCTCATACATCAATTCCACATCTTCAAGCTCTTCGCGAAGCTTGTCGACCTTCTCGCGTTTTGCTCTGAGGATGTTGTAGCGCTTTAAGATTTTCTGGGCTTCCGCCTGATTGTCCCAAAAGCCCGCTTCTTCCGTCTGTTTCCCAAGAGCGTCAATCTCCTCGTCCATTTCAGGAAGATTCATCGACTGCTCCAGTCCCTCAAGCGTTGTGTTAAATCCCTCAATCTTCTGTTTGGTTTCGTATAAATCTATCATGTTTTCTCTCTACCGTCGTGATGTCAGAAATTGCGTCCGCAACAGTTTTTGTATTTTTTGCCGGATCCGCAAGGGCAGGGATCGTTTCTTCCGATTTTCTTGACTTTTCTCGGCTGCTGCTTCTTCGGCTTTCCGTTCTGGGCTTGCCGACCGTTGCGGTTGGTCGTCATGCCCGATGCCGGTGAAGGCTGCTGTTCGACTTTGATCGTGGTCCCGTACAGATACTTGACCGTTTCTTCCTGAATTTCGTTGTTCATTTCGTCAAACAGGATGAATCCTTCTTTTGTATATTCTTTCACCGGGTCACTCTGTCCGTACGCGCGAAGGCCGATCCCCTGTTTGAGCTGGTCCATGTTGTCAATGTGATCCATCCAGTTGCGGTCTACGGTTCTTAGAAGAATCTGTCTTTCCAAATCCTGCATGTTGTCTTTTCCGATCAGCTCTTCTTTCTTTTCAAAGTTCTGGTGGAAGACACCTGTCAGGTAGTCCTTGACTTCTTCCCGATCATCCGGTTTTTCAGGAATGTGGATCGGCGTGTCCTTAAAGAAATTCTTTTCAAAATAATGTTCAAGCCCTTTTAAATCCCAGTCATCATAAGCGTTCCCGGAGTTCGTGTACATTTCCACGTAGTCATCCACAAGATCGGTGGTCATGCGTTCAATCTGCTCGTCGATCGGCTTTCCGTCCAGCACATCCTGTCTTTGGGAGTAAATCAGCTCTCTCTGGCGGTTCATAACGTTGTCGTACTGAAGAACAGAACGGCGGATATCAAAGTTTCTTCCTTCCACTTTTTTCTGCGCACTCTCAATACCGTTTGTGAGCACCTTGGCCTCAATCGGGCTGTCGTCATCGATTCCGAGCCTGTCAATCATTCCGTAGATCTTTTCCGAACCGAATATGCGCATCAGATCGTCTTCGAGAGAAATATAGAACTGTGAAGATCCGGGGTCTCCCTGACGTCCCGCACGCCCTCTGAGCTGGTTGTCGATCCGTCTTGATTCATGCCTTTCCGTCCCGATAATGTGAAGACCGCCGAGTTGCGCCACTCCTTCTCCGAGGACAATATCCGTGCCTCGACCGGCCATGTTGGTTGAGATGGTCACCGCTCCGGGCTGTCCGGCCTGCGAGACGATTTCCGCTTCTTTTTCAAGGTACTTCGCATTGAGGACGTTATGCGGAATGCCTTCTTTCTTCAGATATTTGGAAAGCTCTTCTGATTTCTCAATTGAAATGGTTCCGATCAGAACCGGCTGCCCTTTGGCATGACGCTCCTTCACGTCTTCCGTAACCGCCTTGAATTTCCCTTTTTCCGTCCGGTAAACCTGGTCGTTGAGGTCTTCTCGGATCATTTCCTTGTTGGTCGGGATCGTGATGACCGGAAGGTTGTAGATGGTTCTGAATTCTTCTTCTTCCGTCTTCGCAGTCCCCGTCATGCCGGAAAGTTTGTTGAACATGCGGAAGTAGTTCTGGAACGTGATGGTGGCAAGCGTTCTTGATTCTCGGTTGACGGTCACATGCTCTTTGGCTTCAATCGCCTGGTGAAGGCCGTTTGAATAGCGTCTTCCCGGCATCTGGCGTCCGGTGAATTCATCGATAATAATGATTTCTCCGTCCTTGACGATGTAGTCGACGTCTTTGGTCATCATCTTGTTGGCATGGAGCGCCTGCTGGATGTTATGGTAGATTTCCATGTTGGCCACATCCGTCAGGTTTTCGATCCCGAAGTATCGTTCGGCTTTTTTCACGCCAGAATCAGTCAGCATGACCGTCTTCTGCTTTTCATCTTTTTCATAGTCATCCGGCTTGAGCGTCTTAACAAAGTTGTCAGCCACTTTATAGAGCTGTGTGCTCTTGTCTCCGCTTCCGGAAATGATCAGCGGCGTTCTCGCTTCATCGATGAGAACCGAGTCCACTTCGTCGACGATGGCGTAATTCAGCTCCCTCTGAACCTGCTGCTCTTTCATCGTCGCCATGTTGTCTCTCAGGTAGTCAAATCCGAACTCGTTATTCGTTCCGTATGTGATATCCGCATTGTAGGCGGCTTTTCTTTTTTCAAAATCAAGGCCGTGGACTACCAGCCCCACGTCAAGGCCGAGAAAGCGGTGAATCTGGCCCATCCACTCGGAGTCTCTCTTTGCCAGGTAGTCATTGACCGTGACAATGTAGACGCCTCTTCCTGTCAGGGCATTTAAATACGCCGGAAGCGTGGAGACCAGTGTCTTCCCTTCCCCTGTCTTCATTTCCGCGATGTTCCCTTCGTGGAGTGCGATTCCGCCCATCAGCTGAACCGGGAAATGCTTCATGCCGACGGTGCGGCTGGCCGCTTCTCTGACGGTCGCAAACGCTTCGACTAAGATATCGTCAAGTGTCTCTCCATTGTCCAGACGTTTTCGAAACTCGTCCGTTTTTCCTTTCAGTTCTTCATCGGAAAGCGCCGCGTATTCATCTTCAAGGTCTAAAATCGCGTCCACGCGCTTGTCCATCTTTTTTAGTTCTTTTTTATTGGTGTCAAATAAATTTGAAAAGAATCCCATAAAAACTCCTTCTAAGCCGTATGTTAAGGATTACCTTCCTTAAAAAGGCAAAAAAGGGAGGCGTGCTCCCTTTTTCTCATTCTTTCTTCTTTTTCCAGAACGAAACATCCCGTCCGTTAATTTCGAAGCTAACTTTTTCATACCCCGCCGCGATTCGGTCTTCATCGGTCATAATCACATCTTCTTCATCCTGGGTCGGTTCGTTTGTCTTCAGGATTTCTTCCGTACGCTGCGTATGGAGGCGCTGTTCAGCAAGAAGGCGTTCCTGCTCGCGGATTTTTTCTTGTTCTTCCGCTTCTTTTCTCGCCATTTCCGCAGCTTCCCTTCTCTTTCTTTCGTCCAGATACGGGTTGGCTTCCGCCGTGCTGTAGCGGCTCTGCCTTCTTCGGCTGCTCTTCAGATTTTTCTGGTCCGCGGAAACCTGGGCCCAGATACTTGCCATTTCTTCCTGACTGTTGTCTCTTTTTGCCATTTCTTCCTGATAAGCCTTCGATACGACAAACCCTGATCCACTTCCGACATCGTAGAATTTTCGCGGTGTCGGCTTCGCGTAATAATCCGATTCATCAAGGACCGGTTTTGGTTCTCCAAACTCGATCGTATCCTCGAGCTCTTCCTCCTTCGTTGCGTGGTTTATACTTTCATCTTCTTGCTGAACGACTTCTTTTGCCGGAACAGGGGCTGTTTTTGCTTTCTGCACGACTGCCTGTGACGCCGTCGCGCTTTTTTCCGCCTTGACAGGCGCTTTTACCGTATCAGGCTGAATGTTTCCGGTCACGGTGCTGTCCCTGAGCATATCTTCTACGGTTTTCGGCTCTTCTCTCTTGAACGGGTCTTCCGTCACAACTTCAAGAGGAGCGGTCTGAATCGGCTCAAACTGTCCGGTATCTTCTTCGTAGTAATTGCTGAATGACGAAACGGGTGCGTTTCCGTTCCTGTTTGAATGGAAACTCTGCGTGAAGAAGCCGTCTTCCTCATCCTGAACGCCTGTGTCATCCGGACGCTGCCGTTCAAAGTCCGGCATGTCATCCAGGTACCGGGGGCTTTCATCGTCGAGCTGGACTGTAGAGTAAACGCGTGTGTCGCTTTCCTCTCCCTCATCCGGCGCGTAAGCCGTATGATCCTCATCCTGCTCCACCGCAAAGAACTCGTCGACCGCACTTCTCGGATGATCTTCCTCATCATCCAGGTACATCGTGTCAGTCGCGGCCGCTTTCTTTTCTTTCGGCTCTTTAGCCACTTTCTCAATATCGATTTTGTTGGTTTCCTGTCTTGCCCCGGCCATCAGCGCCTGAATCCAGCCGATCAGCCCGATAACAATAAAGATAGAACCGGCTGAAAGTCCCGGAACGGATCCGGTGTAGCAGGTCAGGTCTCTTAAGAACGGGAGCGGGAGCACATCGCCCAGATACCAAAGCAGGGTGCCGGGCTGCTGCATAATCATGTAAACCGGATTGAGTCCGTCAATGATGGAAATCGTAACCGGGTTTTCCACAGGCATCAGAGCAACAATGCTTTCTTGAACAGGCATGTACCCGCCATTGATAAAGATGACCACGAAGTTTGCTGTAATCCCGACCGCCAGCATGATGGAAAAGATGCTGTCCATGTTGAAGATCAAGGTAATCAGGATCAGCAGATATCCGAGAAAGCTTACAATCGGCAGGAAACTTGCAAACGGAATTGATGACATGTACGGTGTATAATGGAGAAAGATCAAAATCACCAGTCCGATCAGGCCCAGCGGCCATCTCTTGATTTTTCCAATCCCCAACAGCTTCCCTCTCCGAATGAATCCGATCAGAAGCCCCAGAATAACTGCTGCTAGAATAATCATATTTACCCTCTGTCTTTTTGATGCGGCCATGCCGTAATCGCAGCCATGCTGCGCTTCCCCTCTATATGAATGAAATCTGAAGCCCTGACGGACTTTCCTTTAAATATAAGAGAGTGGAGTTAAGAAAATTTACAGTGTAAGCGCGGGCAAGCTGAAATATACGGTTCCAGCCTGTCTCCCTATCAGATTCGCTTGACAATTTCTGGAATTATCTACCCATTTTTCCTTCATTCTTAAACATTTCTTTATGTTTGATTAAGAATGTCTTGAAAAAGGGCAAAATAACGCATCAGATGCCCATCATCTAGAATTTTCCATCTTCTATATTGTAGTTCATGCCTTATAGGGTGTCAAACAAAGAGAAATAATCAGGTAAAATATAAATTGATACTTTTTTAGGACTATTCGCCGGTTTAAGAGTATTTCCCATCATAAAAGAAGCGCGGATTTCTCCGCGCGGTTATTTTATTCATCATACGGTTCGATCAAACCGTAGTTTCCATCTTTTCTCTTG
The DNA here is from genome assembly GCA_002478485.1 of Eubacteriaceae bacterium UBA7485. GTDB lineage: Bacteria > Bacillota > Clostridia > Eubacteriales > Eubacteriaceae > UBA7485. The sequence goes on along the minus strand of DLOL01000079.1, from coordinate 11,185 downwards.
TAGACGACGCAGATGGTGTCGATATCGGAATCTTCGAACACGAAGAAATCGTGTCCGAGCATTTCCATCTGAAGCGTCGCTTCTTCAACCGACATGGGCTTTACCGCGAACTTCTTGGTGCGCACGACCTTGGCTTCGGGAATGTCTTCCTCTTCCTCATCGATTTCGATCTCGTCGAGATGATAGCGCTTGGCTTCTTCCGCATAATTCTTCTGGATCTTGGTCTTGTATCGTCTGAGCTGCCCTTCAAGCTTGTCTACAACGACCTCGATCGCGGAGAGCAGGTCATCGGCCTTTTCCTCCGCCCGCAAAACAGTTCTTCCAAGCGGAATGGTGACTTCCAGCATCTGATACTTCTTCTCCTTACTGAAAGTGGCATAGACTTCCGTATCCGGTCCGAAGAAGCGTTCAAATTTGCTGAACTTTTTCTTGAGCGCGTCTTTAAGGCTGTCAGAGACATGCATGTTCTTCCCGTAAATCGTAAACTTCATATTAGCGCCTCCTTGGAAACGTTTTCTGCTTATGTACATATTATAACATGATCCCTTGAATTTGGCTCAAGAATAAGACAGGACGAAATAAAAAAGCGGCATCTTCATGCCGCATGAAACATCTCGTCTGACCTGGTCTTTAACCCCACACTCGCCAGCTGGAAGTTTGGCTTTGATATCACGACTCCTTCTCTCGACTTGCGCCGGCTGGACTTACTTCTAGGCCGCACTATGATCGCTCCACCGATTTTAGTGAAGTTTACGTGGATTGCTTTGCCTGCGACTAGCCTCAACTTTCAACCACAGACACGAGACATTTTAATTATATCGGAGGCATTTTTGAAAAACAACGTGATACCGGGGAAGACTTCAGGTGAAATTTTGTCCTATGCTTCTTCGGACTCTTTAATATAAATCATGATTCCGTTCTCGACTCGGCAGCGTTCCATTTCACACGCAGTGTGATACGGCTTTTGTAGGTCATGATTGAAGTTCCAGGCATTGGCGTGGCAACCGCCTCCGCAAAAATACTTTACCCAGCAACTGGAGCAATCCACTTTATTGACCAGATTTGCCTCCTTAAAAGATTCTCGCACCTCCGGATTGACGATGCCCTCGTCCAGATTTCCTAATAGAAAATCCGGGTTTCCCACAAACTGGTGGCACGGATAGAGTTCGCCTTCAGGTGTGACTGCGAGATAATCCGCCCCGGCTCCGCATCCGGAAAGTCTTTTGTACACACAGGGTCCCCCGTCGAGGTTTAAGTTGAAATGAAAGAAATTGAAGTCCGGATGATTTTCATCGCTTCCCCTCTTGAGGTAGTCAATCGCAAGCTTGTCGTACTGGTCTTTGACAAAATCGAGGTCTTCTTCTTTGATTTCATATCCGCATCCGTCCTGAGCGACAACCGGTTCGACCGAAATGCTTCGAAACCCTTCATTTGCAAGGAATTTGACGTCTTCTGAAAAATCAAGGTTGTTTCCGGTGAAGGTCCCGCGCACATAATAATCTTTCTTCCCGTCGCGCATCTTCGCCATCTTCAGAATGTCATCCTTGATGACACGGTAGGAGCCTTTTCCGTTCACGGTCTTTCGCATACGGTCATTGACTTCTTCTCTTCCGTCAAGAGAGAGCACCATATTGTCCATGTGCTCGTCAAGCCAGGCGCGGTTCTGGTCATTCAACAGCACGCCGTTGGTGGTCAGCGTGAAATGGAATTCTTTTCCGCTTTCCTCCTCAATGGACTTGGCGTAAGCGTAGATCTCCTTGACCGCGTCAAGATTCATCAAAGGCTCGCCCCCGAAAAAGTCAATTTCGATGTTCCTCCGGTTTCCGGACTGCTTGACAACAAAATCAATGGCCTTCTTCCCGGTCTCCGGGGTCATCAGAAGGCGCTGTCCATGAAAATCTCCCTGTCCGGCAAAGCAGTATTCACATCTTAAGTTGCAGTCATGGGAGACATGGAGGCAGAGCGCTTTCACGTCTCTCCCCCTCGTATCAAACGGATTGGTCTTGGAAGCGTCATTTTCCGTGTAAAGAAGATCTTCATCCGTTAAAGCCTGAATCTCTTCCAAAGACTCGTCGACCATTTCCCTTGTGTATTCCTGGTGCTTCTCAAGAAGATCTTCAATCTGCTTTTCATCCACAACGCCTTCCTCGCCGAGAAGCTCGTACATTAAATCATCCACAGTAAAGACTGATCCGCTCTCAACATCGAGCACAATCTTCAAACCGTTCTTCTCAAATTTATGAATCATTTTCCCTCTCTCAAAAACATGTAAAAAAAAGCAGCTTGCGCTGCTTCTTTCGTTCATTACTGAGCTTGTTTACACTTCTGGTTTCCCACCGTGCAGGATGTTTTGCATGCGGACTGACAGGAGGTCTGGCATTCACCGCAACCCTTGTTTGCCGTCTGCTTTAAGCTGCCCTTCTTAATCATCTTAATATGCTTCATGGTGTCCTCCATAATAAGATTATTTTTCAGTCTTTTCTGAACTGTCGTCATCAGAAACTGTTTCGACTTTTTCTTCGGTTTCTTCCACTACCACCGGTTCGTCTTCCGAAACTTCGTCCTCGATTTCTTCGGCGGCAGGGCTTTCTTCTGCCGGTGTGATCACCTTTGCGATGGCGGACTTGGTTACCATGAGTTTGTTAAAGTCTGGAAGCATTTCAAGCACAACATTGTTTTCGTCAATGGCATAAATGATTCCGTAAAATCCGCCGATCGTGACAACTTCATCTCCCGGTTTAAGTGAACTTCTCATGTCTTTGATTTCTTTTTGCTGCTTGTTCTGCGGGCGAATCACAAAGAAATAGAAGAACAAGAGAATCAAAATCAGCGGGATAAATGACACTAATCCTTGCATTCTTTAGCTCCTGTTTAATTTTAGTGCTTTCTGATAATCCGTAGGCTTAATGCCGTATTTTGAAAACACTTCGGTTCTAAGTTCGAGCAAGCGGTCTTCTAGAATCGCCTCCCGGACCTTTTCCATAAGCTTAAGTGTAAAATACAAATTATGATATGTCAATAAACGTGCTCCCAAGATCTCGTTGCACTTGACAAGATGGCGAATGTAGGCCCTCGAATAATTTCTGCATACCGGACAGTCGCATTCGGGGTCCAGCGGCCGGAAATCATCTGCATAGGCGGCGTTTCTGACGACCAGCTTTCCCTGCGAGGTCAGCGCCGTCCCGTTTCGGGCGATTCGGGTTTGGAGCACGCAGTCAAACATATCAACGCCTCTCATCACGCCTTCAATCAGCGCGTCAACAGAACCCACTCCCATCAGGTATCTCGGCTTTTCTTGCGGAAGATGCGGAAGGGTGACGTCAAGCATGTGGAACATCTTCTCTTTCGTCTCTCCAACGGAAAGACCTCCGATACTGTAGCCCGGAAAATCCATCTCCACCAGCTCGTTTGCAGAGCGGACTCTCAAGTCATCAAACATGCCTCCCTGGACAATCCCGAAGAGCGCCTGCTCATCCGGTCTCTGATGCGCGTCTTTTGAGCGTCTGGCCCAGCGGGAAGTCATCTCCATGGACTTTTTCGTATAGTCGTAATCCGCGTCGGCGGGCGCGCACTCGTCAAAACACATCATGATGTCAGATCCGATCGTATTTTGAATCTGAATGGATTTTTCAGGACTCATAAAGTGCTTGGATCCGTCAAGATGGCTTCGGAACTCGACCCCTTCCTCCGTAATCTTCCTCAAATCTCCCAGCGAGAAAACCTGAAACCCGCCGGAATCGGTAAGAATCGGACGGTCCCAGTTCATGAACTTGTGAAGGCCGCCCGCCTTCTCCATAATCTCCATTCCGGGCCTGAGATAAAGATGGTAGGTGTTTCCCAGAATGATTTGCGCGTTCATCTCTTTCAGATCGTCCTGATCCATGGACTTGACCGTCCCCTGCGTGCCAACCGGCATGAAAATCGGAGTCTGGATCTCGCCGTGATCCGTCGTGATCTTGCCAAGGCGCGCCCCAGTGTCTTTTTCTTCTTTAATTAATTCGTATTTAAACATCCACTACCTATTCTAGAATATGAACATCGCGTCCCCGAAACTGAAGAAGCGGTATCTTTCATCCACTGCGTGCTGATAGGCCCTGAGCATCTTTTCACGGTCATAAAACGCGGACACCAGCATCATGAGGGTGGACTTGGGAAGATGGAAATTGGTGATCAGTCCGTCCACCACACGAAACGGAACGCCCGGATAAATGAAAATCTGGGTTTCCCCCGGTCCCGGCCGGACTGTCCCGTCCTCGCCGGCCGCACTTTCAAGCGTGCGCACGGAGGTCGTTCCGACCGCGATGACGCGTCCGCCCTCCTCCCGTGTCTTCTGTATTAAAGCTGCCGTCTCCTCAGGCACTTCGTACGTTTCCTTGTGCATATGGTGTTCGAGAATGTTGTCTTCTTTCACCGGCCTGAACGTGCCTAAACCGACATTCAAAGTGACAGGCGCAATCCTCACGCCCTTTTTCCTGATTTTCTCAAGAAGCTCCGGCGTGAAATGAAGGCCCGCAGTCGGAGCCGCGGCAGACCCCGACACTTCCGCGTACACGGTCTGGTACCGGTCATTGTCTTCGAGCTTTTCATGAATGTACGGGGGAAGCGGCATCTCGCCCAGCTTTAGAAGCTCTTCTTCGAAGATGCCGTCCGTGATAAAGCGCATGGCGCGAAGCCCCTCCTCGCGGATCTCCAGAACTTCCGCTTCAAGGTCATCCGAGAAGCGGACGCGGGCGCCGGGCTTGAGTCGTCTGCCCGGCCGGACCATGCATTCCCATAAAAGCNNTCGCCCGGGGTCTTCACTAGGCTTTCCTGAAGCCGTTCTTCTCCCTGCGCGGACAAATCCGTCTCTTTCAGCCTTGTCAGCAGAAGAATCTCGCAAAGCGCGCCTTCTCCATTCTCCTGATTTTTTTTTGCGTGAAGTCTTGCAGGAATAACTTTGGTGTTGTTAATAATCAGAAGATCGCCAGGATTTAAGTAGTCAATCACGTCGGTGAAGCGCTTGTCCTCAATGGTATCGTCTTTCTTCGAGACAACCATGAGTCTTGAATGGTCCCGGGTCTCTTCCGGATGCTGGGCAATGAGCTCCTCCGGAAGATCATAATCGTAATCTTCCGTCCTCATTCCTATTTTTTCCTGTATCATTCAGGCACTACCTCCTCAGCCTGCCGTTCTAAGTTCATTGTTATCTGATTTGTATCCGCATACTGGGCCTGTATTCGTCCGGGCGGCTCAATGCCGAGATGCGCGCATCCCTGAGGGGTGATCATGCGCCCTCTCGACGTCCGGACTAAAAAGCCGAGCTGGATCAGGTAGGGTTCATACACGTCTTCGATCGTGGAGCGTT
>DLOL01000079.1:2334-5822 GCA_002478485.1 Eubacteriaceae bacterium UBA7485 | reverse complement strand
GCCTCCGCCGTAATGTGTCACGATGGTTCTCAAAAGAACCCTGTCGATTTCATCCAAACCCTTCTCGTCTATTTCAAAAAGGTTCAAAGCGGTTTTGACGAGCGCATGATCCACGCTTCCATCGCCCATCACCTGGGCATAATCCCGCACGCGCTTTAAAAGCCGATTCGCGACGCGGGGCGTTCCTCTCGAACGAATGGCAAGCTCATAGAGGGCGTCGTCGTCAATCGGAACATTCAAGATTTCCGCCGAACGCTTTAATATCTTCTTCAAATCCTCCGGCTCGTAAAGTTCAAGCCGCTGAATGACCCCGAACCGGTCCCGAAGCGGTTTGGTAAGCGATCCCTGATTGGTCGTGGCCCCCACCAGCGTGAAGTGCGAGAGGTCCAGACGGATGGATTTTGCGCTCGGCCCTTTCCCGACAATAATGTCGAGCACGTAGTCCTCCATGGCCGGGTAGAGGATTTCCTCTATATTTTTGGACAGACGGTGAATTTCATCAATGAAAAGGACATCCCCTTCCCGAAGTCCTGTCAGGATCGCGGCCAGATCCCCCGGCTTTTCGATTGCGGGACCGGACGTGGTCCTTAAATTGGTTCCCATTTCGTTGGCCACGATGTTGGCAAGCGTGGTTTTTCCAAGTCCCGGAGGTCCGTACAAAAGCACGTGATCAAGAACTTCATCCCTCTCTTTGGCTGCCCGGATGAAGATTTCCATTTGTTTTTTTACGCGGGTCTGTCCTGTGAAATCCGACAGCTTCTGCGGACGCAGCTGCCCTTCATATTCTTTTTCTGTTTCTGTTTTCGAGCTGGTAATAATGCGGTCTTTCACGATTCCCTAATCTTCCCTCCTAGCTGTTGAGGTTCATCAGCGCCTTTTTAATCAGATCCTCAAGATCCATCCCCTCTTCCATCGCTCCACTGATCATCGTCTGTGCCTCTGCAAAGCTGAAACCGAGTGCGGTGAGCGCGTCGGCCGCCTCATTGGACAGACGGTCTTCGGCCCGCATTTTATCAGACGGGGCGGAAGCGGAAGGGGCGGAGGCTTCAAGTGAAGGCACGCCAAGTTTGTCAATCTTGTCTTTAAGCTCCAAAATCATGCGCTGCGCGCCCTTTGGACCGATACCCGGCACTTTCGTAATGGCTTTCGCGTCACCGGAGCGCACGGCGGAGACAAGCCCGGACGGTGTGAACTGGTTGAGAACCTGCGCCGCGGTTTTCGGGCCGATTCCGCTGATTTTGGTGATCATCTCAAAGATATCCCTGCTGGCTGTGTCCGCGAATCCGAACAGCTGAACATCGTCTTCCTTGTAGACAGGATAGAGATAGAGCTTGATCTCTTTTCCGGGCTTGGCCATATCTCTGAGGGAGACGGACGCGGTGTAGACTTTGTATCCGAAAACGGGTGTATCAATAATAAGATGGTCAGGATGAACCTCCTCGACCATTCCTTTCAGGCTGTAAAACATGGTAAAATTTATCCCTTTGGTTTTCTGAATCTCAAGTATATCACAGGCGGGACTGTCTTTCTTTAAGGCAAAAAATGCAAAAAGCGCTTCAGAGAAGCGCTTGATGATTAAGATCATCTCCCGGATATGCCATTACCATGTTTTAACGCCTAGCAAAAGCCAGGTGGGTATCCTGTCTCGTCCTTCTGTTTTCTTGTCTAGCAAGCTTAACATCCAGAAAAGAACTCCAGATTCCCTCGAAAAAAGTGTAGGTTTAAAATGGATGGCTCATGTACATCCCAGGAATAATGTCTTTCATTTTCTGAATCATTGATTACCCTGAAATGTGGACTTTACGCTCAAGGCCCAGAGGGCACAGAAATTTTGATCTGTGTTCGACCCCAGCCTTTCTGCCTCATACTGAGAGAATCAGAAACGCCGGCATTTCAGACGTAACCTCTTTTGATTACTTATTTAGTATATCATTTTGATGAACGAAAGTAAAGTCAATCTTTTCAAGTTTTTCCGATCTTTTTGTATCCATGTCCAGCTAAAATTTGTCCTTATATTTATGGAGAAACCCCACCGGTTTTTGGATCTTTCGTCCTTTTGTATACAAGAATTGTATTCTATCACGTTTAGGATTAATACAAAAGAGATAAATGAGATTTAGAAATTTTGTTTATTGATTCTCTCCAGAATGCCGAGCGCCTGTGAAATATTCTCCACCGGGTAGCGTTCGATCCCTCTGATTTCCTCAGCGGTCGCGCGGTCTAGCTTCTTCGGATTGATCGATCCTTTTGGAAGAATGCAGCGTTTAAACCCGAGCCTTTGCGCTTCTTTGAGCCGGTTCTCGGCATACTGCACATTTCTGACCTCTCCCGTCAGTCCCACTTCCCCAAAAATAATCATGTCCTCCGGAATCTCGATCTCCTGATAGCTTGAATAAAGAGACGCGATAATGCCAAGATCCATCGCGGGCTCAACAGCCTTGATCCCTCCGACAATGTTCACGTAAGCGTCCTGGTCCTGAAGAGAAAGTCCGAGCCTCTTCTCAAGAACTGCGAGAAGAAGAACCAGGCGGTTGTAGTCCATTCCCGTCGCCATGCGCCTTCCTGTGGCAAAACTTGATTTGGTCACCAGCGCCTGCAGCTCGATCAGGAGCGGGCGGGTTCCTTCAATGACCGGAAGCACGACGGAGCCCGTGGTATTCTTCGGCCTTGACTTCATCATCTCTTCGCTCGGATTCTGGACCGGAAGGAGTCCGCTCGGTGCCATCTCGAAGATGCCGATCTCGTTGGTTGAACCGAAGCGGTTCTTGACCCCGCGCAGAATGCGGAATGCGTGGAAGCGGTCTCCTTCAAAATAAAGGACAGTATCCACCATATGCTCAAGCATGCGCGGACCGGCGAGGGAGCCTCCCTTTGTGACATGGCCGACCAGGATGACTGCGATATTCTCTTTTTTCGCCATTTGAAGGAGAAGGGCCGTATTGTCCCGGATCTGTGTGACCGACCCCGGCGCGGAAGCGAGATCCGGTGAATACATGGTCTGGATCGAGTCAATCACCAAAATGTCCGGGCGCTCTCTCTCAACCGTGTCGAGAATATGCGGGATATTGATCTCAGACATAAAATAGAGGTTCTCACTCGTTACCTTCATGCGCTCCGCGCGCATTTTAAGCTGCTTTTCCGACTCCTCTCCCGAGACGTAGAGGACTTTTTTTCCCGACTTTCCAATGTTGTCCACACTTTGAAGAAGGAGCGTGGACTTTCCGATGCCGGTGTGCAGAGAATGCGGATACGAGTCGCCGAAATGGATGGGCCNNAGCGTGGACTTTCCGATGCCGGGATCCCCGCCGAGAAGAATCATCGAGCCCGGAACGATCCCGCCCCCGAGCACCCGGTCAAATTCCTCGTCGAGTGTTGAAACGCGCCTTTCGGTCTCAAATACAATATCCTTCAGTTTTTTCGGTTTGGCGTAGGTTCCGTATTCCGGACTCTTTGCGGAGGGAGAGGCAGCCTTCTTGGGAGCAGCTTCC
>DLOL01000079.1:0-2312 GCA_002478485.1 Eubacteriaceae bacterium UBA7485 | reverse complement strand
GGCCCATCCATTTCGGCGACTCGTATCCGCATTCTCTGCACACGAATTTTGTCTTTATCTTTGCCATTTTCACCTCGGCTTTCCATGCACTCCCCATTGTACAGTTTTTTGAATTTCTCTTCCTTAAAAAAACCGGCGCGGATTGCTCCGCGCCGGACTGCTTCAAACTGAACGATATTTAGATGAAAATGTATTTGCAGATGAACAGCGCAGCGATGAGCCACATCACCCAGCTGATCTTCTTGGTCTTTCCGGTAACCGCGTTGAGGAATACATAAGAGATACATCCCCAGCCGATCCCTTCTGCAATGGAGTAGAAAAGCGGCATCGCGAGGATCGTCAAGAAAGCAGGAATGCCTTCTGTCGCGGAGTCAAAGTCGATTTCCTTGATCTGCTGCATCATCAGATAGCCGACGATAACCAGGGCAGGTGCTGTCGCAAAGGACGGAATCGCAAGGAAGATCGGGGACAGGAACAGCGCGAGTACGAAGAACAGCGCGGTAACGAGACCTGCAAAACCGGTTCTCCCGCCTTCGGCAACCCCAAGCGAGCTTTCAACGAAAGTGGTCGTTGTGGAAGTACCGAGGCATGCACCGCATGTGGTTGCAATCGCATCTGCAAGCAGAGCTTCTCTGACTCTCGGGAGCTTTTCGTCGCCGTGAATATAGCCGGCTTTGAGCGCGCACCCGGTGAGGGTTCCAATGGTGTCAAAAAGGTCAACGAACAAGAACGCGAAGACGACAACCGCGAATTCGAAAGAGGCGATCTGATCCCATTCAAACTTCATAAAGGTCGGCGCAAGCGACTGAACCGGTGTCCAGGTGGCAAAATCCGGAATCAGAGAATACATGCCAAGATTCGGGTCGGGGACATAAAGTCCGCAAAGCTGGCAGATGATGCCGAGAATCCAAGTCGCGAAGATCCCGAGAAGAATGCCGGCCTTGAGACCTTTGGCATACATCCATCCTGTCAGAAGGATACCGATGATACAGAGGATTACCGAACAGGTGACCGTTGCGGATTCGGCGCCTGCGAACTTGTACATCGCGACAAACGTGGACGGATCCGCGATCATGACCCCGCCGTTTTTGAGTCCGATCAGACCGATGAAAAGTCCGATACCGGCCGTGATTGCGATCCGAAGATTTGCGGGAATCGCTTCAAAGAGTTTTTCCCGGATGCTGGTGAGCGTGAGAAGGATGAAGATGATCCCTTCAATGAATACGGCTGTCAGTGCAGTTTCCCATGTATAGCCCATCTGAAGGACAACGGTGTAAGCAAAATACGCGTTAACGCCCATCCCGGGGGCTAGTGCGAACGGGTAATTGGTCATCAGGGCCATGAGCGCGGTCCCAAGCGCCGCCGCAAGCGCGGTCGCGGTGTAGACAGCTCCCTGTTCCATGCCGGAAGCGGCAAGGATGTTCGGGTTGACTGCGAGAATATACGCCATGCCGACAAACGTGGTGATACCCGCCAGCGTTTCTGTTCTTAAGTCCGTGTGGTTTTCCTTGAACTTAAAAAACGAGGCAATTTTTTGTTCCATAAGCTTCTCTCTTTAAATATTGAATAATACCGGGCCTTTCGGCCAATGCCGTCTGAAGCAGCGCCTGAGCTGAAGCTGACAACTTAAATCAGCTTTTAGCTACGCTGTATGTCTATCATAACGTAAATGAGATTCGATTACTTTTAAGATTGTATACATTGTGTATTTTTTTCATGTTTTAATTGAAAAATTAACGTTTAGAAAACAAGAATATTAACAAATTGAAATCGTTTATTGGAAAACTTGATAAAAAAAGCCGGTCTCCCGGCTGTTCAGGCGTTCTCCGCCACGTTTTCTCCCACCTGATCTTCCCCTGCAAGATCAAGCTTCATATCGCAGTTTTTATACAGCCCCGCCCTCAGGCAGACCTGATTCAGGCCGGCGGCAAGCGCGGCGGGAAGAATGAATTCAAGCAAAAACAGATGAAGCCAAATTGCCGAGGAAGCATAGCCCGCTCCACTCATGGCCATAAAGGTCCCGATCGGTCCGACAAAACCGCAAGTCCCCATGCCTGCCGCAACCGCTGTACATTCCAGTGGAAGAATGGTGGTGGCCAGAGGACCGAGCAGGGCGGAGGTGACAAGAGTCGGAATCCAGATCATCGGGTTTCTGATGATGTTGGGCATCTGGATCATGGACGTCCCGATTCCCTGCGCCATCAGGCCTCCGATTCCGTTTGCTTTAAAACTCTGCACCGCAAAGCCAACCATCTGGCAGCAGCATCCGACGACTGCTGCCCCCGCCGCGGGACCGGTTAAATTGAGCATGA
>DLOL01000002.1:9273-10704 GCA_002478485.1 Eubacteriaceae bacterium UBA7485 | reverse complement strand
GGTTTTCCGCCTGCATTTATAATATTGTCGATGGCTGCATTACCCTGAAAAGGAGATTTACTTTATGGTTTATGTCTTAAGCAAAGAAGGGAAAAGCGAAAGTGGTCAAGCGTTCCCCGTTTACCATCCAGCTTCTCTATGACACTACTGAATATACACAACCTGTCACGCTTGGCATTGACGCGGGAAGCAAACACATTGGCATTTCCGCTTCAACGGAAAAGAAAGAACTTGTCGCCATGGAAGTGGAAACAAGAACGGAAATCGTTGGAAAGCTTTCCACAAGTAGAACTATTAACAGGAAAAATCACTTTCATGTACGAGTGGCTTGAACGCTCAATCGGAAAGATGCATCCCGGCACTATCAAGTACATCGCGGCAACACTCCTGAATGCAAAGAAGGAAAACTTTAGACATCTTATTGTTCAGGATGATGTGTCCCTGATCCCCGAAAAAAGAGCTGTTCGGCCGGATTTCATCCTTATCGAAACAAAGGATGAAACAGATGACGCCGATTCCATTCTTGAAACGGCCCACAGCCTTTCCGAAGTTGCTAGGCTTATCGATCTGGAATTCCAAAGCAGAAGGGAAGACAATCTTCCCGACCGCGTGCTGCATCTTGCGAGCACCATGGTCGTATACGCCGTCTGGAAGGGAGATGACTATTCGCAGGTTTCCGTCCCGTATATTGATTTGATCTTCATCTACGACTTCAAAGTCTTCGGCAGCAGCCGGATGGAGGAATCATATTATATGGGATTGGTTGGGGAAAACGGAAAAGCGGAGCAGATATGGAAAAATATCCAGCTGCATTTTTTCTCGATTCCAAATTCAGAAAAGAACGATTTGGAAAAGGGGAAGCTTCTCAGGACAATGGCCATGCCCATTGACAGCACGAGCTCCCCTGATAAAATATTAGGAGATATCATGAGATTATACAACGATCCGGGCACGATGGAATACAGAGTTCTGGAAGACTGGGAAAAGGATCTGCTGGAAGACTGGGAAAAGGATCTGCTCGCACCCAAGGAAAAAGAGAATCAGATTTTGAGAGCTGAAATTCAGAAAGGACAAGCTGAAATTCAGAAACAAAAAGCTGAAATTCAGAAAGGAAAAGCTGAAATTCAGAAAGGAAAAGCTGAAATTCAGAAACAAAAAGCTGAAATTCAGAAACAACAAGCTGAAATTCAAAAACGACAAGCTGAAATTCAGAAAGGACAAGCTGAAATTCAGAAACGAAAAGCTGAAATTCAGAAACAAAATAAGCGCATTGCCGAACTGGAAGCTGAAATTCAGAAACAAAATAAGCGCATTGCCGAACTGGAAGCTGAATATCAAAAGCTAAAAAACAATCAAAAAGACTAAAATCAATTTCGATTGTTTGAAGGTGCCCCCTGCGGCACCTTTTTATGGTTCTATGATGAAAGTGGG
>DLOL01000002.1:0-9265 GCA_002478485.1 Eubacteriaceae bacterium UBA7485 | reverse complement strand
CCCCCACTTTCATCATAGAACCCTTTTTTTCGTACTTCAGAGCAAGCTTCACTAAATTTCATGAAGAATCGGAACAGGTTCTTTCTTCCCTGTTATCTTCTGTTCCGATATTTTTGCTTTCTCTTCCAGATCTATTTAAATTGTTTCCTTTTCGCTAGATAATATAAATATAGGCATCGTTCAACCGATGCGGAAAGCGAGGAAAAATGTTTTTAGAAAATGATTTAATCTCTATGGATCCGTCCATGCTTGAAATGGAATTTGAAAAGATTTTGGATGAAAAAGCTTTTCTGTCCCAGTTTATCGCCTTCTACCTTACCAAATACGGAACACTCTATGAGGACGAATTGCCGTTCCGCGAAATTGTCAACGGAGATGAAACTCTCGAGGAGGACGGGCAGGAACTCATTTACTTCACAAATGAAGCGAATAATGAACCGAATGATATCCTCATCCTGACAGAAGAGGGAATCTTCATGCTTTCTGATGAGGATATGGGTTTCAACTACGTCCCTTCCGCCGTTGACGGCAATAAAAATCTGTTCTTTTCAAAAATTGACGAATATCTAAAGGACAAGATTGAAAGACTTCGCTTCTTGAACGAGAAGACCAGCTTCCTGGTAAGTCTGATGAGCTTTGATCAAACGAGCGTAATCAACTAATTTTTTCGGCCACTGCCGCAGGATAGTCAATAAACCCCTTCCTCTAAGGCCGATCAGTCCGTAGGGAGGGGGTTATTGGGAAAATGGATGGCTTCAATCGGATTTTCGGCAAGGAACTCGTGTGTCGTCAGCCGAAGAACAGGATCTTCAGGCCGATCAGGATCAGGACGACCCCGCCGAGAAGCTGCGCGCGCTTTTGGAATTTCTCGCCGACCACCGCGCCGAGACGCACGCCGGCAGCGGAAAACAGGCCAGTCTCCACCGCGATGATCAGGCAGGCGGCCGCGGTGTTCAAAAGCCGGGTTCCGGGGAAGTGCGCGGGCGGGACCACCGAGAAGGTGATGCCCGACGCCATCGCGTCGATGCTCGTGGCAACCGCCAGCATGAACCAGGTCTTCATGTCCATCGCCTCGGGCACGTCCTCCTCTTCACCGCTCCTCGCCTCCTTGATCATATTCCCCCCGATAAAGGAGAGGAGGAGGCAAGCGATGATACCGGAGACGGACTGGATGAAGGAAGCAAAGACATTTCCCAAGAGGTAGCCGAGAAACGGCATCAGTCCCTGGAAGACCCCGAACCAGAGCGCGGCGTTTAACATGACTTTCCCGCGCCCGCGGCCTCCCGGCACGTTCATGCCCTCGCAGATGGAGATGGCGAACGCGTCCATCGAGAGCGCGGCGCCAAGCGTTATGACAGTAAACAGATCCAAAATGATTCTCCTTGTAAAAAAAGCAGACGCGCGGGAAGCCCGCGGCCTGCATCATTTTCAAAGGAAACACGCAGAACAGACTTCTCCCGTCCTGCGCAAGTCTCGTCACTACGGAAGGCCAGGATTTCTCCAGCATGTTGACCTGCCACATTGCGCCGACTACTCCCTCGCGCGTCTTTAATATGATAAAAGTTATTTTACCCGAAACAGGCTCTTCTGAAAAGCGCGCGGCGTTCTTTTTGCCAGGCGCGGCCGGTATGGTAAAATCGCTGTGAGAACGATAGCAAGGAGTGAGAAAATGGCAATTAAAGTCGGCATTGCCGGATACGGCAATCTCGGACGGGGGGTTGAGAAGGCGGTGAGCTTCGCGCCGGACATGCACCTCAAGGGTGTGTTCACAAGAAGAAATCCGGAGGACGTGAAGACCGAGACTGGTGTTCCGGTCTACGCGATGGACGATCTTGATTCCATGAAGGATAAGATCGATGTGCTGATCCTGTGCGGCGGGAGCGCGACGGACCTTCCGGTCCAGACCCCGGTGCTTGCCGGAAGCTTCAACGTGGTCGACTCTTTCGATACGCATAAGAACATTCCGGATCATTTTGAGAAGGTCGATCAGGCCGCAAAAAAAGCGGGAAAGACCGGTGTGATCTCCGTCGGGTGGGACCCGGGCCTTTTCAGCCTGTTAAGGCTCATCGACGAATCGGTCCTTCCGGAAGGGGAGACCTACACCTTCTGGGGAAAAGGCGTCTCCCAGGGCCACAGCGACGCGGTCCGGCGGGTGAAGGGCGTGAAGGACGCCAAGCAGTACACGATCCCGGTGCAGGAAGCGATTGACAAGGTGAGGGCGGGCGAGCAGCCGGAGCTCTCCACGAGAGAGAAACACACCCGCGAATGCTTCGTGGTGCCGGAAGAGGGAGCGGATCTTGAACGGATCGAAAAAGAGATCAAGGAGATGCCCAACTACTTTGACGAGTACGACACGACGGTCCGCTTCATTTCAAAAGAGGAGCTTGACCGCGACCACAAGGGGCTTCCGCACGGCGGGTTTGTCCTGCGGAGTGGAAACACCGGGGACAACCACCACCTGATCGAATACAAGCTTGAACTGGACTCGAATCCTGAATTTACCGCATCCGTCCTGACCGCGGCTGCGAGAGCCTGCGCGCGCATGAACGGGGAAGGGATGACCGGCGCGAAGACCATCTTTGACATTCCGCCGGCCTACTACTCCGTGAAGAGCGGGGAAGCGCTCAGAAAAGAGCTCTTGTAAAATCGGACAACCTGAAAAGAAGCCCCGGACTGTCGAGGACGGTCCAGAGCTTCTTTTTTTAATTCAGCGCGATCCGAAAACCGATGGTCAAGTCCGTGCTCCCGTAAAAATACCTTCCGGTCGTGGTGAACAGATAAGGCTCTTCATCAAACCGGTGGTAGTTGCTTCCGCCCCTTTTCACGTGGGATGCGNNCCGCTCTTCACGGAGTAGTAGGAAGGATAGCCGCCCGCGCTGTCCTCCACCCATTCATACGCATTCCCGCTCATGTCGTAAAAACCAAGCTCATTCGGCTTTTTTCCTTTGACTGCCACCGGGCTGTTTCCCGAGTTTTCATACGTCTGCGCCACTTCATTGATGTCATCACTTCCTGCGTAGCGGTAGCCTCGGCTCTCATTTCCGCTNNCGCCTTTCGCCGCGAATTCCCACTCCGCTTCCGTCGGAAGCCTGAAGTTCTGGCCGTCCGCGATCAGTCCGTGATCGTGGGCATACCGGTTCAGACGGCTTGTGAAATCGGAGGCCTCCTGCCAGGTCACGCTTGTTTTCGGAAGGGAGTTGCTCCCGCCCGGAAGGCCCATGACGGCGTTCCAGAGCGCTTCGGTCACCTCCGTCTCCCCGAGCAGATAGTCGCTGCTGATAGTGACCGGATGGGCCGGCGACTCGCTGAACGCGACGTCCTCGTTTTCCGATCCCATCGTAAAGGTTCCTCCTTCGACCAGGATCATCGTGAATTCGACAGGACCAACCGTGTAGGTCTTTGTCCTTAACGCTTCTTCTTTATGATTCATGCTTGTCTCTTCTTTCTTTTCTTGACTTGTCAGCGCATCCTCTGCAGTGGTGCGCTGAACTTCTCCCTGTTCTTTTCCGCATCCGGAGAGGAGCAGGATCAGGAGGAAGAGAAGCGGGAAGAGGGGTATTCGTTTCAACGCGTGGATTCCTTCTTTCTCCTCTAAAGGCACATGTGATAAATCGTCTCAATGTCTTCTTTTTTCAGCGGCTTGAACCCCTGAAGGACCGACGAGCTGCAGGCTTTTTCTGCCATAACCGGGAAATGCGACTCGTCGATCCCGATTTCGCGAAGCGTGGACGGAAGGCCGAGTGTTTCAGAAAGGAAAGTCTTCGTCTTCTCGATGGCGGCCTTTGCCACTTCCATTTCGGAAAGGCCGGGATCGATGCCGAACACGTTCACGCCGTAATCATAGAAGCGGCCTGCGGTCGTCTCGTCAAGAATATATTCCATCCACCGGGGCGTCAGGATCGCAAGGCCCAGGCCGTGCGTGATATCGTAAAAGGCCGAAAGCTCATGCTCCATCGGGTGGCAGCTCCATTCGCTGGTCTGCATCGCGCCCGTAAAGCCGTTAATTGCCCAGGAGGCGGCCCATTGAAGGTTTGCGCGCGCTTCGTAGTTTTCGGGGTCTTCCAGGGCTTTGGGCGCGTATTCAAGAACGGTTTTCATGAGCGATTCCTTGATCCGGTCCAGCATGTACATGCTCTCGTCCGGGGTGACAAAATAGCTCTCGATGATGTGCGAGAGGATGTCGGCGCTTCCGCAGGCCGTCTGGTAGGGGCTGACGGAGAAGGTCAGCGACGGATTCAGGAACGAGACTTTGGGCTGGAGAAGTCCGGGGATGGAGAAGCCGATCTTGTCGTGGGTGTCGGGGTTTGAAATGACCCCTCCCGCGTCCATGTCCGATCCCGTCGCGGACAGGGTGGAGATGTCGAAGATGGGAAGCGCCTTCTCCGGCTCGTATTTCTTGGTCATGATATCCCACGCGTCCCCGTCGTAGAAAGCGGCGGCCGCGATGAATTTTGCGCAGTCGATCACGGATCCTCCGCCAACTGCCAGGATCACGTCCACGTTCTCATCCCTGCAGATCTGCGCTCCACGGTTGACCGAGCGGACTTTCGGGTTCGGCTCAATACCCGAAAGTTCCACAAAGGAGAGGCCCGCCTTTTTGATTTCTTCAAGAACCTTGTCGAGAAGACCGCTCTCTTTGACCGATCCGCCTCCGGTACAGACGAGGACGCGGTCTCCGTATTTTTTCAGCTCTTCGCCCAGATGGCCGAGCTGGTTTTCACCGAAATACACTTTTGTCGGAATATCATAGACAAATGCGTTCATATCAAACCTCCTGTTCTCTTTCCGGCGGTTCTCTTTTAAGAAAGAAGAGGCCTCCGGATGCCTTTATCATATTCCAGTTTCCCTTCTATGACGAATAGTCTTTATTCATCCTGTTTCATCACTTTCGTTCATGGTAAAATCGGATTGGAGGTGCAAAATGGACAGCAGAGTCTTACGGTATTTTCTTACCGTCGCGCAAGAAGAGAACATGACAAAAGCGGCGAAAACACTCCACACATCCCAGTCCAATCTCTCAAAGCAGATTTCGGCGCTGGAGGATTCCCTGGGGCTCAAGCTCTTTGAGCGGGGAGGGCGAAAACTGCTCCTCACGGAAGAAGGCCTGTTCTTAAAGAAACGGGCGCAGAAAATCATCGAGCTGACGGACCGGACGGAGCGGGAGATGAAAACCGTCGGGAATTCCCTGAGCGGCACCATCNNAGGCCGAGACGAGCCGGATGAAGCTCGTGGGGGAATCCGTGCGCTCTTTCACATCCCGCTATCCAAATGTCCGCTTTGACTTTTTCAGCGCAAGCACAGCAGAGCTCGTGCAAAGGCTCGATGAAGGCCTTCTGGACTGTGCGGTGCTTGTCGCGCCGGTTGACATGAAGAAATACAACTACCTCAAGTTTCCGGAATCCGACCGCTTCGGCCTCCTCCTTCACCGGGAGAATCCCCTGACAAGAAACCGGGAGATCCGGCCGGAAGACATCGGGAATCTTCCGGTATGGGTCGCCCGCCAGCAGCTTGAATCCAACATGCTCTCCAGCTGGCTTGGACGAGATGTGGAGAGTCTGAACATTCTCGCCACCTTCAACCTGATCACCACACCCGCCATGATGATTGAGATGGGAATCGGCATGGCCTTCACGTTTGAAAATCTTGTCCGCACCGAAGGCACCGACCTTCTCTTCCTTCCGCTCCGCCCCAACGTGGAGGCGGACTTGTACCTGGTCTGGAAAAAGCACGGACCCCAGACACGGGTTTCGGAGAAATTCCTCAAGCAGGTCAAAAAGGATTTTTCGAAAGCCCGAAGCGGAGAAAGCCCATCCGCGGAATCTTAAAGGGAAGATAGGAAAACGCTTCTTCTCCTCTTTTTCCGCTCCCTCCTCTGCCGGATCATCAGGGCCTGACGGTCGTCTTGCAGAAACGGTCTGTTATTTCCTGCAGACTCTGTCTACTATGGAGGTGTAAACGTTTACTGTTTAGAGTACCCGGTCTTTCCTCCAAAAGACGTAAAAAAGCGTCCTGTTTCAGTCAGGACGCGAAACGGCCGCGGATTCGTCTCCTTTCCGTTTCCAATCAAAAATTGTGTTCTTCATCCATGCCACAGCTGCTTTCACATCGAGCCGGCCTTTTCTATCCGCGGGAGTGCAAGGTTCCGTCCGAAACCTCTTCACTGCGGAGGAATTCGTCAGATTACCGCCTTTTCTTCGCCTTCCAGATCCGGCTCATGTCCGGATGCTCCATCAGGCAGATCTCGAGAAGCTCCTCAAGCGCCTCCCTGTGATCCTCTCCGGGATCCTGATCGTCAAGGCGCTTGAAGACGTCAAAAGAGAACATCTTCGCGCCGTGCATGTTCCACAGGCCCTGAAGCTTTTTGTTCGGGTGGTTTCCCGCCTCGAGCTGGAAGCGGGTCCGGTTGATGCGGGACGGAATATTCTCATCAATCCCGAGAAAGGTCTCGCCGTTTCCCTTGCAGGTTACCGCGATGATCCCCATCTGGGGCTTTCTGGTCTTGTACTGTTCTTTAAGTTCTTCTTTTCGACTGACTGTCATGATCGATCCTTTCTTGCTTTATGAAAAAAGCGGTCTGAGCGCAAGATTCTCTTCTATATTAATAAAGAGAAGAGGAAAGGACAAATTCTTTTTACAGCCGGCATAAATTTCAGTTTATGCCTTTTTTCTTTTTTTTGAAAGTTATCAATTTACAAAAACCTATCATGCTGGTATACTTTTAATGTTAGCAGTCCCTTACCGGGACTGCCTTTCTATCGGATTATAAGTTATTTAAAACTAACTATTTATGACAAGACAAATTTCGCGCGGTGCGCGCAATCTTGAAAGAAAGGAACGCTTTTCTATGATGATGAACAAACGCCTCATCGCGATGGTGTCCGAGAGCAGAAAGCATGTGGCCCTCGCCGTGGTCTTTCAATGGATCGGGCTGATCGCAAACGTCGTGATGATGGGGGAAATCGCGCGGTTTCTCCAGGCACTGCTCGGCGTCGGCGCGCTTGACATGCAGCGCTCCCTGTGGATCATGGGCGGCGCCATCCTGGTGCGCGTGGTCATGAGCATCCTGACGGAAAAAGAGCATTTCGAGTCGAGCAGGACCGTCAAAAAGAAAATCCGCGAGATGATCTACAAAAAGCTCCTCGCGATCGGATCCAGCTACACGCAGGATGTGAAGACATCCGAAATCGTACAGGTTGCGTCGGAAGGAGTGGAACAGCTCGAGACGTACTTTGGCGCCTACCTTCCGCAGTTTTTCTATGCGATGCTCGCGCCCCTCACACTCTTTTTCATCCTGCTTCCGGTCAGCTGGTCGACTGCGCTTGTGCTCCTGATCTGCGTACCGCTCATTCCGGTCGCCATCGCCATGGTTCAGACCTGGGCGAAGAAGCTTCTCTCCAAATACTGGGGGGAGTACACCGCGCTCGGGGACAACTTTCTTGAAAACCTGCAGGGTCTGACCACGCTGAAGATCTACCAGACCGACGGCATCAAGCACAAGGAGATGAACAAGCAGGCGGAGCGTTTCCGCGTCATCACGATGAAAGTCCTCTCGATGCAGCTTAACTCCATCACCATCATGGACTTCATCGCCTACGGAGGGGCGGCGCTTGGCATGATCAANNTCTGTTCCCAGTACGCGGGCGGGAAAATCAGCCTTGCGGGATGCCTCTTCATCATCCTCATCTCCGCGGACTTCTTCCTTCCGATGAGAAGCCTCGGAAGCTTTTTCCACGTGGCCATGAACGGCATGGCCGCGGCGGACAAGATCTTCAACCTTCTCGACATCGACGTGAAGGGCAAGGGGGAGAAGCGCGTGGAAGAGGCGCCGGTCATCGAACTGAAGGATCTCTCCTTCTCCTACGACGGGACGCGCGAGGTTCTCAGGGATATCACGTTCACGGTTCCGGAAGGAAGCTTCACCGCAATTGCGGGGGTGAGCGGATCGGGGAAATCCACAATCGCAAGCCTCATCATGGGACGGGCGAAGGGCTATTCCGGAAGCCTGAAAACCGGCGGGATCGAACAGCCGGAGATTCTGGAAGAGTCCCTGATGGAGACGGTCACCTACGTCGGCCACCAGTCGCCGCTCTTCAAAGGGACGGTGCGGGAGAACCTTCTCATGGGAAAACCGGATGCGGACGACCGTGCGCTTGAGGAGGTGCTTGATCGGGTCAACCTGAAAGCTTTCCTCGATTCCGAGAACGGGCTTGAGACAAAGCTTCAGGAGAGAGGGGAGAATTTCTCCGGAGGCCAGAGGCAGCGCCTTGCGCTAGCGCGCGCGCTTCTTCACGACACGCCAGTCTACATCTTTGACGAGGCCACCTCCAACATCGACGTGGAGAGCGAGAACGCGATCCTTGACGAGATCAAAAAGCTCAAGGGCGAGAAGACGGTTCTCTTCATCACCCACAGGCTTGCAAACGTCACGGAAGCGGACGAGATCGTTGTGATTGAAAACGGCGAGATGAAGGAGAAGGGGACACACGCGGCGCTCCTAAAGAAAGGCGGCGTGTACGCAGACCTCTTCAACACCCAGCAGGAGCTGGAGCATTACGAGAAAGGAGCCTTTTGATGAAAAAAAGAAGAAGCGGCCTCCAGGTCATGATGAAGCTGATCGGCCTGGTCCGCCCGCTGACCGGCTACATGGTCCTTGCAGTCCTCATGGGGCTCCTCGGGCATCTGTGCGCAAGCTTCATCACGATTTGTGCGGGATTCGCGGTCCTTGAGGCGCTCGGCCAGTTTGCCGCCCTCTCCATGCCCTGGATCTTCGCGCTCATGATCGTCCTCGCGGCCGCGCGGGCGTTCCTCCGCTACGGCGAGCAGAAGATGAACCACTACATCGCCTTCAAGCTTCTCGCAAGGATCCGGGACAAGGTCTTCGGCGCGCTGAGAAGGCTGGCGCCGGCCAAGCTTGACGGCCGGACGAAGCTTGAAAGCCCGCCCTGCTTCTCCCGGAAGGAGGAGCCGTGGGAGCCGCTCGCTTTTGAGATCAAAACCGGGACCAGGATCCCGATCACGGCGTAGGCCGCCGCGGCGATCAGCCCGAGTCTTGCATCATAGCTTCCGATGAAGAAAATCATGATCACGGAGTAGAGAAGCGCGATCAGAACCGGCGAGATCGTATGGGCGTAGAACACTTCAAGAAGCTCCACGTCCGATGTGATCACGCTGATGAGGTTCCCCTCATGGGGCTCCTCAAGCTTGGCCGGCGCCAGCCTTCTCAGCACGCCGAAGACCTTGTCCCGGATCCTTGCGAGAAGCTTGA
>DLOL01000014.1 GCA_002478485.1 Eubacteriaceae bacterium UBA7485 | reverse complement strand
CCCATTATTGACGTAGAACCTGATATTTGGCGTGCTGAAATCTTATTTTTGTTTTTCGGCTTCCTGGATGAAATGGTCATAATCTTTCACGATATGCACAGGTTTAATTTCAGAGATTTCATCAATTCTTTTTTTAAGCCTTCCATCCGTAAAATCCGATTTGAGCGCATGTTCATGAATATAGATCTCACCGTCCAGTGATTCAAGATCCAGCAAATTCAAGATATTCATCTCTCCAAACGGAATATCCGCGATAAAGATATAATCCGCGTCTTTTGCCAAATCGAGATTCTTCCTTTGAAGATCAATCGTAACCGGAGAGAAGGGATTGACTGTGATTGTTTCGATCCCGAGACCGCTGAGCGTTTCGTAATCAGCGCTTCCCTTGGGAACAACGCCCGCACTCATGGTAAATCCTTTATTATCAAGTTTTTCAATGACATAAGTCGCGGTTTCCGCGCCTGCAATTAAATGAACCTTTTTTCCTTTTCCTGTTTGCTCTTCCTTTAAAACGCTGACAGGGATAACTTCAGGCTTGTTAAAAAGCGGATTGTTCCGAATGATCATCTTCATATCGTAAATCTGCTTCAAGTTTTTCTGAGTCATCACTTCTTTGGGTGTTCCGTCCGCTATAATATTTCCATCATTGATTAAGAGCATCCGGCTGCAGTACCGGGCAGCAAGATTCAAGTCATGCAGAACCGCAAGAACCGTAACACCGTTCTTGTTGAGTTCTTCAATTAATTCCATAACCTCGATTTGCCGGTGGAGGTCAAGAGCGGAAGTCGGCTCGTCAAGAAGAATGATGTCTGTCTGCTGTGCGATAGCGCGTGCAAGTATGACCTTCTGGCGCTCTCCGCCTGACAGTGTGTTAAAGTAGCGGTCCGCAAACTTAAGCGTATCGGTTCTCTTTAGCGCATCCTCCACTATTCCCCGGTCTTCATCGCTTTCACGATCCCTCGGTCCGATATAAGGGTTTCGGCCCATCATCACAATATCTCGAACCGTAAAATCATAGTCAACATCAAAGCTTTGGGGTACGACTGCGACTTCTTTGGCCCTGTCTCTGGGTGTAAGGGATGCGTTGTCCTTTCCCTGAATGGTGATCGTTCCGCCATCAAGCGGATTGATACCGCTAACGGCTTTCAGAAGCGTTGACTTACCCGCTCCATTCGACCCGATCAGATCGACAAACTCGCCTTTCTTGATGTCATTCGATAGGCCCTTGATGATTTCCTTATCACCGTATCCTGTCTTAACATCATTAAACTGAATTACCGTTTCGCTCACCGGAGGCCTCCTCTACGCGTCTTTCTGAGAAGATAAATAAAGAACGGTCCCCCGAAAGCCGAAGTAATGATGCCAACCGGTATTTCGTATCCCATAAAGCTTCGGGCAAGCGTGTCACACACAACCAGGAATGTGCCTCCCGCAATCAAGCAGAGCGGGAAAAGCACCCGATGTTTTGGGCCCGATAATCTTCTGACAATATGAGGAACGATTAAGCCGACAAAGCCAATGATGCCTGTGACTGAAACAACCGCAGCCGTAATCAGAGAAGAAGCAAAAAGGACCTTTCTTTTCAAATGTTCTACGTCTACTCCGAGCTGGTAAGCTGTATCTTCTCCTAGAAGCATCAAATCAAGCTCTCTGGCGGAAGAAAAGAGGAGGATTAGCCCGACAATAACATAGGGAAGAATCGTTAAGACCTGAAACCAACCTTTTCCGTTAAAGCTTCCCATGGTCCAAAACATAATCTGCGTCATGCTTTGCATATTGAAAAGCATCAAAAGACTCATGAAAGCTGATAACGTCTGTGAAAACGCCACTCCGGATAAAAGCAAATTTGAAACCGGCACTTTTCGTCCCACTCTGGAGATCCCGTAAACTGCAAAAATAGTAAGAAAGGCTCCTGCAAACGCCAGCACAGTTGTCAAGCTTTGTCCTAGGAAAGAAACCGAAAGGTTCAATACAATGCCAACAGCGGCGCCGAGAGCAGCGCCGCTTGAAACACCTAAAATGAACGGGTCAGCCATGGGGTTTTTGAAGATTCCCTGGTAAGAGGCTCCGCAAACCGCAAGGCAGGCTCCTGTAATAAACGCAAGCACCACACGAGGCAGCCTCAAATCAAAGATGATCGCTACCAAAGAGGGCTTAATATCGTCAATTCCTGGTCCCAGATGAAAAAGCTTGTACGCGAGTATCCTGTTGATGTCGTTGAGCGGGATTGTCGTAATCCCGATAACGGTACACACATAGACAAGAACAATACACAGGACAATGGATAGTCCAATTTTCGTTCGCGACATAACTCTTCACAACTTACTGAAACTGATCGGGATAGATATCCTGTGCAAGAATCTTCATGCCGTCCACAACACGCGGGCCCGGTCTTGAGATCATATCTGCGTTTTCAGACACATCTGAATAAGAATAAACCTGGTTATTCTTAAACGCGTTAATCTGATCGAATCCGGGAACTTTCTGAAGATCTGAAAGCGGCGTGTAAAGGGATATGTACACATCCGGGTTATCTTTAATAATCTGTTCCGTAGTTAGAACCGGATAAGCTGAATCAGAATTTCCTGCAATATTCACAGCCTTTAAATTTTCAAGCTCATTGTTCAGGAGCGAGCCTGGTCCCACTGTGTAATAAGATCCGAGATCAACAAATACGGACTTTTCATTTTCAACATCTTTGAGTTTATCGACAATATCGTTCAGTTCTGTCTGCATATTATTGACAACTTTCGCTGCGTTATCGTTTTTATTCAGAATTTCACCAAGGTTTACAAGGTATTTCTGAACATCCGTAACCGTCTTGGGGTCGGCTACAAAAACTTTCATGCCAGCGTTTTCAAGCTGTTTTCGAGCGTCATCGCTGAGATTGCTGTTCGTAACAATCAGATCCGGATCAAGGGATAGAATCTTTTCAACGTTCGGTTCCGAAAAAGATCCTACTTTTTCGATCGATTGAGCCTGTTCAGGATAATTGCAGTATTCCGTATCTCCTACAACTTCATCTCCCGCTCCAATGGCAAAGAGAGACTCTGTGCATGCCGGAGATAAAGAAACGATCTTTTCCGGTGCCTTATCAAACTCAACCTCTCCCACATCATCTTTTATTTTGAGCGGATAGGTTGTACTTCCGGATTTCGTTTCCACACCGCTGAGCGTTTCTTGTGCCTGATCTTCATCCGTTTGTGCAGAATTGCCGCATCCTGCAAATACAAAAGCAATCGAGAGAAGAATCGCCAACAATACGCTGAGCCACCTGAACTTTTTAGTTTTTTTCATTCAAAACTCCTTTTACAGCCAATCTTCGATTAGAGTTAATTTATATTTATCCCAAAGTTAATTTTAAATACCGGTTTTATTGATCCTGCAGAATATCTTCTAAAATTCTTGCAGCATCCTCAATACAACCATCGCAGGAACGCAAAACTTTCCCTGTTTCGACTCCCTTTATTTCTTTACAAATAATCGATCCGTTTTTCTCTGTGACATCCTCCCCGCCCT
>DLOL01000068.1:22499-24261 GCA_002478485.1 Eubacteriaceae bacterium UBA7485 | reverse complement strand
CCGCCTCCATCGCGTGGATACAGGCTTTTGTCGTCTCTTTGTCCGGATCGCCCCCGGTCAGGAATGCGATAAACGCGCCCCCGTTCTTAAAGGCTTCCCGGAGCCGCTCATTCGTCATAAAGGTCTCCCCTTCCTCTGTAGCGGCCGATCGCCGCGCAATCTTTGTCTCCTCTTCCGGAGATATTGATGATGATGTTCTCATCCGCTCCGAACTCCTTGGCGATCTTCACCGCATGCGCAACAGCGTGGGCCGACTCAATCGCGGGAATGATGCCTTCCGTGCGGGAGAGAAGCTCAAACGCCTCCACCGCCTCTTCATCTGTTACCGGCACATATTCCGCGCGGCCGATCGAATGAAGATAGGCATGCTCCGGTCCGATTCCCGGATAGTCAAGGCCCGCTGAAATCGAATAGACCGGCGCGATCTGTCCAAGATCGTCCTGGCAGAAGAGCGACTTCATGCCGTGGAAGATGCCGGGCGTTCCGGTTGTGACGGTCGCCGCCGTGTACGGTGTGTCCGCTCCTCTTCCCGCCGCCTCGCATCCAATCAGGCGCACGTCCTCATCTTCAATGAAGTTATAAAAGGCGCCCATCGCATTTGATCCTCCGCCCACGCAGGCCAGAACCGCCGAGGGAAGCCTTCCCTCTTTCTCGAGGATCTGTTCTTTCATCTCCTTCGAGATCACACTCTGAAAATCGCGCACCATCTCAGGAAACGGCGCGGGTCCCATAACCGATCCGATCAGGTAATGCGTGTCATCCACGCGTTTGGTCCATTCGCGCATCGCTTCATTCACCGCGTCCTTGAGCGTTCCCGTTCCCGATTCGACCGGATGCACTTTTGCGCCGAGCAGTTCCATGCGGTATACATTAAGCGCCTGGCGTACCGTGTCTTCTTTTCCCATGAAAACTTCGCACTCCATTCCGAGGTAGGCGGCGACGGTCGCGGTGGCCACGCCGTGCTGGCCTGCTCCGGTTTCGGCGATCAAGCGGGTTTTCCCAAGGCGTTTTGCAAGAAGCGCCTGTCCGATCACATTGTTGATTTTGTGCGATCCGGTATGATTGAGGTCTTCCCGCTTCAGGTAAATCTTCGGACCGCCGAGCTTCTCGGTCAGTCTCGGGGCATACGTCAGCATGGAAGGACGTCCGGCGTAGCCTTCCAGCATATCCTGAAACTCTTTTTGGAACTGCGGATCATCTTTATAGTGATGATAGGCTTCGTTCAGCTCAATGACCGCGCTCATCAGCGTCTCGGGGATAAAACGGCCCCCGAAATCGCCGAAGCGTCCCGGATCAAGCGTGTATTCTTTCTCGTTTAATTTTCTCTGCAATGGTAATAATCTCCCTCATCTTTTCCCGGTCTTTCACGCCGCCGGTTTCTGCGCCGGATGAAAGGTCAAATCCGTACGGCTTGACATTCTCCGCCATCCGGAGGTTTCCCGCGTGAAGCCCTCCGGCCAGAAGGTAGTCCCTCTCAAGGCGGATGCTCTTCCAGGAAAACGGCTTCCCGCTTCCGGGCTCCGGCGCGTCCAGAAGCACCAGGTCCGCACTGCTCCTCTCAATGGATCCCCTCAGCGTTTCAAACGGGCCCCGGACTTTAAAGGCCTTGATGACAAAGATCTCCTCGGCCTGAAGATCGCGGATCTCGTCTTCCGTTTCATCCCCGTGAAGCTGGGCAATGTCAAGTCCGGCCTCTTCCATGATGCTGATCACACGGCTCGTCTCTTCATTCACAAACACGCCGGTTCCGAGCACGTCTCCG
>DLOL01000068.1:20894-22490 GCA_002478485.1 Eubacteriaceae bacterium UBA7485 | reverse complement strand
AGCGGCCGAGACTTTTCTTTTGCTCTCGGCAAACACGAATCCCGCCAGATCCGCACCCTCAAGGCAGGTAGCGTCCCGCTCCTCCATGAGCCCGCAAATCTTCAGAAGAGGTTTTGGCCTCTTCTCAAGGATTCTTCGCACTTCTTCTCTTGTTCTCACTTCAGGATCTCTCTCAAAAGCTTCCCGTCACCCGCGCGCATCAGCCCTTCTCCGATGAGCACGCCGTCCGCGCCGGTTCTCTTCACACGCTCCACATCAGAAACCGAGAGCATGCCGCTTTCTGAAATAAAGACCCTGTTCTCCGGAATCCGTCCGGAGAGATTCTCCGTGGTTTGGAGGTCCACCGTGAAGTTCTTCAAATTCCGGTTGTTCACGCCGATCACCCGGGCGCCGAGATCCAAAGCCCGGTCAAGCTCCTCTTCATCATGCGTCTCGACCAGGCAGCTCATTCCGAGCGCCTCGGCCCGGTCAAAGAGCGTCTTGAATGTCCGGTCGTCAAGAACCCCCATGATCAGGAGGACCGCATCCGCGCCATGGGCGGCGGCCTCATCGATCTGGTAAGGGAGCGTGATGAAATCCTTTCTTAAAAGGGCAAGGTCCGTGTGGGCGCGCACATCGTCAAAGATCTCGAGACTTCCCAAGAACTTCTCGGTTTCCGTCAGCACGCTGATGCAGGAAGCGCCTGACTGTTCATACTGACTGAGGATTTCAAGATACGGGAAATCCGGGCTGATCATCCCTTTACTCGGAGAAGCTTTCTTCAGCTCCGCGATCACATGGAACCCGGGCTCCTTCAGCGCCCGCTCAAACCTGAACGCTTCTCCGTCCTTTCTCCTTTTTATCGCCCGGCCTTCGGCCGCCTTGCGCATTTCTTTCGGCGGGTGGATTTTCATCCGCCCAAAGGCTGTCTTCTTTGATGATTCGGAAAGCTCCGATAAAATGTTCACGCCGTTTGATCCTTCTTTCGGCTTGAGACTTCCCGGATTTCTTCAAGCTTCTTGAGCGCGTTTCCGGAATCGATGACCGACTCAGCAAGCCTGACGCCTTCTTCAATGGTGTCCGCTTTCCCTGCGAGGAAGAGCGCCGCGCCCGCATTCATGGCGACGATGTCGCGCCGGGGAGACTTTTCTCCGCGGAAGACCGCCTCGATAATCCGCGCGTTTTCGCGCGCATCCTCTCCCTGTACCGCTTCAACCGGTGCGGTTTGAAAGGAAAAATCTTCCGGCCGGATTTCTAGGCGGGATTTCTTTCCGTTCTCGATCAGGACTGCATCCGTCGGGCCCGTGATCGAGATTTCATCTTCTCCCGCGCGTCCGTGAACCACGAGTCCCCGGGTGACACCGAGCGAGATGAGGACATCCGCCATCGGGTCGAGCAGGGCCTCGTCATAGACACCTAAAAGCTGGGTTTGAGCTTTTGCGGGATTGGTGAGCGGTCCTAAGATATTAAAAACTGTCGGAACCGCGAGTTCTTTTCGCACCGGTCCTGCGTAGCGCATGGCACTGTGGTAGACCGGCGCGAACATGAAGCAGAATCCGGTTCGATCAAGCAGCTCCCTTCCCTCCTGCGCGTCAAGCTCGATGTTGACGCCGAGTG
>DLOL01000068.1:19654-20837 GCA_002478485.1 Eubacteriaceae bacterium UBA7485 | reverse complement strand
ACCATTGCGGATGCGGTTGAGATATTGAACGTGCCGAGCCGATCTCCGCCCGTTCCCACGATCTCGAGTGTTCTCTCTCCGGTGTCAAGGGGGGTGGCTACGCTTCGCATCACATCGGCGCAGGCTGCGATCTCATCGGGCGTCTCTCCTTTCATGGAAAGGGCCACCAGAAATCCCGCCGTCTGCGCGGGGGTAGTCTTTCCGGTCATAATTTCTTCAAATGCGCCTCTTACGAGGGAATCGCTCAGGTCTTCCTGTTTTGTGAGCACTGCAATCGCTTCTTGTATCTTAGACATCCTTTTCTCCTGTCTTGTTTTCTCTTACAATTTCAATAAAGTTCCGGAGCACAGTCCTTCCCTCCGGGGTCAGAATGGATTCCGGATGGAACTGCACGCCGAAGACGGGGTATTCCCGGTGCTCGAGCGCCATGATCTCATCTCCTTCCCGGGCCGTGACTTTCAGGCATGCGGGAAAGGTTTCGGGGTCGGCTTCCAGCGAATGATACCGCCCCGCCTTCATGGTTTTTCCAAGTCCCCGGAAAAGCCGGCTTTCAGAAAGCGCCATCTCGCCGGTCTTTCCGTGCATGATGCACGCCGCGGGCACCGTTTTTCCGCCAAAGGCCTCATTGATCGCCTGGTGGCCCAGGCAGACGCCGAGCACCGGCACCTTTCCGGAAAAGTGGCGGATGATCGCCTTGGAGTATCCAGCGTTTTCGGGATTTCCGGGTCCGGGGGAGATGATCACCGCGTCGGGGGCCTTCTCTTCGAGCGCCTCCGGCGTGATCTTGTCGTTTCTCACCACTTCAATCTCCGCTCCCTCCTCTGCGAGCATCTGCACCAGGTTGTAGGTGAAACTGTCGTAGTTGTCAATCATGTAAATCATCACATCGCCTCCTCAAGCGCGCGGATCACGGCCCGCGCCTTATGGCGCGTCTCGTTGAACTCGGTCACCGGATCGCTGTCGGCCACAATCCCGCCGCCTGACTGGACAATGACCTGGTTTCCCTTCTTAAAGGCGGTGCGGATGGCAATGCACATGTCCATGTTCCCGTTCGTGGAGAGATAGCCCGCGCTTCCGCCGTACAGGCCTCTCTTCTCGTCCTCAAGCTCCTCGATGATCTCGCAGGCGCGGATTTTCGGGGCGCCGGAAAGCGTGCCTGCGGGAAGGAGTGCGGAGAGGGCTT
>DLOL01000068.1:14354-19622 GCA_002478485.1 Eubacteriaceae bacterium UBA7485 | reverse complement strand
CATGACGTTTGAGAACCGCTTGACATGCAGGTAGTTGCTCACCTTCACACTTCCGACCTTCGCGATCTTCCCGATATCATTTCTCGCAAGGTCCACCAGCATGTTGTGTTCGGCCAGCTCCTTCGGATCGTTCAGCAGTGATTTTTCGTTTAAACGGTCTTCTTCCTCGTCCCGTCCCCTTGGTCTTGTTCCCGCGATCGGAACCGTGCTGACCTGGCTTCCGCGTTTTCGCAGAAGCGTCTCGGGCGAAGATCCCGCCGCCTCAAACCCGTCAAAGCTGAAATAGTACATGTAGGGAGACGGGTTGTTTTTCTTCAGCGACTGATAGACCGGATAGAGGGAGCTATCCTCCGTCACCTCCGCCCGGATGCGGTTTGAAGGCACGCACTGGAAAATATCGCCTTGCCGGATGTAATCCTTGGCGCGCTCCACAATCACGCTGTACTCTTCCTGCGTCTTCCCGAAATCCACCTCGCCTTTGACGGTGAGGATCCCGGGCTTCTCTTCCGCCCGGATGATATGCTCCCCGAGCGCCTTGAGCCTTTCGACCGCCGCGCTGTAATCCCTGTCTGAAAAATCCGACGGCAGCGCGCGGATCAGATAAAGGACGCCTTCAATCTTGTCGTACGCTGCGATCTGGTCAAAGAACATCAGGACTGCGTCTTGAAAGCCGTCCGGGTTTTCATTCGAAAGCTTCAAGACAGGCTCTGCGTACTTGAAAAAGTCATAGGAAAAAGCGCCGGCAAATCCGCCGGTAAACGGCGGAAATCCCGGAATGTCGGGCGTTCTTCTCTCCTCAAGGATCCGGGCGATCAGTGAGGCGGGATTGTCGGTCCGGATCTTCCGTACTGTCTCTTTCTCCCTGATTTCCACCACACCGTCACTCACGGTCAGCGTAAAGAGCGGATCTTCTCCGAGATAGCAGTAGCGGTTGTTCTCGGCCTTTGATCCGATCTCGGCCGATTCGAGAAAAAACAGCGGCTTTTTCCCGAGCTTTTTCACCGCCCCTTCCATGTCAAAGCCTTTTTCTTCCTTCCTGAGCACGAGGCTGACATACGGCGCGCTCTTTCCCATGTCTTTTAGCTGCTCTTTGGTAAATACGGGTTTCATCTGTTTGGACCTCCATGAAAATAAAAAGAACTCGCCCGTTTATCTCTTCAGAAATAAAAGGACGAGTTCTATCATTCTCAATATGTCATGACAGGTTTTAACCCGCGTTGCCACCTTTTTTCGCGCAGTCTCCCGCACGCTCTCTTCGACGGTCCATCAACCGTCTGCTTACTTACGCGAAGCTCACGTCGTGCCATACTCGGTTTCCCTTTCCGCACGCCCTCAGTGATCCATTTGCCATGCTGCCTCTCGGTCCGGCTCTCAGCCTCCCGGACTCTCTGTGCGCGCATCTCATGACGTTATCTTCACCTCATCGGTTTACTGGGCTTATTCAATTTTTAATCAGTTTATCAAACAGCCTGACTTTGTCAAGCGTTTTTCAGCTGTTTCCCTGTAAAATCAATCCGGTAATGGAATTGACGCGAACGAGCGCGCCGTTCTTGACGGCATCCATGACGCCGGTCGCGCTGACGATGACCGGAATATCCGGGATTTCAGACAGATAGCTCTTCGAGGCGTTGGCATCGCATTCCGTGATCAGCGCACCTGCGGATTCTGCAAGATATGCGTTTTCGGATGTGAGTTTCGGAACGATGAGAATTTCGCCTTCATGGAAGTTTGCGTTCCTTCCTTCCCCGACCAGTCTTGCGATCCCGGTATAAGAGGATGCTTTCCCGGTTCCGACGCCCTTGATCATCGCATCTCCCACCGTGTGGACGCGAAGCGTGTTGGTGTTTGCGGTTCCTCCGACCGGAATGCCCGCGCAGATAACGATGGTTTCGCCGGAGTTGAGCCATCCTGCCGTGACTGCGGTCTTAACCGATTCATTGATCAGCTGGTCTGTATCGTTCATCTGAACCACGTACAGTCCGTACACGCCCCATGAGAGGCAGAGTTGTCTGATCGTCTGCATCCGGAAGGATGTGGCGAGAATCGGAGCGTCCGGCTTGAATTTAGAGAGCGCTCTCGCGGTTGCGCCGGATGAGGTGGCAGCGACGATCGCATTGCACCCAAGATTATGGGAGATGGATACGGCCGCTTCGCACACCGCATTTGTGGTGTTGGATTCATGCTGGTCCACTCTTTTCTTGAGCTTGAATTCATCGGACTTTTCAGCCACGGAGACGATGTTTGCCATGGTCTGAACGGTCAGCGCCGGATAAGCGCCCGCTGCGGTTTCCCCGGAGAGCATGACCGCGTCGGTTCCGTCAAAGACCGCGTTCGCAACGTCGCCCACTTCCGCACGGGTCGGTCTCGGGTTCCTGATCATGGAGTCGAGCATCTGGGTCGCGGTGATAACCGGCTTTCCGACCTTGTTGCACTTGTGGATAATTTCCTTCTGGATCAGCGGAACCTGTTCTGCCGGAACTTCAACCCCGAGGTCGCCTCTTGCGACCATGATCCCGTCAGAGACGGCGATAATCTTGTCGATGTTGTCAACGCCTTCCTGGGATTCGATCTTGGAGATAATCTTGATGTCCCCCCCGCCGTTGTTGTTTAAGACGTGGCGGATGGCCATGACGTCCGCNNCGTCCTGCGGTTTTCTGATGAAGGAAGCCGCCACGAAATCGACGCCCTGTTCAATCCCGAATTTCAGGTCGGATTCGTCTTTTTCCGTCAATCCCGGAAGTGAAATGGATACGTTTGGAACATTAATGGACTTTCTTTCGCCAAGCACGCCTCCGTTGGTGACAACCGTATGGATCTGGTTGCCGTCCACCGAGTCAACGCCAAGGCCGATCAGTCCGTCATCGATCAGAATAATATCCCCGCTTGTCACATCGTTCGGCAGATCCTTGTGGGAGACGGATACAATGGTGTTGTCTCCTTCAATATCGTCCGTCGTCAGGGTGAATTCCTGTCCCTTAACCAGTTCGACCTTCTTGTCCTTGAGAAGACCGGTGCGGATTTCAGGGCCTTTGGTGTCCAGCATGAGGGCGATCGGCACGTTCATTTCCTGGCGGGCTTTTTTAATCCTCTCGATTCTCACGCGGTGTTCTTCATGATCCCCGTGGGAGAAGTTCAGCCTTGCGACATTCATCCCTTCCTTGATCATGGATTTGAGCGTTTTCATTTCCTCGCTCGCAGGACCGATTGTGCAGACAATTTTCGTTCTTTTCATAATTACTCCACTAAATTTATTCCTTCTCTATCAATGTTACTCATCACATAATTAATTGTACGCTTGAATTTGTGAAAACAACGGCAGATTTATGGTTTACCGATTACAAGTTTCAAGTCCTGGACCATGCGTTGATTTCACTTTTGAAGTACCCGAAACGGAATGAAAATAAAGTCAAACTTAAAAAGCCTCCGCATCTGCGGAGGCTTTACGCTTTATTTCGCG
Organism: Eubacteriaceae bacterium UBA7485; assembly: GCA_002478485.1. GTDB lineage: Bacteria > Bacillota > Clostridia > Eubacteriales > Eubacteriaceae > UBA7485. Next base: position 16,165 of record DLOL01000068.1, on the reverse strand, counting down.
AGTTTTTTCATAATCTGGTACATTTCTTCATTGAAGATCTTCTTAGTGGCAAGGGCTTCTTCGATCGGCATGGCGATATACTGTCCGTTTCTCTGGACAATGACGGTGTTGATGTCGTCGTTCTTGATCGCTTCGACCGCTTTGTATCCCATGTAGCTGGCGAGGTTTCTGTCAAAATGGGTTGGCGATCCGCCTCTCTGGATATAACCGAGGTTCGTCCCCTTGGTGGTGACCTGGGTGAGCTCTTCAAACTTCTTGACGTAATCGCGGTAGGAGCCGCATCCTTCCGCCAGCATGACGATGCTGTGGAGATGTCCCCTGTCTTTTCCGCGCAGCAGGTCCGCGCAGATTTCTTCCAGGTTGTTTTCCTTTTCCGGGATGATCAGCGCTTCTGCCGCGCTTGAGAATCCCGCATAAAGAGCGATGTCCCCGCATGAGCGGCCCATGACCTGGACAATATTGATTCTGTTGTGAGAGAATGTGGTGTCTCTGATCTTGCTGATCGCGTCGATTGCGGTGGTGACGGCTGTGTCAAATCCGATGGTGAAGTCAGAAGCTCCGAAGTCATTGTCGATGGTCCCCGGCATCCCGACGATCTTGACGCCAAGTCTTGAGAGCATCAGCGCCCCGGTCAGGGATCCGTCCCCGCCGATGACGATAAGCGTGTCAATGTTGTATTCATCCAGAATTTCTGTGGAGCGCTTGAGCCCGGCGGATGTCGGGAAAAAGTCGCTTCTTGATGTGCGGAGGATGGTGCCGCCCTGGCCCATGATATCCGCGACCATGGCTGAATTCATCGGAATAAAATCCTTATCCAGCAGACCAGCGTAACCCCGGTTGATTCCGTAAATTTCATACCCCTCATCAAGCGCAGCATTGACTGACGCTCTGATCGCCGCGTTCATGCCCGGTGCATCGCCGCCGCTGGTGAGAATCCCGATGCGTTTTTTGTCTCCCATTATTTTAAACCTCCACACGCCCGGAGCCGAGAACTTCCTCAAGCCGGGCTATTAATTGATGATTAATCGTTACAAACAGCTTCTCGGAAGCCTTGTAGCGTTGGTTTTCCCTCTCAAAATATAATATCACAGGGCTTTGACCTGGAAAACCGGCGAGAATGGTTTTTAACTCAGGTAAAAGTGATTTTTCTCCCGCGTCCTTGAAATGGATCGTCAGGCTTCCGGGCGCCTTTACCTCATATAAGCGCTCCTCTTCCCGCACTGCAAGGTTCTCCCGGCCTTCTCCGCGCCTGGCGGCCTTTTGCTTTTTAAGCCTCTCCTCTTCCTTCTCAAGCGGACTCATGCGGTCGACGCAGACAGACACTTTCATCTCCTCGTCATAGCAGATCTTCCCGCGCACCACCACCGGAAGCTCTTTCTTTAAAAGTCCTCTCAGCCTTTCATAGGCTTTCGGGAAAATGACAAGGTCGATCGCGCCGTACGGGTCCTCAAGCGTGGCAAAAGCCATCAGGTCCCTGTTTTTCGTAAGCTGCGTACGCACGTTCTTCACCAGTCCGCCGACCGTGACGATGGACTGGTCGGGCGCGACTTTCGAGAGCTCTTCATAAGAGTCGCACGCCTTGAAGTTAAAGTCGGCGTAGTGGTCGAGGAGATCCCGGTAGCGGTTGAGCGGATGGCCCGAGATGTAGAGGCCCGTCACTTCTTTCTCCATGGAGAGGATCATCTCCGGACTTGCCTCAGGCACCTCCGGAAAATGCTCTTCTGAAAGCTGATCCTTGACGCCGCCCATCGCAAGATCCATCAGGTTCATCTGCCCTTTGAGCTTCTCCTTCTTGTCTTTGGCCACCCGGT
>DLOL01000068.1:14189-14326 GCA_002478485.1 Eubacteriaceae bacterium UBA7485 | reverse complement strand
GAAATCGAACCCGCCGCACTTAATCAGGGAGAGGACCGAGCGCTTGTTGAGTTTTTTCCCTTCCACCCGCTCGCAAAAGTCGGTGAAACTCTTGAACGGACCCTCTTTCCGGGCTTCAACAATCTCGTCAACCTGCC
>DLOL01000068.1:1630-14157 GCA_002478485.1 Eubacteriaceae bacterium UBA7485 | reverse complement strand
AACCGTAAAGCGCGTCTCGGAGCGGTTGACATCCGGCGGGAGCACGTCGATCTTCATGCGCTGCACCTCGTCGATGTAGCGCGCAATCTTGGAAGACTGGTCCATGACGGAGCTCATGAGCGCGGCCATGAATTCCACCGGATAATAGTGCTTGAGGTAAGCCGTCTGGCAGGCGATCAGGGAGTAGGCGGCCGCGTGGGATTTGTTGAATCCGTAGTTGGCAAACTGCTTCATCTCGTCATAGATCTTCTCCGCCACCGGCTGAGGGATGCCGCGGCGGATGCAGCCTTCCACGACCACATTTCCTTTTTCGTCTGTCTCCCCGTGAATGAAGACATACCCTTCCTGCTCCATGACTTCGCGTTTTTTCTTGGACATGGCCCTGCGCACCAGATCCGCGCGTCCCATGGAGAAGCCCGCGAGATCCCGGAAGATCTGCATGATCTGCTCCTGGTAGATCATGCACCCGTAGGTGACGCCCAGGATCGGCTCGAGACTCGGATGAAGGTAGGTGATGCCCGTCGGATCGTGCTTGTTCTTGATATAGCGCGGAATCTGGTCCATAGGTCCCGGCCTGAAGAGGGAGACCCCCGCGACGATATCCTCAAAGCTTTCGGGCTTTAATTCCTGCATGAAGCTGATCATGCCCGAGGACTCAAACTGGAAAATTCCCGCGTCGTCTCCCGACGCGATCAGACGGTAGATTTCGGGGTCCTCGTAATCGATCTTGTCGATGTCAAGCCGCTCCCCTGTGGTCTTCTCGATGTTGTCAAGCGCGTCCTTGATCACCGTGAGGGTTCGAAGACCTAAAAAGTCCATTTTGATGAGTCCCTGGCTCTCAAGAAGGCCCATCGGAAACTGCGTGGTGACCGCGTCCTGGTTTCTGTACAGGGGAACATATTCGGTCAGGGGCTTGTCCGCAATGACCACGCCCGCGGCGTGCGTGCCGGCGTTTCGGTTGAGACCCTCAACTTTTTTTGCCGTCTCCACCACTTCGCGGATCTGCTTGTCTCCCTCCACCATGGCCCGAAGCTCCGCGTTTTCCTTGAGGGCGTCCTCAATGGTGATATGCTGCCCCGGGCGCATGGGGATTTCCTTTGCCACGCGGTCGGTGGTTGCATAGTCCAGTTCAAGCACGCGGGCGACATCGCGGATGGATCCGCGCGCGGCCATAGTGCCGAAGGTGATGATCTGCGCGACGTGGTCTTCGCCGTACTTTCTGTTGACGTACTCGATGACTTCAGACCTTCTCTCATAACAGAAGTCGCAATCGATATCGGGCATGGTGTAGCGCTCGGGATTGAGGAAGCGCTCAAACAACAGGTTGTGCTTCAGGGGATCAAGCTTGGTGATCCCGAGAGTATAGGCGACAAGACTTCCCGCGGCGGATCCTCTTCCAGGCCCCACCGGGATGCCGTGGTCGACCGCGTATTTGATGAAGTCCCAGACCACGAGAAAATAATTGTCAAATCCCATCGAATGGATGGTGGAGAGCTCGTGGTCGAGCCGCTTTGTAAGCTCCTCCGTAATCGTCTCGTAACGCTCGGCCAGCCCCGTCTCGCAAAGATCCCTCAGGTAGGCCGCCGCATCCTCATATTCAGGCGGAATCTCGTAGACGGGCATGTGGTTCTCGCCCTCTTTGAGTGTCAGATCCACCATGTCCGCAATCTTCTGCGTGTTTTCGACCGCTCCCGGATAAGCCCGAAACGTCCGGTCCATGGTGTCCTGGTCGAGAAGCGCGTAGTCGCCGGTGTAGCGCATGCGCTCCTCGTCGGCGACATGCGTGCCGGTTTGAATGCAGATGAGAACGTCATGTGTCTGCGCGTCCTCGCTTCTGACATAATGCACGTCATTTGTCGCGACCATGTCGATGCCCGTCTCCTGGCTGATCCTGCGGATCTGGTCGCGCACCCTGGCTTCCTCCGGAATGCGGTGATCCTGGATTTCAAGATAGAAATGGTCTTTTCCAAAGATCTCCTGGTACATCAGCGCGGTCTTCTTCGCCCCTTCATAATCTCCGTTCAGGATGGCTTTCGGGATTTCTCCGGAAAGGCAGGCCGAGAGCGCGATAATCCCCTCGCTGTGGGCTCTGAGATAATCGTGGTCAATACGCGGCTTGTAATAGTACCCGTCCACGTAGCCTGCCGAAACAATCTTGATGAGATTTTTATATCCGGTCTCGTTTTTCGCCAAAAGCACCAGATGACTTGAGCGTTTCCGGTTCGGGTCCCTGTCCGTCATGCTCCCCGGAGCCACATACACTTCAGACCCGATGATCGGCTTGATGCCCTGCGCTTTGCATTCATTGTAAAAATCAAGCACTCCGAACATCACCCCGTGGTCGGTGAGCGCAAGGCTCTCCATGCCAAGCTCCTTTGCCCGGCCGACCAGATCCTTGATCCGGCCGAGCCCGTCGAGCAGAGAGTATTCAGAGTGCACGTGAAGATGTGTAAAGTTCATCTTTGCCACTTTCCAGGGGGCTGAGAGCCCCGAATCGATCATACGTTTACAGTTTAAAAAAGGGACTCGAAGAGTCCCTTAGAATTTCGGTTCGATCTTGGATTTTCTCATAACTTCCATGATTCTGTCAATGTCGTTTCCGACAGACGATTCAACCGCCGCGAACAGTGCGCCTTCAAGCAGCGGCGCGTCCACGATATGGATGAGCTCAGGATGATCGCTCATCTCTACGGCCATCTCGCTTGACATGTAGGCGGATCCAAGGTCAATGAGCACAATTACGCCAGCCGGGCTCATGACGGTGTCGATAGCTTTTCTCACCGCGGTCAGATCCGTTCCGATAGATCCGTCAGACAGCCCTCCAGTCGCCGCGATCCTCGCGTTTGGCGCCATCTCGAGTGCGAGATCCAGCACGCCTTCCGCGATTTTCGGGGAGTGGGATACAATTACAATGCCGACTGTATCAGTGGCTTCAGACTCCCCCACCGGCTTTCCCGATGCTTCCGTGAGCGCGTCGATCATATAGGAGATTGAGCTTGCGCCCGGATCCTGAAATCCGATGGACCTTTCGCCCAGATAACTTGCGCGTCCTTTGGTGGCGCGGATGGTTTTTGTGTATTCGACACCTTCCCAGGCTTTCTTATCCGCTTCTTCAAGCGCCTGCTGCGTGTCCTTGCCTTCTGCCACCGCAGCTTTGAAAGCATCCGCAGCCGGAATAATCGCGTCGAGCATGGTCTTCTCGCCCTGCTGCGCCTTCCCCCTGGTCTGGATTCCGCCGATCATCGCATCGAAAACGGCGATGAGATCATCATCCGTGAGTTCTTCCTTGCCTTTGGCCGCCATTCCGGCTTTCATGAATGCCGTGCCGTAAAGCGGGCCCGAAGCGCCTCCGACCGTGGAGACAAGCGTCATGCCGACAGTCTTTAAGATATCTCCGATATCCTTGTCCTGGAAGGCCGGCTTCTTTTCTTCCACCGCAGCCATCCCGCGGGCCATGTTGATTCCGTGGTCGCCGTCACCGATGTGCTGGTCATATTCCGTCAGCTCCTGCTTGTGTTCCGCCATCTTGTCGGCGAATTTGTCCACAAAATCCAGGATCTGCTGCTTATCCATTCCCATTCTTGTTTCCTCCAAAAACATGAAGTAAGGAGGCAGATCATCTCTGCCTCATCTCATATTACCACATGTTTTTTAGCCAACTTCAAGCGCGCTTAAACAATTGTCATCGCAGGCGTGTCGGCCGGAGCGTCGAGGAGCGCCTTGAGTTCATCGTCAAGTTTGAGGAGCGTCAAGGAGGCGCCTGCCTGGTCGATGGATGTCATAAAGTTTCCAAGGAATGTCTTGTAGACATTGATGCCTTTGTCTTTGAGGACTTTGTTTGCATGATTTGAAAGGATTAAAAGTTCCATTTCCGGGGTTGCACCGGAACCGTTCACCATCAGGGCCACGTCTTCGCCTTCGAAATTGTCGTCTTTGAGAATATGTCCCAGAAGTTCTTCAACAATGGCGTCGGCTGGTTTGATTTTTTCGGTTTCGACACCCGGCTCTCCGTGGATGCCGATGCCCATTTCCATTTCGTCTTCGGCAAGCTCAAAGCCCGGCGTTCCCGCAGCGGGGACGGTGGAAGGCTTGATGGCAACGCCCATGGTGTGGATGTTGTCGACCGCTTTCTTCGCGACTTCCTGGACTTCTTTCAGGCTTGCGCCTTCTTCCGCTTTCGCGCCGGCGATTTTGTGAACGAAGATGGTTCCCGCAACGCCTCGTCTTCCGATTGTATAGAGGGAATCTTCAACGGCCACATCGTCCGCGGTGATGACCTGGTCGACATCGATGCCTTCATCGCGCGCCATGTCGGCTGCCATTTCGAAGTTCATGACGTCTCCCGTGTAGTTTTTGATAACCAGAAGCACGCCTTTTCCCGTGTCGACTTCTTTGATTGCTTCATAGATCTGGTCCGGTGTGGGTGAGGTGTAAATGGCGCCTGCGACCGCAGCGTCAAGCATGCCTTTTCCGACATATCCGGCATGAGCCGGTTCATGGCCGGATCCGCCTCCGGATACCAGAGCGACTTTCCCGTCTTTTTTGTCCTTGCGCACGATGACGTCAAGCCCGTCCATCCGTCTGACATACTGCGGATACGTCACGGCCATGCCGTCAAGCATTTCGGTTTCAACTTTGTTTACATCGTTGATGAACTTTTTCATGTTATCCCCCCTTGGATTGATGATTCTATTATAAGCCCAACCACATTTAAGAAGTGTAAACAATAATTCTCCCTTATAGTATATTTTTGACTCCAAACGGGAATATTTTGTTCTTTGAGTTGTTCCGGGCCGATTCTGAATTTGACGGAAGAATTCTTCGCGTAAACTTTCCACACTCCCCGCGTCTCTCTCCGAGCCGCTCCGGTTCCCGTGGTCCTTCCCGGATGCCCCGTGCGCGTCCCGTGCTTTCCGGTCGGCGGAAAAAGCCGAAAACAAAGCGTTTTTTATTGTTTAGAACCTAAAATTTACGTTAATTTGAAAGTTGTCCGGTTGTATTCAGTATTTTTGCGACACTTGTTATTTAATTAACTTGATAGAAAACCGTCTTTTCTCCTAGACAGGTCCTGTCGAATGTGGTAATCTTGAGATAACAAAATGAGGCGCAGGAACACAGCCTTACATACAAGGATAAAAGGAGAGGCACAGTAAGTTATTAACGTATGAAGAGTCAAAAGACGCGTTAATTCTTGACTGTGTTTTTTTCTAAGCTTCTTGAAAACGCTTTAATCGAAGTGTGGCCGCTCGGCCAGGGGGGATCTTCGGTAAAGTTACAAACCTTACTTGTGTTCCTGGCCGTATTCATTTCTTTAGGGGGGTTATTTGAATGGCTAAATACATGTTAGCTCTGGATTCAGGCACAACCAGCAACCGCGCGATCCTGTTCAACAAGAACTCTGAAATCGTCGCTGTTGCTCAAAAAGAATTCGAACAGATCTATCCAAACCCGGGCTGGGTTGAACATGATCCACTGGAAATCTGGGCTACCCAGAGCGGCGTGGCGCTTGAAGTCATGTCAAAAGCGGGTGTCAAACCGGAAGACATCGCCGGCATCGGCATCACAAATCAGCGCGAAACCACGATCCTTTGGGACCGTGAAACAGGAGAACCTGTCTACAACGCAATCGTCTGGCAGTGCCGCAGAACCGCAAACTATGCGGATATTCTCGAAGCGCGCGAAGGCCTTGCCGAATACACGCAGGAAAACACCGGTCTTCTTTTAGACCCGTACTTCTCAGCAACCAAAATGGCTTGGATCCTCGACAATGTTCCAGGCGTCAGAGAAAGAGCGGAAAAAGGTGAAATCTGCTTCGGTACCGTTGACAGCTGGCTGGTCTGGAAACTTACAGACGGAAAAGTCCATGTCACCGACTACTCAAACGCTTCCCGTACGATGCTCTTCAACATCAAAACCCTTCAGTGGGATGAAAGAATGCTCAAGGAACTCGACATTCCGAAATCTGTTCTTCCGGAAGTCAAGCCTTCTTCCTGCATTTATGGCTACACCACCCACTTTGGCGGAAACATCCCGATTGCCGGTATGGCCGGCGACCAGCAGTGCGCGCTCTTCGGACAGGCCTGCTTCAATCCTGGGGATGCGAAAAACACCTACGGCACCGGCGCGTTCCTTCTGATGAACACCGGTAAAGAAAAAGCGCTCTCGACCAACGGTCTTCTCTCCACCATCGCTTGGGGTCTTAAAGAAGGCGAAGTGGACTATGCGCTTGAAGGATCCATTTTCGTAGCCGGCGCTGCAATCCAGTGGCTCAGAGACGAAATGAGACTGATCGACACCTCACCGGATTCTGAACATTTCGCCAAGAAAGTTCCGGATACCAACGACTGCTATGTCGTTCCTGCCTTCACAGGACTCGGCGCTCCGTACTGGGATCCGTATGCTCGCGGCGTCATCACCGGCCTTACCCGCGGGGTCAACAAGAATCATGTGATCCGCGCGACTCTCGAATCCCTCGCTTATCAGACAAAAGACGTTCTCGACGCGATGGAAAAAGACTCAGGCGTCAAGCTTTCTTCTCTTAAAGTTGACGGCGGCGCTTCCGCGAACAACTTCCTCATGCAGTTCCAGGCTGACATCTTAGGCGTTCCGGTTGAACGTCCGGTCGTCGTCGAAACCACCGCTCTCGGCGCTGCCTACCTGGCAGGTCTTGCAGTCGGATTCTGGGAAAGCCTTGAAGACGTTGCTAAGGCATGGAAAGTCGAACGCACATTCGAACCGATGATGGAACCCAGAACACGCGCAAAACTCTACGCTGGATGGCAGAAAGCCGTCGAACGCGCGAACGGATGGGTAAACCCGAAAGAAATCTATACATGAAAGTCAGATAATGGAGAAGATGAGTAACACAGCACTCGAGTCCCTGCTCAAAAATCAGCCTGTCATCGCGGCGGTGCGCTCCCCGAAATCTCTACGGGAAGCCATCGATTCACCGTGCAGCGTCATCTTTCTGCTGTGCGGGAGCGTGTACAACTTGAAATCCATGGTGACGCATGTCGCCCGGGCCGGCAAGAGCTGCTTTGTTCATCTTGATCTTCTCAAGGGCTATGGGCAAGACAGTTACTTTGTGCGCTACCTTGCCGACGAGATCAAGCCGACCGGCGTGATCTCCACCAAAAACACGCTTCTGCAGCGTGCCAAGCAGGACGGCCTGATGACCGTTCGGCGCGCATTCCTTCTTGATTCATCGGCCCTCGACGTGTCTATCGCAGCGGCCAACAAAGTCAAACCCGACGCAGTTGAAATTCTGCCCGGCGTAAGCCCGAAACTGATCAGGCTTGCGAGCGAATCGATGAATCTCCCGATTATTACAGGAGGCTTTATCAGCACCGAGGAAGAAGTCATGCAGGGGATTGAAGCCGGGGCCTGTGCCTGCAGCACAAGCGTTCCCTCTTTGTGGATGCTCGACGGCGCGAAAAAAAATTAATACAAGAGAATTTTACGGAGAGCCTGATGCGAATAATAATGCTTTATTTTCCTTCAGGCTCTTTTTTTAAAGACCGGATAACAGTCACGACAGTGAAATACTATTCGAAGGATAAAGAATAAGGAGACGAAGTTATGTATGATGTTGCAATCGTAGGAGCCGGTATTGCAGGTTCTTACATCGCCCGCACACTCGCACGCTACGAGCTCAAAATTGTGCTCATCGACGGCGAAAGCGATGTGGGAAATCAGATTTCCATGGCAAATTCGGCGATCGTTCATGCTGGATTTGACGCGCCTAGCTACAAGCTGAAGGGAAAATTCAACGCGCCTGGATGTATCATGTACGGAAAGGTCTGCGAAGACCTGGATGTTCCGTTCAAGCGCACCGGCTCGCTGGTCGTCGCGCACACTGAAGAAGAAATGATGAAAATTCATGAACTCTACCAGAACGGCTTGAGAAACGGCGTTCCGGACATGAGAATTCTCTTTGAAGATGAAGTTCATGAAATGGAACCCAATCTTGCACCGGACATCTGCGGCGCACTCTATGCAGGAGATGCGGGGATCGTCTCTCCGTTCGAACTCGTTGCAAAGGTTGCGGAAAATGCGGTCGACAACGGGGTCGAACTCCGACTGGACACCCTGGTTGAAGACATCGAAAACAACGACGGCTCCTTCACACTTAAGACCAACAAGGGCAATATTGAAGCCAAGGTGGTCGTTAACGCAGCGGGCGTCTATGCAGACGACGTCTACGAAATGGTCGGAGAACATTATTTTGAAATTCTCCCGAGAAAAGGAAACTACTTTATCTTCGACAAAGAGTGCGGAGATCTCGTAAACAACGTCATCTTCCCATGCCCGACAAAGAACGGGAAAGGAATTCTGGTCGCACCGACCGTTCACGGAAACCTTCTGATCGGCCCGGACGCATCACCTACCTGGAAAGGCGACATTTCCACCACACAGGACAAGCTTGACTGGATCAAGGAAAACGCGCACAAGAACGTCCCGAGCGTCGAAAGCTGCTACAGAAAGATCATCAGAAACTACGCCGGAACCCGAAACACACCGGTTAAGACAGAATGGACTACAACAGACGGCGACTTTATCATCGAAGAGTCCCCTGTTAAGAATTTTGTCAACTTCGCGGGATACGAATCACCCGGACTCACTTCCATTCCGGCAGCCGGCCTGTACGTTGTCGATGAAATCATTCTCCCGATCCTTGAAAGAGAAGGCGTTGAAGTCAAGCCGAACGAAAACTTTAATCCAAAGAACAGAAAGCATGTCTACTTCAATGAACTGACGGAAGAGGAAAAGCGCGAGCTGATCAAGGAAAATCCGAAATACGGCCGCGTCATCTGCAGATGCGAAACCATCACGGAAGGTGAAATTCTCGACACCATCCACAGAAGTGCAGGAGCCACCACGGTCAAAGGCGTCAAGAAGAGATGCCGCGCCGGCATGGGACGCTGCCAGGGCGGATTCTGCTCGCCGCGCGTAACGGAAATTCTCTCAAGAGAACTCGATATCCCGATGGATCAGGTCTACTACGACAAGAAGGGCCCTGCTTTCATCCTGACCGGCAAGACCAAAGATGTGCCAGAACAAGGAGAATAAAATGGAAAAAGTTTACGATACAGTTGTCCTTGGCGGAGGCCCGGCAGGTTTGGCCGCTGCCATTGAAGCGAAGAAAAACGGCGCTGAAGATGTTCTGATTCTGGAAAGAGACAGAGAACTCGGCGGAATCTTAAATCAGTGCATTCATAACGGCTTCGGCCTTCACACCTTTAATGAGCAGCTCACAGGCCCTGAATACGCGGAACGTTTCATCGATCAGGCAAAAGAGCTGGATATCCCTTATGAACTCGATACGATGGTCCTGGACCTGGAAGACGAAGGGGATCTGAAACGCATCCATGCCGTCAATGAAGAAAACGGATACCAGACTTTTGACACGAAATCTGTCGTTCTGACCATGGGCTGCAGAGAACGTCCGGCAGGCGCGATCGGCATTCCCGGCTTCCGCCCGGCAGGCGTGTTCACAGCAGGCACCGCACAGCGTTTCATCAACATGGAAGGCTATATGTGCGGAAAGAAAGCCGTCATTCTCGGTTCGGGCGATATCGGACTGATTATGGCCAGAAGAATGACGCTTGAAGGCGCCGAAGTCGAAGCGGTCTGCGAACTGATGCCGTATTCAAACGGCCTGCAGAGAAATATCGTGCAGTGCCTTGACGATTACGACATCCCGCTCAAGCTCTCCCACACCATCACCTTCATTCATGGAAAAGACCGTGTGGAAGGTGTAACCATTCAGGAAGTCGGACCGGACTTAAAACCGATTCCGGGAACAGAAGAAAGAATTGACTGCGACGTCGTTCTTCTCTCCGTCGGCCTTCTTCCCGAAAACGAAATTTCAAGAAACGCGGGCGTGGAAATCGATGCGAGAACCAACGGCCCAGTCGTCAGCGAACTGAGGGAAACTTCAATTCCCGGCGTCTTCGCAGCGGGAAATGTTGTTCATGTACATGACCTCGTCGACTTTGTATCCGAAGAAGCGGCGCTCGCCGGAAAAGGCGCAGGCAAATACATCCAGGGCACGCTCGACCAAGAACCGGATTTCAAGACCGTAGCAGGCCCTGGACTCGGCTATGTCGTACCGCAAAATGTCTCGCTTGACAATGTGGACGATTCCATCACTTTCTACATGCGCGTCCGCAACGTGCTGGAAGATAAGGTCATCAACGCGTACATCGGAGACGAAAAAGTCGCAACCAAGCGCGCGCAGAAATTCCTTCCGGCTGAAATGGTCAATTTCAAGATCAGCAAGAAAACACTTGAAAAGTACCCGGACGGCGAAGAAATCCGCTTTGTCATTGAAGACAAACCTGTGCCGAAGAAAAAAGCCTGAGGAAAGTGAGGAGCAACAATGGCTGAAGTCAGAAATCTCATCTGCATCTCCTGCCCGATGGGCTGCAATTTAACAGTCACCCGGGACGGAGACAACATTACAGTAACTGGAAACACCTGCAAAAACGGTGAAATCTACGGTATCGAAGAAGTCACAAACCCGAAACGCGTCATCCCGACCACTGTGGTCTGCAATGGCGGAAAGCTGAAAAGACTTCCCGTCAAGACGGCTGACGCGGTTCCAAAGAGCATGATCTTCGATATTATGAAAGAAATCAACAAAGTGTCTGTGGACGCCCCGGTTGAAGTCGGTCAGGTCATCATTCCAAACGTGCTTGACACAGGAGTGGATGTGGTCGCGACCCGGACCATGCCGGCGGAATAATCAATATTCTTTATCCAACCAAAAGCCCGGACCGGAAGCCGGGCCCCTAAAGAAAAACGGGATTCCCCAAATCGGAATCCCGTTTTTTCTTATTCTTTGCCGACATAGACGCCAAGGCCCCTCTCATTGACCTTAAATCCGCCGTAGACCGTTTTTTCATTCACCAGAACCTTAATCTCACCTGAAGAGCCTCCGGTTCCCTTAAACGCATTATTCAAGACTTCCGCCAGTGCGCCCGTCCCCGGCTCACTTTCCATTTTCCTTGTTTTGTAGTCATAGTATTCTTTCGTGTTGGACAGAAGGTAGACGGTATGCCCTTCCTTCAAGTCTTTCTGCGCCTGCCCGTTAAGACTTGTGAGCGGATAGACAATTCTGACAATCGCTTTTGATAACTGGTCTTTTGGTCCCACCTTGATCAAAGAAACCAGTGCAGGCTCGCCGTTCACCGCTTCGATCTGTGTAAAGGTGTCGAGATGAGCCATGATTTTTTTATAGATCACAGTGTCCCGGAGCGAATCCGGATTGTCTCCGGTCTTCGCCACAACTTTTCCCTGATTGGTGTAGACGGCCATCGCGCTGACCCCTTCCGGCATACAGTCTTTTATAGTCTGGTCATTCAAAACAGGAGCAATATCGCCGAACGCGCTGTTCTCGCTGAGGTCTTTCACAATGGTTTCCTCCTGGTCATAGGCTTCCTGAAACGCGTCATAAAACTCAAGCGCCTCGCTTCTCCCCTCCGCCCGCTTATCAAGAAGGTACTGGTTGAGAATGATGCCGATAATCAGGAGCAGAACAATTCCGGAGATCAGAAGGACATCTCTCAGTCTTCCTCTAATCTTCTTTTTCATGTGAATCCCCGACATTAATTCCGCTCTCTCCGGCGATGGATGTGTAGTCCGGACCTTGCGTAACGATTTTGGAAACCGTCCGGACCACGCAATGCGGAGGAACGGACTTTGTGATAAAGCAGGACCCGCCAATAACGGACCCTTCACCAATCACCGTGTTTCCTCCGAGAACGGTTGCGTTGGCGTAAATCGTCACATCATTCTCGATGGTCGGATGCCGCTTAATCCCGTGAAGCGCCTGCCCGCCGTCCGTCGAGAGCGCGCCGAGCGTGACACCCTGGTAGAGTTTGACATGATCCGCGATATGGGTGGTCTCCCCGATGACCACCCCGGTCGCATGGTCGATAAAGAAATATTTTCCGATCGTGGCCCCGGGATTAATGTCCACTCCGGTTCTTGAATGCGCGTATTCCGTGAGCATTCTTGGGATAATGGGGATGCGGAGCAGGTGCAGTTCATGCGCGATGCGGTAAATCATAATTGCAAAGAGTCCTGGATAAGAGAGGATGATCTCATCTCGGCTTCCCGCTGCCGGATCGCCTTCATAGAACGCATCAATATCCATCATGAGCATGGCACGAATGTTGGGAAGCTTATCCATAAACTTACGGGACAAATCCGCAGCGCGATCCGCTGTTGCCTGCGTGACGGACAACGCGTAATGCCCTTCTTTATCCTCCCGCATCAAAGCCTTCCCGATCTGCTTTGAGAGCCGCTCTTCAATCGAGAGCATTAAGCTTCCGATATAATACTCCAGCGTGCAGTTGTATATCGCCATTTCCCCGTAATGCCTCGGGAAAAGGAGTTTTCTCAAATCATTGATCAGCTGCGTGTTTTCTTTTCTGGAAGGAAGAAACGGGCTTGCAGAAGCCTGGTCCAGAGGGTCGCTCATAAGCTGATCGATCATTCGGTCAGTCAGATTGTGTATATCC
>DLOL01000068.1:1385-1580 GCA_002478485.1 Eubacteriaceae bacterium UBA7485 | reverse complement strand
CGTAATTATTTTTGTGATTATTCTTGATTAATTAGACATTCTATTATATAATAACATTCAACCAATAAGGTTTGCTGATAATTAAACACAATCTAGAAAGTGACTGAACAAGGCCAATATGATGGAAAAGTTTAAATCACTCAGTAAACGCAAGAGAATCGGGATTGTAGCAGCAGCCGGTGTCATACTGGCTCT
>DLOL01000068.1:0-1330 GCA_002478485.1 Eubacteriaceae bacterium UBA7485 | reverse complement strand
GGAGTTCATGCAGAATATAAAACGGAAGAAATGGTTACTCAGGAAATCGAAACCTCCATTCAGGAGCGAAAAGTCGATCTCCAGTTAATGGACGGCAGCGTCCAGACCATTACAGCGCAGAACGCGGGCCTTTCCTACCAGAATCAGGGAACGGTTGCGCAGGCGCTTGAAGGACAAAACGCGTTCTTGTGGCCGCTCGCCATGATGAGCAGCGAAGTGAAGGAAATCAGCCTTGAGAGCAGAGACCTTCTTCTCGACCAGAACGTGCTGAACCAAAACATTGCATTTCTTGAGTCCGTATCCTCCCCCGCGGTGGTTGCGCCTCAGAATGCTCAGGTTGTTTACAGTCCGGAAACTGGCGCGTTTGTGATCCAGGATGCGGTGGACGGAAACCAGATTGACGCGCAAAAGCTCTCTGAGAGTGTCGGAAACGCGCTTTACACGGGTGTGGATGCGATTAATGTCAAGGACCAGAACCTTTACGTTGAAGCTGAAGTCCGCGCCGATAACGAGGCGCTGATCCAGCATAGAGATCTTCTCAACCAGAAGCTCGGCGCGGAACTGACCTACCGCCTGGGAGAAAATGACGAAATCATCGACAAGGATCTTTACGCGCAGTGGCTTTCCGTGAATGAAAGCGGAGAAGTCACAGTCAGCGATGAAGGAATCCAAAGCTTCTTAAACCAGCTCGACAACTACTACTGGATCTTCGAAACAGAAGAACAGGCCAAGGCGGTCGATAAAGCCATTACCGCTTATCTGATTGACCTTGACGCAGAGCCGGCGAGAATCAAGGATGTCATCTTAAACGGCAAGACCGAAATCGTGGAACCTCAGTCGGTCAAGGTTGAACCAGTTCCGGTTACCCTGACAAGCTCGATTGACTCGGCTTCGGGCGCTCTGACCAATTCACAGGGCGGAAGCACCTATGTCCTGATCGACATCGCTTCCCAGAGCATGTTCTTCTGGAAAAACGGGGAGCTGCTCGTATCCACACCGGTCACAACCGGAACGCTTGGCAAATACGACACGCCTACAGGCAAATTCACGCTTCAGGGCAAATCCATGAACATCACGTTGAGAGGAGATGGCTACGCGTCACCTGTGACCTACTGGCTTCCTTTCTACCAGGATTACGGCATTCATGATTCCAGCTGGAGATCCAACTACGGTGGATCGATTTACCAGACCAGCGGTTCCCACGGCTGCATCAATACGCCATTCGATGCAGTAAGTGTTATTTTCAATAACATCGAAGTTGGAACTACTGTTATCGTACAGTAGCAAATTTGTCAAGTATTTTGATTCAATTTAACAAACCTGTCCGGAG
>DLOL01000043.1:41417-43657 GCA_002478485.1 Eubacteriaceae bacterium UBA7485 | reverse complement strand
TGGAATCGATCCTTATTTGTAAGAAGCGCGGAGAAAGCCTGGAGTTCTTCGTCAGTGATTTCCTGTCCGCTCATCTGCTTGAACTGAAGAGCCATCTGCTTGTCCATGAAGTCCTTGGCCATTTTCCTGTGTTCGGGTTCCGCCTTGAGCTTCTTTTCCGCTTCCTGAAACTGTTTGTATTCTTTTGATTCTTTCAGCGCCTTTGCTAGATCGTTGGCGTAATCATATACGTTCATAGAAATTCTCCTTTAAGTATAACAAAAGATTCTTTTAGTTACAAAACCTTTACAAATAAGGATCGATTCCAAACGGTCCCTGTATATCTAAGCATACCAAGCTTAATGTTATTCAAAACGCCGCTCTTCTGTATCGAGGAGCGGCGTGTGTTCAGACTTCAACCAAAATCGGAAGAATCATCGGTTTTCTTTGTGTTTTTTTGAAGAGGTAGCGGTAGAGGGTTTCTCTGAGCGCACTCTTGATTTCAGACCAGTCCGTGACGTTTTTCGCGTGAAGCTTTTCAAGCTCTTTTTCCACGAGTTCTTTCGCGTCCTTAATCAGGGCTTCTGATTCCTTCATGTACACGAATCCTCTGGAGATAACATCCGGCGCTCCGACCGCGTGGCCGTTCTTCATGCGCACAATCACGATAAACAGACCGTCTTCCGAGAGACGTCTTCTGTCGTTCAGGACGATGCTGCCGATATCGCCAACGCCCAGGCCATCCACCAGAACTTTTTCCGCCGGAACCATTTCATCGAGAATTTTCGCCTCCATATGGTCAAGTTCCAGCTGGTTGCCGTTTTTCATGAGGAAGATGTTCTTCGGATTCATGCCCAGGGATTCTGCGAGGGTTGCATGGTGGAGGAGCATGCGTTCTTCCCCGTGAACCGGCATGAAGAACTTCGGCTTGACGAGCACCTGCATGAGCTTTAACTCTTCTCTTCTCGCATGTCCGGAGACGTGGATATCCGCAAATTTTTTATAGACCACTTCAGATCCCAAACCGACGAGACGGTTGATGACATCGGCGACCATCTTTTCATTCCCCGGAACAGGGCTTGCCGAGATAATGACGGTGTCTTCCGGACCGACATTGAGAAAACGGTGTTCTCCGTTTGCCATGCGCCCGAGCGCAGCCATCGGTTCGCCCTGGGAGCCTGTTGTGATGACAACCAGTTCCTTCGGCTTATATTTATTCATATCGCGGATATCGATCAGCGTGTTTTTCGGCACTTTTAGATAGCCAAGCTCCATGGCGACTTCGACCATATTTTCCATGCTTCTTCCGCTGATAACGACTTTTCGGTTATAGGCCACCGCTGCATCAATAATCTGCTGGATTCGGTGCACGTTCGATGCGAAGGTCGTCACGATAATCCGGTTTTTGCATCCTCTGAAAAGTTTGTAGAAAGTTTCTCCGACAGACGATTCGCTGGCAGTAAAACCTGCTTCCTCCACGTTGGTGGAGTCTGCCATAAGAAGATCCACCCCTTCCGCTCCAAGTTCTGCAAAGCGCTGGAGGTTGATGATTTTTCCATCAATCGGATTGTAGTCGATCTTGAAGTCGCCTGTGTGAATAACCTTAGCCGCAGGCGTTTTGATGAAGAGAGCCACAGAATCCGCAATGGAATGGTTGACCCGGATCGGCTCGATCTCGAATTCGCCGATCTTGAACTTCTCTCCGTCCTTAATGATATTCAGATCCGCTTTCTGAAGCAGGCCGTGCTCCTGGAGCTTTCTTTCGAGGAGTCCCATGGTAAAGCGCGTGGCGTAAACCGGAATGTCCAGTTCCTTGAGAAGGTAGGCCACACCTCCGATATGGTCTTCATGGCCGTGGGTGATTACAAGCCCCTTAATCTTGTTCTTGTTCTTTTTAACATAGTCAAAGTCAGGAAGATTGCGGATTCTGTGGCTCTCTNNGCATATCGTCATCCGGAAACATGAGTCCGCAGTCCACGATAATTGCCTGATCGCGGTATTCAAACACGGTCATGTTCTTCCCGATTTCTCCGATACCGCCGATCGGAATGATTTTCATCTTCCCTCTCTTGGCTTTTTTTCTTTTTTTCACTTTAGTGCCCGCATGTTTTCGAGTTGCGGGCAGGTTTGATTTTTTGCTTCTGCGGGTTTCTAGAACCGCTTCTTTTGTATTGTCTTTTGTTCTTAATGCCATCTATCTTACTCATCTTCACTCGAGCAACAGCAGCTTCCTGTCTCTGCTCCGCATCCGGAGGCGCAGC
>DLOL01000043.1:24644-41400 GCA_002478485.1 Eubacteriaceae bacterium UBA7485 | reverse complement strand
AGCCAAGAGAGGGAAGATGAAATCTTGAATTCTTCTTCGTCTTCCACCGGATAGAGCGATTCGCCCTTTTCATCATCCACTTCATAGATGAAAGGATAAGTTCCGTTATGATCTTCATCCGTCAGAAGGACATAAGTCTTTCCGTTTAATTCAAGGGTGATTACGAGTTCGAACGTATGTTCTTCATTGTTTTCGTCTCTGAGGACGAGTTTGTTGTCATCTTCCATCTTCTTTATTCCTCACTATCTTCTGACGCTTCGCGTTCCATCTCCTTCAGTCTCTCTTCCCGCGCTTTCTTCATGCGCTGGTCTTCCAGATAATCCTGAAGAATGATCTGGGCCGCGACCGTGTCAATTACTTTCTTGTGATTTCTTCCACTCATGCCCGATTCGTACAAAATTTCATGCGACGCCTCCGTGG
Source organism: Eubacteriaceae bacterium UBA7485 (assembly GCA_002478485.1). Lineage (GTDB taxonomy): Bacteria > Bacillota > Clostridia > Eubacteriales > Eubacteriaceae > UBA7485. The sequence continues at coordinate 40,980 of DLOL01000043.1, read as the reverse complement.
TGAGGCGCTCATCCATGAATATAAGCGGAAGCTCCAGTTTATTCTTGAGAAATCCAGCGAAGTTTCTTGCTTTTCTGGTTTGTTTGGATTCCGTGCCGTCAAGGCTTAGCGGAAGCCCCGAAAGAAGCATCTCCACATCGTACGTTTCCACAAGTTCTTTAAAAAAGGCCAGATCTTCCAGCTGGCCGACCCGTTTATAGGTCTTGTACGGCTGAGCTGTATAGCCTAAGGGATCGGACATCGCAAGCCCTATATATTTATCCCCAATGTCTAAGCTTAGAATTCTTCCCATTGTCTTATATGATTTTTAAACAAAATACCGGACAGACGCTTGCACAGTATCCGCAGGCAAGACATCTCTCACGGTCCACTTCCACGGTTTTCTCCCCCATGTGAAGCGCGTTTTGTCCGCACCGCTCCACACAGGCGCCACACCGCTCGCACCAGTCATCGATATGCAGTTTTCTCGGCTGCGCGTCGATTCTCTCTTCAAGACCGGCCGGCACCTCCGCCCCCGTAAGCGCCCGGATATCATATTCAAGCTCATTGCGGTTCTGGATGCCGACGGCGACTGAATCGACCGTTCCGTTCTCGAGAAGTTTCCTTGCAAAAGAAAAACAGGATCTCCTCTCCTTGATGAGTGTTCCGCCTCCGAGCGGCTTCATCGCGTAGACGCCACGTCCTTCTTCCCGAAGGCGCTTTACCGCCTCCACCATCTCATCGATGCTTCCGTCTTCAATGCCGATCCCGGTCGGACTCATGAGCGGAAAGACCACTTCAATTTCCTTAAAGTCACGCGCATCTCTGACCGCCTCCACCCGGTGCGTGGAAATGCCGAACGCGCGGATTTTTCCTTCTTTTCTGGCTTTCAAAAGCGCTTCTATCGCTTCGTAATGCCCTTCAAAGGTGTATCTGGATTCCTGCTCATGGAGCATGTAGAGATCGACATAGTCCCGTCCCGTCTCTCTGAGCGCCTTGTTCAGACGCTTCTCCACCCCTTCTTTCGTGTAATCATAAGACTTCGTGCAGATCACACTCTCCGGTCTTGCCTGAAGGAGACGCTTTAGATACGGATAGGTCTGATAGAGATCGGATGTGTCAAAGAAGTTGATTCCCCGGTCATAAGCCTCGATCATCAGGTCGGCTCCCTCGCGCACCGGCAGGTTTCTCTGAAGCGGTCCAACCGTCAGGGTACCGAAACACACTTCCGACACGTTTAAACTAGTTTTACCCAACTTGTTATATTTCATATGTCTGTATCCGCAGACAGACACAGACATATGAAAACAACAGAAAAGCTCCCGGTTAAAAGAACCGGGAGCGAATAAGCAGTTTGTTTCAGTTATGACTCAAGACCATTGATGTAGCGCTTGACCAGTTCTTCAAGCAGTTCATCCCGCTCAAAACGTTGAATGAGCGTGCGCGCGTCACCATGGCTTGTGATGTAAGTCGGATCGCCGGACATGATGTATCCTACAATCTGATTGACAGGATTGTAGCCTTTTTCCATCAATGCCTTTGTGATCCTGCGCATCGTGTCATCGATTCTCTGAGACATTTCACTCGAGACGTCAAACATGATCGTCCCTTGTTCGTATGTGCTGTTTGACATTTTATTCCCTCCATCTGACACGCAAGTGGTCTGCTCTTGTTCTAAACCCGCCGACAGCGTGGGGGTATCCCCTTACGGCTGGGGCTCGTGTCAAAACTGACTCACATTCCAATATCCGAAGACATAGAAAATGCGGTTTTGTAAATTAATTGTAACTCTTTTTCAAGATGTTTACAACATATCAGGAAAATTGTTCAAGAATTAATCCCTGAGCGGCATCCATAAGCTGTGAAATATTCTCAGGATTCTTTCCTCCGGCCTGGGCCATGTCCGGTCGGCCNNGCCGCCTCCGCCGCCCCCGACCATCTGTGCGGCTTTCTTGATCAGATTGCCCGCATGGAAACCGTTTTTGACTTGATCTTTGGTTGCGGAAGCCAAAAGCATGGCTTTTCCGTTGTTGTCGCTTGCCAGAAGAATGACGCTTGAGCCAAGCTTGTCTTTGAGCTGGTCAGAGATTTCGCGAAGCTCTTTCGCATCTTCTCCCTTGAGAGAAGCCACAACGCCTTTCGCACCGCCTGGAAGGTCAAACGCGTCTTTTGCCAGGTCGTCCACGAGGCTTCCCGCCTGGGCACGTTTGAGACTGTCGATTTCCTTGTCTTTTTCTTTTAAAAGCTTGTTCAGCTCCACCAGTCTCTGAGAGAGCTGATCCGGCGTGGTTTTCACCACCTGGGAAGCTTCTCTGACGGTATCGGACATTTCTTCCACCGCGTTGAACGCATTCATCCCGGTCGCCGCTTCAATTCTTCTCACGCCGGNNGGCAGCCACTCCGGATTCGGAAAGGATCTTGAAAAGGCCGACCTGCGCGGAATTATCGATATGTGTGCCGCCGCAAAGCTCAGCGGAGAAATCTCCTACCTGCACCACGCGAACAATATCACCGTATTTTTCTCCGAAGAGCGCCATCGCGCCGAGCTTCTTGGCTTCGTCAATCGGCATTTCACTGGTGTGCACGTTCATCGAGGAGAGGACCGCGCGGTTAACAATTTCCTCGACCTTTTTGATTTCGTCTTCGCTCATCGCGCTGAAGTGATTGAAGTCGAAGCGGAGTCTGTCGGGCGATACGAACGATCCCGCCTGCTCCACATGTTCTCCGAGCACATCCTTCAATGCGCGCTGCAGAAGGTGCGTGGAGGTGTGGTTTCTCTGAGTGGCCCAGCGCAGATCATGATCCACTTCCGAGCGGACATGATCGCCTCTCTTCACGCTTCCTGATTTAACTTTTCCCTTCAGGATGTGGCGGCCGAGCGAGCCTTTCTTCGTGTCGGTGATCTCCACAACCGCGCCGGAGGCCAGGTCTTTGACCACTCCTCTATCCCCGACCTGTCCGCCGGATTCGGCATAGAACGGTGTGACATCGAGCAGCATGAGGATCTCGTCACCATCGCCCGCTTCTTCGACCAGCTCCTCATCCTTAATCAGTCCGAGAACGTTCCCTTCGCTTGTGAGTTCCGTGTAGCCGGTAAACGTGGTCAGAGCGTCCGGTCCGAGCGGATTGAACGGGTCATCCGCGAACACCTGAATATCACTCGACGCGCGGGCGCTTCTCGCGCGGTTTTTCTGTTCTTCCATAGCCTGGTCAAAGCTTTCCTGGTCAAGTGTCATCTTGCGCTCATCCAGAATTTCCTTTGTCAGGTCGATCGGGAAGCCGTACGTATCGTAAAGCTTGAAAGCGAGATCCCCCGGGAAGACATCTTTGTTTTCATTTTCCAGATTTTCAATTTCCTGATTGAGAAGTTTCAGGCCCTGGTCGATGGTCTTGTTGAAATTCTCTTCTTCAATCGTGATGAGTTTTTTCAGATAATCTTCTTTTTCTTTGAGCTCCGGATAGTGATCCCCATAGTTCTTGATTACTTCATCCGCGACATCTGCAAGGAAAAGGCCGTCAATTCCGAGAAGTTTCCCGTGACGGACCGCGCGTCTTAAAAGACGTCTTAAGACGTAGCCTCTCCCTTCGTTTGAAGGCATAATCCCGTCGGCAAGCATGAAAGTGACAGAACGGACGTGATCCGTGATGACGCGGATCGAGACGTCTGATTCATATTCTTTCCCGTATTCTTTTCCGGAAATCGCCACCACCTTGTCAAGAATGCTTCGGATGGTGTCCACTTCAAAGATATTGTCGACTTCCTGCATGATGGTGGCCAGTCTTTCAAGCCCCATGCCGGTGTCGATGTTTTTCTGCTTCAGTTCCTTGTAGCTTCCGTCTTCCTGATGATCAAACTGAGAGAAGACCAGATTCCAGAATTCGGTGTAACGGTCGCAGTCGCATCCCGGCTTGCAGTCCGGCTTGCCACATCCGTATTTTTCTCCGCGGTCATAGTAAATCTCAGAGCAGGGACCGCACGGGCCTGTGCCGTGTTCCCAGAAATTATCTTCTTTTCCAAGGCGGACAATTCTTTCCGGAGGCACGCCGACGACGTCTCTCCAGATCTGTTCTGCCTCGTCATCATCTTCATAGACGGTAACCCAGAGTTTTTCCGGATCCATCTTCATGACTTCCGTACAGAACTCCCAGCTCCATGGAATGATTTCATGTTTGAAGTAGTCTCCAAACGAAAAGTCCCCCAGCATCTCAAAAAATGTACCGTGCCGGGCGGTCTTTCCCACGTTTTCAATATCCGGCGTGCGGATGCACTTCTGGCAGGTGGTCACTCTTTTTCTCGGAGGCACTTCGTCTCCTGTGAAGTACGGCTTCATCGGAGCCATTCCCGAATTGATCAGAAGAAGGCTCTTATCTCCCACCGGAACCAGTGAGAAGCTCTTTAATCTTAAGTGATCTTTTGACTCAAAAAACTCCAGAAACTTCTCCCGGATTTCATTTAAACCTAATGCTTCCATCTATTTCCCTCGAATTTCTGCGATTGATTTGTCTTAAAAATTGAACTTTTTTATTATATCAAAAATTGTTTTGACTTGCGTCATGACGGCTTGTTTTCCTCTGTCCGCTCCAGAACCGGCGTGAAACGGGTGNNCGTCACTGACGGGTTCCGCCGCAGCCTTGATCGCATAGGAGAAGAGCACCTTGAGAATTCCCGCGATTGGAACCGCAAGGAGCATCCCCAGATTTCCAAAGCACTGCCCAAAGAACAAAACAGAGAAAATGATGCCAATCGGACGGATGCCAACGGAATCGGCCATCAGCATCGGCGCAAGCACATTTCCGCAGACCACCTGGGCTGCTCCAAAGATCACTATCAAAATCAGTGTTCGGAACACGCTCGTCCAGATCGTGAGGAGCACCAGAATCACCAGTGCCACAACAGGGCCGAAATACGGGACAAAAGAAGTGAAAGCTGTAATAATTCCAATCACCATCGCATAGGGAAGTCCGAGGATAGCGCATCCGATTCCCGTGATAATGCCCGCGGTCAGAGACATCAGCGTCTGTCCCCGGACAAATCCGCCGACCACCCGGTCGAAATCCGTCATCATCTTCCGGCTCACCGTCCGTCCGGATGTCGGAATAAAATAGCTGAACATGTCGCGAAGATAGCCCGTGTTCAGCATCAAAAGCACGCACACAATCGGGATGATGACTAAATCCATGAAGTTTGAATCCTGAAGGAGCGCCTGCGAGAGGCTATTCAGAGCGTCTTCGAGCATCTTCGCTCCGCTTGTCAGCATGCCCTGAAGATCATTTTGCGAAACAAACGAGGTGCCGAAGAGACTCTCAAGTCTTTGCTGGATGGAATCCCCCGCGGTTGAAATATCCTGGCTGAGAGCTGGAAGGGCGTTGGTCATTTTTCCGATGGACTCAACCATCTGAGGGAAAAGCATGGTCACCACCAGCACCAGCACGAAAAACGTGCCGAGCATGACGACTGTAACCGCCATCCCTTTTTTCAGACCCCGCTCCATCAGCGCTTTGACAAACGGATTGAGCAGATAGCTTAAAATCAGTGCGATAATAAAAGGCTGAATCACCTTGGAGAGGACCGGAAAAATCATGATCAGCACGATCAACGCGATCAGCAGAATGACGCTGTTGATGAGCAAAAGTAAAAAGCGGTTTTTCTTCATATTTTTCTTCCGCCTTTTCTGTCTTTTTCGCGAATACCGAAAATCTTCCTCATCAGTCCGCTCTGGCGGCTGTCTTCCGGAATCTCGTCGCGTCCTCTTTTATATCGGATCAATCCGTTTTCGGGCTCTGACTGCATGTCTTCAGCTGGAAGAATCACATATCCATAGTCCACATCATCAAAAAAACTTCTTGAGACGATATAGTCGGAGATCATCAGCCGTTCATCAAAGAATGCGTCTTTTACAGTACCGAACTGCATGCCGTAGCAGTCTTCCACGACCAGTCCGAACAAATCAAGACTCTGATCCACTTTTTCGACAAAGGCTTCCCGATTTTCTCTTATTAAAGTCTTCTCTCCCTTAATCTGTATCGATTCCTCTTCGACTCTGACGATGCTCTCCGGTAGAAAATAGCTTGCTGGAGTGAAGCGGCTTCCTGCGTTGAGCACGAACAGCTCAAAACGGTTCTCCTTAACATAAATTGCTGTAACAAGACCGAACCAGCGGTATGGCTTTCTCGATATGACGTCAAGGTTGAGAAGAGACGAAGCTTCCATACGATCACCTCAATTCTCAACTTTTAAGATGCATTCAATTTAGCACACCTTTTCTGAAGATGAAAGATGAAAGCTCATGAAAGCTTTTCTAGGCGGGATAAAAAAGCCCCGTCTGGCGGGTCCAAACGGCTCAGACCTGCCAGGCGGGGACACCCGTCTTATCTGTCGTTCTATTACTTGGCTGCCTTTTTTTCTTCCCAGTCATCAAGCGCAGCTTTAATCGCTTCTTCTGCGAGGACGGAACAGTGGATCTTAACGGACGGAAGTCCGCCGAGCTCGTCGATAACCTGCTGGTTTGTCAGCTTCTTTGCTTCATCGACTGTCTTTCCCTTGATCATTTCCGTTGCAACAGAGCTTGTGGCAATCGCAGCGCCGCATCCGTAAGTTTTAAACTTGACATCTTCAATGACGCCGTCATCATCGATTTTCATCATCATCTTCATGATATCGCCGCATGCCGGGGATCCGACCTGGCCAACCGCGTTCGCATCTTCGAGTTCACCGACATTTTTCGGGTTGGTGAAATTTTCCATTACTTTTTCTGTATAATCCATAGACATAATGCATTCTCCTTTAACCTTAATGTTTGTGTTTTTTTATCTTACTTATCGTAAACTTCCTGGTCAATCGGATGGTCTTTATCAAGCGGACTCATCGCGCGCAGTCTTTCGATAATCGGGACCAGCTGGTCAACCACATAATCGACATCTTCTTCTGTCGTATCGCGGCCAAGCGTCAGTCTTAAGGAGCCATGCGCTCTTCCAGCCGGAAGCCCCAGCGCGAGCAGAACATGAGACGGATCAAGAGAGCCCGAGGTACATGCGGATCCGGAGGATCCCGCCACACCGACCATGTCAAGTGAGAGAAGAATGCCTTCTCCTTCAATATAGTCAAAGATGAAGCTTGCATTGCCCGGCAGCCTGTTTACCGGATCTCCTGTCAGTTCGGAATCCGGAATCCGGGTCAGAACCCCTTTAATTAAGCGGTCTCTTAGTTTCGTCAGGTGTTCAGCGTGTTCTTCGAGATTTTCCGAAGCAATTTCAGCCGCTTTCCCGAACCCGACAATACTCGCCACGTTTTCTGTTGCAGGTCTTCTCTTCTTTTCCTGCGCGCCGCCTTCCATGAGGTTTTCAATCGGGGTCCCCTTCTTAATGTAAAGCGCGCCCACACCCTTCGGGCCATAAATTTTATGTCCAGAGACGGAGAGAAGATCAACACCAAGATCTTTCACATCGATCGGGATATTACCAAAGGCCTGAACGGCGTCGGTGTGGAACAAAGTCTTGGTCTTGCTGTCTTTATTATGTTCTTTGACGATTTCAACCAGTTCCTTAATCGGTTCGATTGTGCCGACTTCATTATTTGCTGACATGACAGAAACAAGGATCGTATCATCACGGAGCGCTTTCTTTAAATCTTCCGGATTCACTCTTCCTTTATCGTCAACCGGAAGGTATGTCACATCAAACCCTTCTTTTTCAAGGCGTTTTGCCGTATGGAGAATGGCATGATGTTCAATAGCCGTTGTGATGATATGTTTTCCTTTTTTGGCATTTTTATGGGCTACTCCGCGAAGCGCCCAGTTGTCCCCTTCAGTTCCTGACCCGGTGAAGAACACTTCAGAAGGTTCTGCATTCATGGCTTTTGCGACTTTTTCTCTTGCGTCTTCGAGAAGCCTGTGCGCATCTCTTCCTTCCGCGTAAATGGAAGAAGGATTTCCGAAGTGTTCGGCCAGAACCGGCACCATTTCATCCAGTACTTCAGGTGCGACCGGTGTGGTGGCCGCGTTATCTAAATAAACTCTTTTCATTAATGCACCTCTGTTTTGATCAGCTTTGATGATTTGACGGAACATTGATCAGTTCCGCGAGATTTCTTGATTCCAGAAAGTCATTCATATGATCGTAAAAATCTTTCCAGAAATGTCTGGAGACGCATCCGCTCTCAAGGATGCAGGAACAATTGCTGGAGTCTCCGGCACATGCTGTAAGCGTAAGCGGACCTTCCAGCGCCTTGAAAATTTCGCCAGTCGTGATCTCCTCAGGCGGTCTTGTTAACACATACCCGCCTTGAGCACCTCTGACACTCTTGACTAGCCCCGCTTTTCGGAGCATGGCAATCAGCTGCTCCATGTAAGAATCGGAGAGCATCTGGCTTTTTGCGATTTCTCTCACAGACACAGGTCCCTTACCCCAGTTTTCAGCCAAAATACACATGGCCATGAGCCCGTAGTGAGCTTTTGTGGTAATCTTCATTTTCGTCTCTTTAATTCATAGCGTTTTACTGTGATTTATTATAGTCCTGATTTTCTTGTCTATCAAGTTAATTCCCATAAAAAAACTAAGAATTAAAAAACAAGGAGAATTTTCTCAATTTCTTTTTATGCCCATTTTTCCTCTTTCCCGGCAAAGACGACACTGTCAAAAAATAAAAAAGACACCGGTCAGGCAAAAGCCTGTCGGTGTCTGCGAATGCATATTCTTATTAATCTTACATAAAGAGCGGAGCAAATACGACCGCAACAATGGTCATCAGCTTGATGAGGATGTTAATGGACGGACCGGAAGTATCCTTGTAAGGATCCCCTACAGTGTCCCCAATAACTGCTGCAGCGTGAGCTTCGGAGCCCTTTCCGCCGTGATGTCCGGATTCGATATATTTCTTCGCATTGTCCCATGCACCGCCGGAGTTCGCCATCTGGATTGCGAGGAGAACACCCGTTGTAACAGCGCCTGCAAGGAGTCCGCCAAGAGCGCCAGCGCCGAGGAGGAGACCCACAATGATCGGAACAACGACTGCAAGAACACCCGGGAGGATCATTTCGTGAAGAGCAGCGGAAGTGGAGATATCAACGCATCTCTTGTAGTCCGGCTTGCTTGTTCCCTTCATGATGCCAGGGTCTTTTTTGAACTGAGAACGTACTTCTTCAATCATTTCATAAGCCGCTTTACCAACGGATTCCATCGTGATTGCAGAGAAGACGTACGGAAGCATACCACCGATGAGCATACCGATGATAACTCTTACATCCAGGATATCGATGCTGGTGAGACCGACTGTCTGCGCGTAAGTTGCGAACAGAGCAAGAGCAGTCAGTGCAGCAGAACCGATAGCGAAACCTTTACCCATAGCCGCTGTGGTGTTACCAACAGAGTCAAGGGAGTCGGTTACTTCACGGACTGATTCCGGAAGTTCTGACATTTCAGCAATACCGCCTGCGTTATCGGCAATCGGGCCGTACGCATCAACTGCGATGGTCATACCGGCAGTTGCCAGCATACCGACAGCTGAAAGTGCGATACCGTAGAGACCTGCACCTGGCAGGAACTGTTCAAGTGACCAGTAAGAAGCGAAAACACCAACGCAGATTGCGAGGATCGGGAATGCTGTGGACATCATCCCAACAGCAAGACCGGAAATAATCGTTGTCGCTGCACCGGTTTCAGACTGTTCAGCAATATGCTTAACCGGGCTGTAATGATCCGATGTGTAGTATTCAGTCAGTTTACCGATAATCAGACCAACAATCAGTCCTGCCACGATTGCAACAAACGGATACCAGCTCTGGAAGATCCAGAGAGAGAGAGCCACTGAGCAGATCACAACCAGAACAGCTGCGATATATGTACCTAAGTCAAGGGCTTTCTGTGGAGATCCGCCGTCTTTGACGCGGACAAAGAATGTACCGATAATGGAGCAGATAATCCCAACGCCTGCAAGGAGAAGCGGGAAAATGAGCGCTTCAAAGCTTCCGATGATGAGTGTTCCGAGGGTCATCGCTGAGATAATGGATCCGACATAAGATTCATAAAGGTCAGCACCCATACCTGCTACGTCGCCAACGTTATCCCCAACGTTGTCTGCGATAACAGCCGGGTTTCTCGGGTCATCTTCAGGAATACCAGCTTCAACCTTACCAACAAGGTCAGCTCCGACGTCAGCCGCTTTGGTGTAGATACCGCCGCCGACACGTCCGAAGAGTGCCATGGAGGAAGCTCCGAGACCAAAACCGGTAACGATGTTCACATCAGGGAAGATCATGTAGCACACAGTCAGACCAAAGATCCCAAGTCCGACTACGCAAAGACCCATGACCGCACCACCTGAGAACGCGCAGGAAAGCGCTTTGTTCAGGCCGCCCTTATCTGCCGCTTCCGCTGTACGAACATTTGCAAGGGTTGCAACGTTCATCCCAATGTAGCCAGCGAGTACGGAGAAGCAAGCGCCGAGAAGGAAACTTACTGCAACTCTCCAGCCAAGCTGCGGCAGAACACACAATAAAATAAACACGGCCGCGGCGTAAATCCCGATGACTTTATATTCACGGGTTAAGAACGCCATGGACCCTTCCTGAATGAATCCTGAGATTTCCTGCATTCTAGCATTACCAGGACTCATGCTTTTCACGCGGCTTCTATAATACCAAGCCACGCCGATAGCGATCAGACCGATCACTAACGAAATCAGCTCTAGCTGCATAAATAAAACCTCCTAGGGACAGATTCGATTTCAATGAATCCGCCCAATTAATTAAATAAACTTAATAAGAATATTGTAGACAAAGCAGCCGATCATAAAGATAACGGCTGACCAGTTAACCATACGTTCGACAATAGCCATGGGGCCATAGGCTCTTCTGTGCCCAAAAATATTGGTGTCCTGTCCGCCTACTGAAGCCCCGATCCCTTCGGACTTTGGCGGGAGCAGAACGACGCCTACGATCAGAAGAACGCTGACAGCTAAAATGATTGCAAGGATAATATTGGCAAAAACCTGCATCTTCTATCCGCGATCCACGAAGTGGGTCCGCTCACTCCTTTCTTTTTAAAGAGATTTCGCTCTTTAAAATAATATCCGCGGTTTAAGTTAATTATTCACTCACCGCGCATGTAGTATTAAATATACCAATTGAAAAGCATTACCAGCAAATCAAAAGAATGTTTTTTTCACAGAAAATCGTATTTTTTACATACATAAGCAAAAAAAGGCCGAAGCTTAAATACTTCAGCCTTCAATTTATTACTTTTTATCGTAATTCACAATCTGCGCAAAGTCAGCTGTAAGGGATGCCCCCCCGACGAGCGCCCCGTCGATTTCAGGTTCTTCCATCAGTTCAACGATATTGGAAGGTTTTACGCTTCCGCCATACTGGATGCGGACGGCTTCTGCGGCGTCTTCCCCGTACATTTCCTGGATGGTTTTACGAACCCAGCCGCATGCTTCGTTTGCTTCGGCGTTCGATGCGGTCTTTCCGGTGCCGATCGCCCAGATCGGTTCATAGGCGACAACCACTTTGGTGATATCCTTGATATCTTTCAAACCATTCTTAATCTGATTCACGACGATTTCCTGCGCTTTTCCGGATTCTCTTTCTTCAAGCGTTTCACCGCAGCAGGTGATTGGCGTCATGTCGAGTTCGAGGGCTTTCTTGGTTTTCATATTGACGGTTTCATCGGTTTCAGCAAAGTACTGACGTCTTTCCGAGTGTCCGATGATGACATATTTCACGCCAAGGGCCTTTAACATTTCGCCTGCGATTTCGCCGGTGAATGCGCCATGGTCTTCCCAGTGCATGTTCTGAGCGCCGATGCCGATGTTGGTGTCTTTTGTCAGATGAACAGCTTCCGGCAGGTCAATATAGGGCGGGCAGAATACACATTCGCATGTGGCATCTTTAACCAGCGGAATCAGAGCTGTAATGAGTTCATTGGCAGCTTTGACGTCTTTGTTCATCTTCCAGTTGCCGGCAATAATCGGGGTTCTTGACATTTTGTTCTCCTAAAAAAGATAGAAAAGCCTGGCTTGGCCAGGCTTATTGGCCGTTATTTACTTGTCCTGAAGGACTTCGATACCAGGAAGCTTCTTGCCTTCCATAAATTCGAGGGAAGCGCCGCCGCCTGTTGAAATATGGCTCATCTTATCAGCAAATCCGAGCTGCTTGATTGCGGCAACAGAATCGCCTCCGCCGATGATCGTGGTCGCGTCGGAATCTGCCAAATCTTTTGCAATGGCAAAGGTTCCTTTTGCGAATTCCGGGAATTCGAAAACGCCCATTGGTCCGTTCCAGATAATGGTCTTTGCGTCTTTGATCTTATCCCCGTAAAGGGCTTCGGTCTTCGGTCCGATATCAAGGCCCATCTGATCAGCTGGGATCGCGTCTACATCAACGACCGTCGGAGTTGCGTCAGCTGCAAACTTAGGCGCAACGACAACATCGACCGGAAGAAGCAGGTCAACGCCTTTTTCTTTTGCTTTTTCAAGAAGCGATTTTGCAAGATCCACTTTATCTTCTTCAAGAAGTGAGGTTCCGACTTCATATCCCTGAGCTTTCAGGAAGGTGAAGGCCATTCCGCCGCCGATTAAGAGGGCATTAACTTTATCTAAGAGATTGTTAATGACTTCGATCTTGTCGGATACTTTTGCTCCGCCCAGAATTGCGATGAACGGGCGTTTCGGATTTTCAAGAGCGCCGCCGATGAAGATCAGTTCCTTCTGGATTAGGAAGCCGGATACAGCTGGAAGATAGTCGGCCACACCTGCTGTTGAAGCATGTGCGCGGTGAGCAGAACCAAAAGCATCATTTACGAACACATCGCCGAGGCTTGCAAGTTCTTTAGCGAATTCGGGATCATTCTTCTTTTCTTCCGGACGGAAACGGGTGTTTTCAAGAAGAAGAACTTCACCGGGCTTTAAGTTCTTCGCGGCTTCTTTTGTAACTTCGCCAACAACTTCGCCATCCTGATTGAAGATAACAGGTTTTCCGAGCAGTTCTCCCAGACGCGCCGCAACCGGCTTGAGTGAAAACTGAACATCCGCAGCTGTCTTCGGACGTCCGAGATGAGACATCAGAATTAAGCTTGCGCCGTGATCAAGGATGTACTGAATCGTCGGCATCGCTGCCAGAATTCTTGTATCGTCCGTGATTTTTCCATCTTTGAGCGGGACGTTAAAGTCGGCGCGCATCAGGACTTTTTTACCTTTAAGATCAATATCTTTTACTGTCTTTTTCATATACTCTGCTGTTCCGCCAGGTGCGGAACATGGGTTCCTTTCAAATATTCAGGCCTTCTCCCATCACCCGGGAAATGGCCGTTTGCGCTGAATAAAAAAGGGGGCCAAAGGCCCCCTCAGACCTGTGCAGGTCGTATGTGCTTCAATTATACTTCTGCGAAGTATTTGATCGTTCTTACCATCTGGGATGTGTAAGAATTTTCGTTGTCATACCAAGCAGCAACCTTAACAAGAGTGTTGCCGTCCGGAAGATCCTGAACTTCTGTCAGGGTTGCGTCAAAGATGGAACCATAGGTGCTGCCTACGATATCAGAAGATACGATTTCATCTGTATTGTAAGCATAAGAATCAGAAGCTGCAGATTCCATCTGCTTGTTGATTTCGTCAACCGTAACTTTGCCCTTAACAATTGCATTGAGCTGTGTGATGGATCCAGTCGGAACCGGTACACGGAGAGCAGAACCGATCAGCTTGCCGTTGAGTTCTGGGATAACAAGGCCGATAGCTTTTGCAGCGCCTGTTGAGTTCGGAACGATATTAACAGCGGCAGCACGAGCTCTTCTTAAGTCACCCTTTCTGTGCGGGCCGTCAAGAACCATCTGGTCGCCTGTGTAAGCATGAACGGTTGTCATGTAACCCTTAATGATCGGAGCGAGCTTGTTCAGTTCGTTAGCCATTGGTGCTAAGCAGTTTGTCGTGCAGGATGCAGCGGAGATAATCTTATCTTCCGGTGTCAGAGTATCCTGGTTTACGCTGTATACGATCGTCGGAAGGTCATTTCCTGCAGGAGCAGAAATAACGACTTTCTTAGCGCCAGCTTTAATATGAGCTTCAGCCTTTTCTTTGGATGCGAAGAAACCTGTGCATTCGAGAACGACATCAACGTCGAGTTCTTTCCACGGAAGCTGTGAAGGATCAGCGATATCATAGATCTTGATTTCTTCATCGCCGACAACGATAGAATCTTCTGTTACTTTGACTTCGTCAGCGTATTTGAACTTACCCTGCGTTGAGTCATATTTTAAAAGCTGACCAAGCATTCTCGGATCTGTGAGGTCGTTAATAGCAACAACATCATATCCTTCTGCATCGAACATCTGACGGAAAGCCAGACGGCCGATTCTACCAAAACCGTTAATTGCAACTCTTACAGACATCTAAATTGCCTCCTTGTATTTCAAACAAATGTTTGCGACCCTTAATAATCAGTCGAGTTTATTATACTTCACGGATAAAATTTTTTCAATGTGCGAAGTAATTTAAACCAATTTCATCCGAAATATCATAAACAACATTCCGATTAATTAATTTATGCCAGACTCTTTACATCTGTTACATTCAGTATACGCTTAATCCTTAAGATTTATACAAATTTAATTGAATTCTTACAGGTCAGGCCTTGAAAACGACAGATGTATCGATATGCACGTTTTATTCCGTCTAAAGCGCACCATCATAAAGATACTCTTTTCACAAACACTTAAACAAATCTTCTTCAAGAGAAAAGGGACGCACGGCAACCTGTTTTCTTCAAATGATTTTAAATTGGTTTTATTTCGCAATCATCAGCTTTAGATGCCCAACCGTTTTCCTTTCTAATGAAATTCAGAGATAAAAAAAGGAAGCTCTTCCTTTTGGAAGCGCTCCCCTTGAAGTTGAATTCCATTATAATGGTGCCGGTGGTGGGACTCGAACCCACACACCCGGATGGATAACAGATTTTGAGTCTGTCTCGTCTGCCAATTCCGACACACCGGCATCATTGTTATCTTATTATGTTTCGATTAGAAAGTAAAGAAACTTTTCATTCCGTCTCTTCGGTCATTCCTGCATCCGGCAAGAATAAGGTTCTCCATCTTCAGGGCATTCTCTCTTCTGTACCGCTTTTTCGATCTTTTCCCCCACGTAACGAAAGCTGTTCAAGAGAAGTTTAGCTTCAATTCTTAAGAAGTTTTTGCCGTTCTTCCTCGTCATCGGAACTTTTTTGAGTTTGTTTAGATTTTTGATCCCTTCCGCCAGGCCTTCTCTATAGGCTTTTTCATAGCCTTTCTGCAGAAAGTACAGGTATTTGACAAGCAAACCCACTCCTAAAAAAGGCGCGTTCAAAATCAAATAGGAAGCGGGCATGTTTTTGTAAAGGAGATATATGTTGTTTCTTGCGGAAATTCGAACCTTGAAGTCAGAATGCCTTTCCCCTTGCGCAGTTGTGGCCGATCCGATATGCAGACACCGGGCTTTCGGTTCATAAGCATTCGTATATCCGAAAATCATCGCCCTCCATCCCACATCAATATCTTCCAGATACGCAAAATGTTCTTCATCGAAAAGCCCGATTTCGTCAAAGATATCACTTCTGTAAATGGCGGCCCCCGCGCAGGCAGAGAATACTTCTCCCGGCTTTTTAAAGTCTCTGACCGGCATCCCGTCTCCTCTCTTCCAACCCCATCCGAAGACGTTGAAGAAGTCTCCCGTATCGTCGAGAAGTTCGGGTTCCTTATACCGAATCATTTTGGAGGTAACGGAAAAGATCTTGGGGTCTTGACGGATCGCTTCAACCAGGCAAGAAATAAATCCTTCTTCAAGAACCACATCATTATTCAAAAGAATGATAAAAGGATTCTTCGCAGCTTCAATCCCCCGGTTTACGGAATAAGCGAATCCTGAATTCTTCTCGTTCTTCATCAGAATCACCGAAGGGTCAGCTTTTGCGATTTCTTCGCTGCCGTCCGAAGACGCGTCATCCACCACGATGATCTCCAGGTTGTCATACTCTTGCGCCTTGATGCTCTTAAGACAGTTCTCCAGCATTTGACCGCCGTTGAAATTCGGGATCACAATACTGACCAGCACAGCACGCTTGGAATGTATTTGCATATTCGATTCCTTTTTATGTTATCCGATGAAAGAGACGGTCGGACTTTCACCTCCCGCCTCTTCTATTCCGTAAAACTGATTAAATCTTCGGCAGAAAGAACGCCGTATTCGTATCCAGATTTGGATTGTACATCGGATCGTATTCGATGATTTCAGGCCACTTTCTTACAACTTTTCTCTTTTCACTCATTTGGCGCTTGAATTTAATATTTGAGTGGCTGTCATAACCGCGGGAGATCGCTGTGCTGGTCAGTATTGTGA
>DLOL01000043.1:23118-24599 GCA_002478485.1 Eubacteriaceae bacterium UBA7485 | reverse complement strand
ATCATTGTAAGCAACCGCAATATTTTCATCGAATCCGCCGACTTCTTCAAACTTCTTGCGGGCCACCATTAAACAGGCGGCGGTAACACAGGAGAAGTTGGTCGTGCTGCAAAGCTTTCCGAAGTATCCCGGCTGATCCGGATGCAGATGGTAGTGGATATGACCGGCGATTCCTCCGATCCCAAGCACAACGCCCGCATGCTGCACGGTTCCGTTTTCGTAGAGGAGCTTTGCTCCGACCGCGCCTGTTTCCGGATGCTGGGCAAATCCGAGCATGCTCGACATCCATCCCGGACTCAGNNGTACTTCTGTATCATCGTTGAGGAAGAGCAGATAATCCCCATCCGACTCCTTAACCGCAAGATTATTAACCCTGGAATAATTAAACGGAATCATCACGGGAACCACTTTCACTTTGTCGCTGGTCTTTTCAAGCTCATCAAAGACTTTCATGGTTTCCTCTTTGACGCTGTTATTATTGGCAATGACAATTTCGTAGTTCTTGTAATCTGTCCTGTCAAGAATGGACAGAACGCAGCGTTTGAGCACGTCAGGGTTGTCTTTGGTCGGAATAATCACGCTGACTTTCGGACTGCCTTCAATCCCAAAGAGCACATTGTATCCGTAATCATGATCAATGATCTCCGCGTTCCTTCCCCTTCTTCTAAGCGCACCCCTCACGGATTCTTTCATCGCATCAAGATCTTTGTCTCGGGTAGATAGATGAGAGAGAACTTTCGGGATATGTCCGATGGTGTTCTTCTCTGCTTTTTCTTCCGCATTCAGGAAGAAATCATAAATCCATTCCCGAGAGAAGAAATTCACAGATGTTTCAAGCGTGTCTTCAAAAAGCGTCCTCCTTACCGCAAGGTAGCCTCCAATATAGTTATCCACCAGAATGGAGTCCGGAGCATAGTCGGACTTGAAGTACGGATTCTTTCTTTCTCCAAACTCAAGCACATCATCGTCAGCGTAGATCATATTCAAATCTTTATGGTCTGTGATTTCTTCCGCTGTATGAAAGAGCGTTCTCTTCGTTAAAACACCTCTTGAGTCGCACAGAATCACCCATCCCTTGTCAAATCCCAGCGCCGCGTTTTTTACGATCTGGTTTTTTCCCTGATCGTTTCCGGAGACCGGAATCAGGTGGATCTGGCTTTTATAAGGCTCAAGCGCTTTACTGTTCTTAACCGACTTTTCGACCCTGTTCTTACAGGACGAGGGAATGGCGACATAAAGCTCCCAGTTTGTATAAATGGAGGATCCCACACTTTCCATGAAGCTCACGATTTTACTCTCATCGTCCGTATCCTGGATAGAGAGAATATCGAAACTGGCCTCTCCTGCAAAAGAGAGGGATTTTTCCTTTGCCCGTTCTTCATCAAATGCCGTTTCGTAAGAATGAATCCACTGCTTATAATAAGGCTCACGGTCTGCTTCATAGAAAGCGTTGCTTTCATGGATGGCAGGGGAAGCGATAT
>DLOL01000043.1:21979-23075 GCA_002478485.1 Eubacteriaceae bacterium UBA7485 | reverse complement strand
AAGGACTCGTCACTTCCGCCGGATGAGAGAATGCTTTATCCAAATCCAGAAGAATCTGATTCTGTTCTCCTTTTGCCGTGATTTGAATCGGGAGCTTGCCGGAGAAATCGTCTAGGAACACTTCATAAATGAATCCCGCATCCCCAATGCCAAGTCCCATTTCTTCCACGTCCGGCCGGGGTTTTCTGGTTAAGCGCTCTTTTTTTACATTCGACGTTTCCAGAACCTTGATCTGGGCCGGTTCTTCTTCGCCGTCCACAGCCCACCCCGTAAGAATGACCCGGTTGTTTTCTTTATCTCTTACAATTTTATCTATATGCGAATACATGCTTAATACCGTATTAATGTTGAAGCCTTTCCCCCAAGCTGAATGTTCGGGTTGATGTAGGCGTCAGCCGCTTGATCTCCGTAACGCTTAACAATGTTCGGAAGANNTAAGAGCTTTTCCATCATCGTTCACTTCAGAATCGTAGATGACCAGGGACTGAGGAACAAAAACCGTTTCAAAACCGATCGCCCGCATCTTCATAGACAGATCAATATCTTGTTCGTAAATCAGCAGCTGATCGTCAAAACCTCCCACTTCCTTAAAAGGCTCAGCTTTGACAAGCAGACAGTTGTAATTTACGGCAAACACCTGTTGTGGCAGGAACATGCGGTAATAGTATCCCAGTTCCAGGGCATAGAATCCCTGCATCACTTCATGCCGATTGCCGCCTGCAATGGTTGCCCCGCCTGATCGGGTAATATAGGCTTCATTAATCAGCTTCGGTCCGCAAATTCCGATATCTTTTCTCTGGATCTGATTGACCAGTTCCGACATCCAGTTCTTTTTTGCCGGACGGATCACGTCTGAAACAAACAGATAATAATCCGCGTCTGTCTTTTTCGTCAGATAATTTCTAAGAAACCCTTCATTCCGGTAAGCGCTGTCATAATAGTATTTGACGCGCGGATCGCCGGTGCACTCAGGCACGTTCATCAGAAGAATTTCATAATTCGGATAATCCGTTTCTGCTAAAATTTCCTGGACAGTGATTTTAGCAAGCTCGGCGTCCTGTCCAAACGGAAGCGCGAGCATGACGGCCACTTTCGG
>DLOL01000043.1:13656-21932 GCA_002478485.1 Eubacteriaceae bacterium UBA7485 | reverse complement strand
ATCAATGCCGTTTTGATCAAAATAATGCTGAAGCGCGTTCTTTCCGGCAATGTAAGCGTAAGGCTTGGCTTCAGGCCTGTCTGCCACGGACCCTTTAACCGCTCTCCAGTGGTAAAGCATCTTTGGAATATGTGCGACTTTTCTGGCTTCCCTCGTGGCTCTTAGAACGAAATCATAGTCCTGCGATCCGTTATATTCCGGATTGAGCCATCCTGCTTTCTCACCGACCGATCGTCTCACCACAACAAAATGCGTGATGTAATTATGGCCGTAGAGAAGCGTTTCGTTCCATTCAGGCTTAAAGAACGGATCGAATCTGACTCCTTCCTCATCCACTTTGTCTTCGTCCGTGTAGATAAAATCCACTTCAGGGTCAGCTTTAATTACTTTTACCACTTCTTCAAGCGCATTCGGGGCGAGTTCATCATCGTTGTCCATAAACGAGATGAACTCGGCTTTGGCCAGCGCAATCGCGGAATTCGTGGCTCTGGAAATATGGCCGTTTTCTTTTCGGTAGACAACATCGATTCTTGAATCTTTTTTCTGGTATTCTTCAAGGACACGCTTGACATGCGGTTCAGTGGAACAATCATCCGCGATGCAGAGCTGCCAGTTTGGATAAGTCTGATTTTCCACCGAATCAAGAAAAAGTCTTAAGAATTTTTCTCCGATATTATAGACCGGAACCACAATTGAAATCAGCGGTCCCTCAATTTTTGAAGGGTTTAAATCCTTTAGATCAGCCTCTGCCTCTTCAAGATATAATTCGTACGGCGTCTTCTGCTCCGGATTTTCTTTCTTTACCAAACGTCTGAGAAGCGGCTGTTTTTTCAGCATGTTCTTGATTTCCTGCTTCAAGGGCCTGCTTCCCGGCTGGGGTGCTGTCAGATTGACAACATATTCTGTATCTTCTTTATCATTCACAGAGCGAAGCTTAATCCGATCAAGTTTGTTCGTCCAGTCCCCTTTCAAGGCAAGTTCGAATCCGTAAGGTGTCTCATTTGTGATTCCATAACGCATGTTGATATCCCAGCGGTTTTTGGGCGTGTAATGGATCACCGGAAGACCGTCTTCCACGACGGTCAGCGCGGATGAATCGGGAAGGTTAAGTCCCCACCCCCGGATTGAAGTCACATTCTGATCCGGATCAAACTGCGCGTCATCCATATATACATTAAATTTGTGCAGCATTTTTTATCTCTTTTTGAAAATTTTCTTGAGCTGGTTCTTTCCGAAGGAAAGCACATCCATCGGCTTGTTATGTTCTCGATAACGTTCGATTTCTTCCTGTTGTTCTTTTATGGTCTTCTGAAGCGCTTCGATTTCCTCACTCTGTCTCTTAATTTCGCTGTTGAGCGCTTCCTTTTCCTGACTGAGGCTGTTCTTTTCGATTTGCTCTTCAAAGAGAAGATCGGTTGCGGTGATGCTGTTCAAGAGGTTTGTGATTCTCGCATCAAAATCAAAGGAAAGCGTGATCTCGTGAAGACCGGCAAACTCGCCCTGGATAATGATCGTGGGGGCATAGTTGTAAAAATAAGATGTTCCTTCTTTATTAATCGCGTTCACCGGAGAGAATTCCATATCATTTTCAGAATTGATCTTGATATTTTTCATAGCGACCGGCATATGGGTCGGATTAAAGCGCAGGCGTACGATCTGTTTCGGATCTTTCCCGTCCAGAACCTTGTCAAGATTAAATGAAGCTTCCGCATGATCCGGGAAGATCTTGAGAAGAGATGTGATTTCCTTTCCAAACCCTTCCCCAAAGTCCGCACTCAGTGTTGAGTTTTGGTTGTACATCTGGAACTGCTGATTGAGGAGGTCGTCGGTCTTGAGCTGGTACCCGAAATACTGCGTATAGTTCAAATTGGTGACATAGTCATTGTTGAAGTGATCATTCCAAGCTTCAAATACCTTCACATCATCGGTATTCACCCCGGCAGTCGCAAGGATTCTGTCAAAATCGACTCTTGACTCAAAATCCTTGTTGGTCATGAACGTAAAGTACAGTCCTCTCCAGATAATAAAGTCAATTGGAATTTCAAAATCAAAAACCCATTCGTAGTCGATGACGTAATCCTCATCCTCATCCCGGATAATGTTTGAGAGTGTTAAGTCAATATTGTTAACCTTGTGGCATGAGAACGATTTTCCGCTTTCCGTATCGCCAAACACTTTCTTGAACTCGGCGGTTTCCACATGATCACATGGTTTTGCGTTTTCTCTGAGGATTGTGCTGTAGCGACGGATTTCTTCCTCAAAGGCTTCCATGTTTCCAGTATTGAGATGATCCAGCAAAATCGTTGCAAGCGTCTTTCCTTCAACGTAATTAAAAGCCACATCATCTTCAACCCGCCAGGAAGGCGTGTTTCTGTAATGGTTGAACGTCGGATGATCCTGGTAATACGAAAGCATCCGGTCAAGATGGGGTTTTGCGCAGTCGAAAAGTGCGCTCTTCAGAACAACTTTCCCTTCTCTCTTTTCCGTTATAGTCGTCTCAAGCGCGAATTCTTTTCTTCTGAAAAGAGGGAGTTTGACATATTCGATCTGTCTGCTTTCGCGGCGAATCGGAGCGTCTGATATTTCAACAAGAAAAGAGTTGAAGAAATGACTCAGGATATTTTCTTTCTGCAGAATTCTGGCAAGATTGCTCTCTGAATAGAATTTCAACCGGTTATTGTTGAAGCTGTAATCGAAAAGATCATTCACTCCGTCAAATGATGATTCTTTCCTCACGACCGCAAGCGGGAACTTGTAGTCCGGAAGCGGATAGAAAAACTGATTGTATTTAAATCCCACTTCATTGATGAGAGCTTTAAGTTCATTTTCTGAGAATGTTCTGACAAAATCGATATCCTTGTAGTCATTGATGCCGGAAAAAAGCTGGCTTGTATGATCCTCTGCCGCCCCGTTCAGGTATTTAAGTCCCAGGCGGTTTTCAATTGCAATGAGAAGAACGCCGTCCGGTTTAAGAAGCGCCTTCATATCCTGCAGGAAATCATGATACGGATTTTCTGTATCTGTAAAACTTGCGGCGTATTCAAGCACGCCGTTCAAGACAATGTAGTCATATTTCTGTGTGAAATGAATATTGTGGAAATTCCCGATAATGATTTCAAGATTGTCTTGATCCTTATTCCGCTCGTAGTTGATCAGGCCTCTGGACTTCGTCAACTCCACTGAAGTCACGGACTTGACTTTCCTGCAGAACATGCCCGTAAGAGCTCCAGGTCCCGCTCCGACTTCAAGCAGGCTTGTATCCTTTTTAAAAGGGTACCAGCTCAGAATGTTCTGCCGGTACGGACTTAAATGATAGAAGCTAGCCCATCGTTTATCTTTCTTCAGGAAATCATCCGGAGACTCATTGTTCTGAAACACTTTAAGAATTTCATTTTCGAGCTCATCCCCGTCGGAATATCCCTGTTCATTGTGATAGTATTTTTGATTCAGTATTGCCATCGAGGTTCCTGCTTAATATTTCTACCGGTCTGCCTCAAGATTTGGAGAGTAGTCCGGTTTCCTCAGACTCAAATTCACGTTGTACATTGGGTCCCTGGTTAACAGGTCTCCCCATGTATCTGAGAAGTAGAGTCTTTCCTGCTGTCTTCTTTTTTTCTTTTCAGGTGAAAGGTCCTGTCCCCTGCTCAAGGATTCATAATGGTACAGTTCCACCTGAGGGTCATAGATATTAAAGTACCCCTTCTTATAGAGTTTGAGGCATAAATCGATATCGTTATAGTTTACGGTAAGTTTTTCATCAAATCCGCCCACGGAATTAAACTTCTCTCTTTGAACCATCAGGCACGCTCCGGTCACAGCTGAGTAGTCGGTTACGGATTGAAGTTTTCCAAAATACCCGATCTCATGCGCATCCGCCCGGGTGTGGATATGCCCTGCGATCTGACTCTCGCCCAAACCAATCACCACGCCTGCATGCTGAACCTNNCCCGTCCGGTCCGGATAGAGGAGTCTTCCACCCACTGCTCCCACATAGTCAAGCTGAGCGAACCCGAGCATGTTCTCTATCCATCCTTCGGTCAGGACTTCCGTATCGTCGTTTAAGAATAAAAGGTAATCTCCTTCGGTCTTTTTCACCGCCCAGTTGTTGATTTCCGAGAAGTTAAATGGCACGTCATGCGGGAGAACATCAAGCTTCCGAACCTCTCTCTTCAGCCTTTTGAACAATTCGATCGTTTTTGGATCTGTACTGCCATTGTCGACAATGTGGATCTGATAGTTTTTCCACGTCGTGTGACTTACGATCGATTCCACGCACCGGCTTAGCACGTCCGGATTATTTTTCGTGGGAATAATGATATCAACACTTGGATCTCCGAGCACATCATACGTGACGTCATAGAACCCCGCTGCGGCTCCTTCTTTCACTCTTCCGGGTGTTTTTCTTCTCTTCAGCGCATGCAGGATGGCTTTCTTTTCCGCTTCGCGGTTGATAAACCGCGAAGAGAGCGCATGGTAGAGAACCCTGGGGAGATGCTTAATTTCCCGGGTGATTTCCGTGCTCCTCAAAATCAGGTCATATCCCGGCGCACCGTCTCCCGCTTCCTTGAAACCTCCTGCTTTTTTTGCCAGAGAAGTTCGAATCAGGGTGAACGGTCCCATGTAGTTGGAGGAAAGCAGCGTGTCGGGGGAAAAGTCCGGTTTAAAGTAATAGTCCTCCCTGAGTCCGTCTATGCCGATGCGGTCTTCATCCGCATAAATCACATCGAGTTTCGGGTCTTTATTAAGCACTTTGGCCGCTTCAAAAAGAGCGTCTTTCGACAAGACTCCCTCTTCATCGAGAAGAGCGACATATTCGCCGTCTGCCAGATTCAAAGCAAGATCAGATAGTTTTGACAGATCCGGCTCTTCCTGCGCATACGCGATTTTCGCTTTTCCTTCCCGTGCGAGTGATTTGATTTCATCAAGAGCTGTGTCTGTTCGGGCATTTTGCGCTACTGCGGCACAGATCTGCCAGTTGGGGTATTCCTGCTTTTCGATGGAAAGGACAAGTTTTTTCAGGCCCTTTCTCTGCTTATTTGTTACCGGAATCAGCAGTGAGAACATCGGTTTTGATTTGAACTTTCTGATCTCCTTCTTTGCTTCTTCAGGCGAAACCGTATGCTCTTTGGTCCTCATCCACTTCTGGTATTCAGACCTATGAAAAAAGCCGCTTTCCAGTTTGTTCTTACAATCCTTGAGCGGCTTTACGACATATTCTGGCAAGTTGCTTTTGACCAGATTTTTCAAATCCTGCCTTGAAAAACTTGGCCTGATTTTTTCGATTTCGCTGAAAACACCGAAGAAGGGAGAATCCACGTCTTTTACATGAAGCACTGTGTCGGCGGACAATGGAATCAATACTGTATTTCTCGATTTCCCGTCATCAAACCGCAGCCTGAGCGCGCCGTCAAAATTTTTGACCTGGATGCCCAGCTCAAAAGCGGAATTTCTTTTATCCAGAATATCTTCCTTGTCCTTTCTCCTGTGGCGGATGATATCCATCCGTTCCACATTGTCCTTTGGGGAAGCGGTGATCTTCACCGCTTCCATCAAAGGGGACTCCGCCCATCCTTTTACAAGGACGCGGCGTTTTTCCGGTTCTCTCTTTATCCAGTCTATATGTGTTTTCATCGTATTAATTTTTTAGTTTAAATGGGTCAATGTGACCTCTGAATGTGTGTCAAAGAACCCGACAGTATCCTGCTTGGAGAGCACATTGACTTCCGCCACGTCATAAAGGCGGTGGAAAACAGAGAAGTTTCCCTGCACGTCAAGGCCTGTACATCCCAGGGAGATAAAGTAGGTTCCGCTCTGGAACGGCATTTCCTGCGTGAAGCTGACTTCAATTTCCTCTCCCGGCTTTGCGGTAAATCCTTCAAGACCTTCGTACATGGTGTTGGTCCCTGTGATTTCCGTTCCTTTAATATCTTTAAAGGTCAATGCAAAGATCGGGTCTTTGATTTCCTCATTGAACCGGACTTTGAACCGGATTTTAAGCTGATCGAACTTTTCAATCTGCGGGGCAGGTTTTCCATTCTTGTCTAGAACCTCAAGTTCGATAATTTCCGCCTGGCGCGTTCCGTAATCGATCACGCCTTCTGATATTTTCAGATTGCACTTGAGATTTTTTACCGTCGTGCTCAGGTCGTTTTCATTGAATTCTTCATTTTCGGCCGCTTCATTGGCTTTGAGCATTTCTTCATCGACAAGGATCTGTTTGTAGACGTCGACCATTTCATGCGCTCCGCCTTCGGCGCACTTCGTCCCTTCATTTAAGACCATGACGCGGTCACAGTATTTAATGACGGAAGAGAGGTCGTGGGTGACGAACACGATGGTTTTTCCCGCCTTTTTCAGTTCGGTGAATTTCTTATAGCATTTGAGCTGGAAGAAAGCGTCACCGACCGAGAGGGCTTCATCGACAATCAGAATTTCAGGATCCACATTGATCGCGACGGCAAAAGCCAGTCTGACAAACATCCCGGATGAATAAGTCTTCACCGGCTGATTGATGTGGTCTCCGATATCGGCGAACTCGATGATTTCATCGATTCTCTTGTCAATTTCCTCTCTTGTGAATCCCATGATTTCCCCGTAGAGGTAAATGTTCTGAATTCCGTTATATTCGGGATTGAATCCGGCACCTAATTCAAGCAGTGCGGAAATACGACCGTCAATTTCAATTTTTCCGGAAGACGGCGAGAGAACGCCTGTGAGAATCTTCAGGAGCGTGGATTTTCCGGACCCGTTTTTCCCGATGATCCCGAAGCATTCTCCCTCTTCTACCGAAAAGCTCACATCGTGGAGCGCGTAGAAATCCTTGTGGTAACATCTTTTTCCCGGAAGAATCGCTTCTTTGAACCGCGCGTTGCTGTTCGGATAGAGCTGATAGATCTTGGTGACGTCTTCCACCTTGATGATTTCTTTTTTTTCAGAAGTTTCTTTCATAGTTGCCTCGATCTAGCTTATAAAACGTCAGAGAAATGCGGACGCAGGCGTTCATAGGTTTTTCCGCCGATCCATAACAGGGCTATTGTCCAAACCCAGAAATATATTGTCAGCTTCGGATATTCAAAGAACCACCCGCCACCGAGGAAGGAATCTCTGTATCCCTGGACGATGTAGAAAAGCGGATTGAGTTTGAAGTATTTGGTGTAGCTTGGTGGAAAAGCGGACAGACTCCAAAGAATCGGGGATCCCCACATGAGAAGCTGCAAGACCACGCCAATGATCTGCGTCATGTCCGGGAAGAACGGTTGAATAGAGGAAGTGATCCACGTGATGCCCGTCACAATCATGATCAGGCAGAATAGATAATAGATGATCTGAATCGCCCTTACCGTCGGCATAATTCCGTAAAGCGCGCAGACGATAAAAGCAATCACGATAAAGAAGAGATGCGTATAGAGATTTGACATCATCTTAACCGTCGGGAGAATTCTGATGTTAAATACGACCTTCTTTACCAAATATGAGTAATCTCTAAAACATCCTGAGGCGCTTGCTACCGTGTCACTGAAGAAGAACCAGCAAATAATACCGGTGACCAGGTAGACAACAAAAGGAATATTTCCATCCGTCATCCCTGCCTTCAGTCCGATGCCGAAGACAAACCAGTAGACGCCGATGGTAACCATCGGGTTGATGAATGCCCAGAAGACACCGAGAAATGATCCGGCAAATCTTGCTTTGAAGTCATTCCAGGAAAGGCTCAGGATCAGTCTTTTATTCCTGTAAATATCTTTAAAAAAAGTTAGCATTATATGTCCTTATTGAAAAAAGGTTGCCGCTCATAAAAAACGGCAGCCTTTCGTTCTAGCTTATATTAAGATTATTTTTTTGAATACATCTTATCGTAGTATTCCTGATATCCGCCGGACTTGACGTTTTCAACCCAGTCCTGATTGTTCAGATACCAGTCAATGGTTTCCACAATCCCGTCTTCGAACGTATAGGAAGGTTCCCATCCGAGTTCTGTCGTGATCTTTGTGTTGTCGATCGCGTAGCGGCGGTCATGGCCAAGACGGTCTTCAACATGAACCTTCAGGTCATCCGTAATTTCATCCGGGTTAGTGTCGATTCCCTTGACTTTACCTTCTTTGAGTTCTTTCTTGATGTTGTCCATGATCAAGTCAATGATTTCAATATTGGCTTTTTCATTGTTTCCACCGATATTGTAGACTTCACCAACTCTCCCTTTCTGAAGAACGGTGTCGATACCGCTGCAGTGGTCTTTGACATGGAGCCAGTCTCTGATCTGCATCCCGTCGCCGTAG
>DLOL01000043.1:3828-13604 GCA_002478485.1 Eubacteriaceae bacterium UBA7485 | reverse complement strand
GGGCCGTAGTTGTTGGAGCAGCGGGTAATGTTCACCGGAAGCTTGAAGGTTGTGCCGTAAGCCAGGGTAACAAGATCCGCGCTTGCTTTGGATGCGGAATACGGGCTGCTCGGCTGAAGAGGCATGGTTTCGACAAACATCCCTTCTTTTCCCAAGGCGCCGTAGACTTCATCCGTTGAAACCTGGAGATATTTGACACCGTCACGGTAAGTCGGATAGCCTTCTTCGTCTTTTCCGGTTGTCCAGTGCTTTTTCGCCTGGTCAAGCAGGTTCTGCGTGCCCAGAATATTGTTTCTGATGAAGATTTCAGGATCTTCAATACTTCTGTCAACATGAGATTCGGCAGCGAAATTGACAACTGCGTCAAAATCATATTTGTTGAACAGTTCGTCCACTAATTCTTTATCCCCGATATCCCCTTTAACGAAAATATGATTTTCATTGTCTTCGATATCTGCAAGATTTTCGAGATTTCCTGCATAGGTCAAAAGATCCAAGTTGACGATCTTGGTTTCCGGGTGATTTTCCAGCATATATTTTACGAAGTTTGATCCGATGAATCCGGCACCGCCGGTCACCAGAATGGTGTTATATTTTTCCATGGTCTCCTCTAAAAAGTTAATGTGTCTTTAATTTCTTTTAAGAACGGCTGTTTCTTGTCTTTGTCGGAAAGCAGGATTTCAGCATCCACTTCCGGCCATTCCACACCGATATCCGGATCGTTCCAGCGAACGCCG
This sequence comes from Eubacteriaceae bacterium UBA7485, assembly GCA_002478485.1. Classification (GTDB taxonomy): domain Bacteria; phylum Bacillota; class Clostridia; order Eubacteriales; family Eubacteriaceae; genus UBA7485. Next base: position 12,867 of record DLOL01000043.1, on the reverse strand, counting down.
CCATCGTATTCCGGATGGTAAAGATTGGTGCACTTGTAATTGAAGGTGGCTTCATCGCTCAGAACGAGGAAACCGTGTGCGAATCCTTCAGGAATGTAGAATTGTCTTTTGTTTTCAGCCGTCAGTTCAACGCCGAACCACTGACCATACGTGTCGGAATCTTTTCTCAGGTCAACGCCGACATCCCAAACCGCGCCTTCTGTGCAACGTACCAGTTTTCCCTGGGAATATTCTCTCTGGAAATGAAGTCCGCGCAGCACGCCTTTTTTCGAATGTGACTCATTGTCCTGAATGAATTCCATATCAAGGCCGTGCTTATGGAAAGTTTCAAGATTGTAGGTTTCCATAAAGTATCCGCGGTCGTCGCCGAAAACCTGGGGTTCAATAATGACCAGTCCTTCAATCGGGGTCTTAATTACATTTATATCTGCCATGTCATCTGACTCGTTTCATTTGCTCTTTCAATTAAATATTTGCCGTACGCAGTTTTTTCAAGAGGTTCTGCAAGCTTGAGAAGCTGTTCTTTATCAATAAAGCCTTTGTTATAGGCGATTTCTTCAATGCAGGAAACATAAAGCCCTTCGCGTTTCTGAATGGTTTCGACAAAGTTTCCGGCTTCCATCAGGCTGTCGTGTGTGCCTGTATCAAGCCAAGCCATGCCGCGGCTGGAGAGTTCGACTTTCAGGTCGCCTCTCTTCAGGTAGGTTTCATTCACGCTGGTGATTTCAAGCTCGCCCCTTGCAGAAGGCTTGATATTTTTTGCAATTTCCACAACGTCATTATCATAGAAATAAAGGCCCGGCACCGCGAAACGGGATTTCGGGAATTCAGGTTTTTCTTCGATCGAGATGACAGTTCCGTCACTGTCAAATTCCACCACGCCGTACCGTTTCGGGTCATGAACGGGATATCCGAAGATTACAGCGCCCTTTTGAAGGCTCGCAGCACTTTCAAGGATCTTCGTGAAGCCCTGTCCGTAGAAAATGTTGTCTCCAAGGACAAGCGCCACATTGTCATCTCCGATAAAGTCTTCCCCGATGATGAACGCTTCTGCAAGTCCGTTCGGTTCCGGCTGCACTTTGTAGGAGATGTTCATGCCAAGGCTTGAGCCGTCCCCGAAGAGTCTTTCAAACCCCGGAAGATCCACGGGAGTTGAAATGATCAGTACATCCTTGATACCGGCCAGCATCAGTGTGGAGAGCGGATAGTAGATCATCGGCTTGTCGTAAATCGGGAGAAGCTGTTTTGAAACCGCTCTGGTGATTGGGTAGAGCCTGGTTCCGGATCCGCCTGCAAGTATAATGCCTTTCATAATTAACGCTGTTCCTCCTTATTGAATTACGCCTTCTTCTTTTAAATAAGAAGTCAGCTCTTCTTTCCACGGTCTGAACACATTAATGCCCAGATCCTTTAGCGCTTTGTTTTCGAGAACAGAATAAGCCGGTCTCTTGGCAATGGTTCTTCCCGCCTTGGCCGCATACTCTTCGCTTGAGACAGGGATGACTTTTGTGTCTTTGCCGGCCTGTTTGAAAATTTCTTCAGAGAAATCTGACCATACGCATTCCCCTTCGCCTGTTCCGTGATAGATTCCGTAAGCATCGGTATCAAGCAGTGCGAGAATGGCAGTCGCAAGGTCTTCCGCTGTGGTCGGTGTTCCCTTCTGATCGTTCACAACCGTGATTTCCGGATATTTTTCAGCGAGGTTTAACATGGTCCGGACGAAATTATGGCCGTCTCCGTAAAGCCATGCGGTACGGATTATGAAATATTTATCGGTCTGATCCATAACCGCTTTTTCGCCGGCTGCCTTTGTTGAGCCGTAAGCGGACTGAGGATCAATCGGATCAGATTCTATATAAGGACGGATCTTACCATTTTCAACAATTCCGTTTCCGTCGAACACATAATCGGTGGAAACCTGAACAATTGGAATATCCAGTTCTTTTGCGGCCGCCGCAAGGTATCCCGGAGCTTCTCCGTTGACGCGCTGTGCGAGTTCCAGATTTTCTTCGCATCCATCGACGTTGGTGAGAGCCGCGCCGTTGATAATGGCATCAGGTTTCGTTTCCCGAATGACGGAAAACACCTGGTCTTTATCTGTGATATCCACTTCTGGAATATCCACGCCTACAAACTCAATTCCTTTTTCGTCGAATTGCTTTTTTAACGCTCTTCCTAGCTGGCCATTACTGCCCGTGACCAATATTTTTTTCATAGATATGCCTCTTTATTAAATTTTTGAGAGAATCTTTTACCCAATCCATTCCAAATTGTAACAAGATTGTATCAATAACTCAAGTTATGTGTTACAATTCACAATGTTATCGAATCAATTTTGGTTCGATATTTTGGTATATTATAATTAATTGTAAACTTAAAAGCTTAAATCAATTTATATTTGAAAGGTACCGTATGACGAAAAAGAAAAAAATTCTTGCTGTCACAACCATGGTAATCCTTCTTCTCTTATTAACTGGAGGTATGTATGTCTTCAGTCTTTATCATTCTACCCAAGGCGGAGATCTTGATCTAAAGAATTTACATATCAGGGAAGGATTGTCAAAGGATGTGGTTAACATCGCTGTTTTTGGTATTGACGGAAGAGACGACCCTGAAGTTGACGGGGACCGTACAGACGTCATTATGATCGCAACGATCGACCTGAAGGAAAACAAAGTCAAACTGACTTCAATCATGCGAGACACGTTCGTACAGATCACAGACGACTCAGGTGACGTCACTTACCAGAAAATCAATGCAGCCTACTCTCTCGGTAAAGAGCAGTTGACGGTTAAGACCATCAACGAGAATTTCGACCTGAACATCTCAGAATATGCCACGGTTGACTTTAACGCCATTATGGATGTTGTCGACGCGGTCGGCGGCATCACGGTCAACATTCAAAACGAGGATGTTCTCTACTGGACCAATCAGTATCTGGGCGAATCCAACACATTCGGGCATCGTAACGACCCGCCGCTCACATCCACAGGAGAACAGACCTTAACCGGAGCCCAGGCGCTCGCCTACTCCAGAAACCGTTACTCCGACTCGGACTACGGACGCACTGCAAGACAGCGCGAAGTGGTCAATGGCATCTTCGACAAAATCAAGGGAATGGACATGCTGACGGCTATGAACCTTGTCACCAAGCTTGCTCCGCACATCCAGACGTCGCTTGACATGAACGAAATCACGACTTACGCAAAAGCTGTCCTTGCGGATAAGGACCTGACATTTGATGATTTCCGGGTTCCGACTGATGAATACAGTCTCGGCGGAACACTTGACGGTGTCTGGTACTTATTCCCGAACACACTGGTTGACAACGCCCGCGTTCTTCACCAGTTCATTTACGGCGCGGACACCACTTTCGATCCTTCTTCAGACTTAACGAAGATCAGCAATAAAATTAAACAGTATGCAACAGCAGCAGGCGGAGAACAGATTGACTCCTCCATGAGCAGCGCAGGATCAGAAAGCGACAGCAACTACGACTCAGAATACAGCGGCAGTTCCCATTCGTCCTCATCGTATTCTTACTCTTCGTATTCTTCTTACGATGACAGCGGAAGCTCTTCCTCTTCAAGTCACGAGACGTATTTTGACACTTATGACCCGTCTCTAACCGTGAATGATTCAAGCTCCAGTTCAAGCTCTGATTCTAGCTCAGGATCAAGTTCGGACACGTCAAGCTCTGATTCAGGCTACAGCGATACATCAAGTTCTGGGTCTAATTCATCAGATACCACTCATAACGGAAACGCATCTGAATACGACCAGTAAACCAATCAAAAAAAGCAAAATGCGCATCACGAAAAAATCGTGACGCGCATTTTTTTATGCGTTATTTTCATCTCGCATCTGATTAATGAGGCCGCCTGCAAGGAGCATGCCCTTTTGTCTGTCTGATGCTTCGATATAAACTGGGTAGGTCTCATCTTTGGTTACATTCTTGACGACAAAACGCCCTTCCCGGACGCCTGACGGCGCATCGAGAATTTCAAGCTCATCCATTTCTCCAATCCTGTCGTAATCCTCGGGATTTTCAAACATCATCGGAAGAATGCCGTTGTTAATCAGATTGTTTTGATGAATCCTTGCAAAGGATTTGGCAAGGACCCCTCGGATTCCAAGATAGACCGGCGCAAGTGCGGCATGTTCTCTGGAAGAACCCTGTCCGTAGTTTGATCCCGCCACGATGAATCCGCCTTTGTTCTCAACTGCACGTGCAGGGAATCCCGCATCGCACGGTGTAAGGCAGTAATTGGCAAGATACGGAATATTTGAACGGTACGGGAGAAGCTTGGCATGAGACGGCATAATATGGTCGGTTGTAATATTGTCTTCGACCTTGATTAACGCTTTTCCCTTCACATCTTCCCCAAGTTTCTGGGCGAGAGGGAAAGGCTTGATATTAGGCCCTTTGATCACTTCAACTGTTTCTTCTTCTCCTTCCGCTACCGGTTCAACCGCCCAGTTGTCATTAATCAGGAAGGATTCGGGCATTTCAATCTCGGGGAGATCGATTCCGAGCGGATCGGTAATATGGCCGGTCACGGCGGATACGGCTGCAGTTTCCGGGCTTAAGAGATAAACCTGCGCGTCCGATGTGCCGGAACGTCCCTTGAAGTTGCGGTTGAAGGTTCTCAGCGAAACACCTGCCGTGTTTGGGGACTGTCCCATTCCGATACACGGTCCGCATCCGCATTCAAGAATGCGCGCACCCGCATTTAACAGATCGGAAAGCGCTCCGTTTTCGGAGAGCATGGTCAGGACCTGGCGAGATCCCGGCGCGATGACCAGCTCCACGTTTTCTGCAACCGTCTTTCCTTTTAAGATAGAGGCCACTTTCATGAGATCGAGATATGAAGAGTTTGTGCAAGATCCAATCGCGACCTGATCGACTTTCATCCCTTCGAGCGCTGAAACTTTCTTGACGTTGTCCGGGCTGTGGGGACAGGCCACCAGCGGTTCAAGTGTATCGAGGTCGACCTTGACTACCTGGTCATACTGAGCGTCTTCATCCGCACTCAGCGGCGTGTAGTCTTCTTCTCTCCCCTGCGCCTTTAAAAAGGCTCGGGTCATTTCGTCAGACGGGAAGATTGAGGTGGTGGCGCCCAGCTCCGCACCCATGTTGGTGATGGTCGCACGTTCGGGCACGGTGAGCGTTTCTACGCCCGGACCCGTATATTCAAACACCTTATTCACGCCGCCTTTAACGGTGCACTGTCTCAAAACATCCAGAATGATGTCTTTTGACGAGACACCGGGCCGGAGTTTCCCGGTCAGCTCCACTTTTACAACTTCCGGACAGACGATATGATATTCGCCTCCAGCCATCGCTACTGCAACATCGAGTCCGCCTGCGCCGATGGCGATCATTCCGATTCCGCCCCCGGTTGGCGTGTGGGAGTCAGATCCGAGAAGGGTCTGTCCCGGAATTCCATAGCGCTCAATCTCAACCTGATGGCAGATTCCATTGCCTGGACGGGAGAAGATAACTCCGTGTTTTTTTGCAGTCGACTGAATATAGCGATGGTCGTCCATGTTTTCAGGGCCTTCCTGAAGCATGTTGTGGTCAATATAAGCTAAGGACCGTTTGGTTTTTACGCGCGGTACTTCCATCGCTTCAAGCTGCATATAGGCCATTGTGCCCGTGGAGTCCTGGGTCAGCGTCTGGTCAATGCGGATGCCGATCTCTTCTCCTTTTTTCATTTCACCGGAGACGAGATGGTCTTCGAGAATTTTTTCTGTAAGTGTTTTACCCACGCTTCTCTCCTAACTATGTAATCGAAGTTTTTTGTATACAATGCACATTTTCACACGAACTCATTATAGCATTTATTCCACAATTGCCAAATTCTTGAAAAAAACGGGTAATGAAATTTTGTCTTATAAAAAAGAGCGGAAAAAATCCGCTTTTCTGCTTTTGTTTGTGAAAACAAGGCAATCATCATATAATCATCTAAGAAATTATCCCATCATGACGGAGAGAAAATATGTCATTTAAGCAGCTTCCGGCGCTCGTTAAGCGCCTATGCACGCATTCAAAAAATATCTTCAACTATGCTGCTCAAGCTTCCTATGGGGTTCTGCTTGCCTTTCTTCCCGGCATGATGATCTATTATATGGTCGCAAGCATCTTCTTCCAGAGTTCGAGCGGTGAGCTGATGCGGGCACTAACGGTTATCTTCCCGCCTGGGATTCTGGATTATTCGGAGACGCAGGACAACCTCCTTGAACAGCTTCAGGATTTCAGCCGGTTTTACATGCTTGAAAAGCCTCTGGTGTCTGTGATCAGCTTTCTCACCCTTCTCTTTTTTGTCGTTTATGCCATTATCCGAATTGTTCATTCATTGATGGTCATCTCAAACCGCGTGGCTGAGTTTGAGGAGAGCAGAGGATTCGTCACGCTTTGGAAAAGCGCTGCGATGAACGCTCTGGTCCTTGCTTCTTTCACGTTTCTCGCGATCTATTTCTACATGGCTACGGCACAGGTGAGAACCGTTCTCCTCAGTTTTTATATGCAGGGAACCTCAAGTGCTCTGGACGCTGTCTTTACAGGCTTTCGGTATGTTTATCTGATTGCGGTTCTGGTTTTCGCCTTCACCTGGTGCTACGCGGTCTTCCCGGCGCAGCGTCTCAGGATCAAGCAGGCGTTACCCGGCGGCATTTTTGCTGTAGCCTTTTGGCTACTCCTGACCAACCTGATCCGGAATCTTCAGCTTGTCGGAATCTGGCCCATCGGCTCTTCGGACTTGACCCGCGCTGTCAACCTGATCTTTTACGCTTATCTTTTCTCGTTCAATTTTATTCTCGGAATGAACCTAAACATCCAGCTGATTCAATTGAACAAAGACAAGAGCGTGTCCAATCAGGTGATCTCCGACGCATGTGTTCTGAAATACGACACGAGACCCTACATTCCTCCCGAAGCGCAGCTGGGAAGAATTAACCGGAACTTATTTCTTAAAAAATACTATCCGAACCTGAGCACTAAGACGCGCTACACCATCTTAATCAACCAGATCGCAGACTCGTTAACGGTCACAAACTTTCCCGGCATCTGCACGCAGCTCGCCTTTTATCTATTGTGCGCCATTGTCCCGTTTCTTGTATATATTCTGGAATTTACATCAAGATCCATACCGGACTTCAAGACCGATTTATTTGCTTTCCTTTCGGCAAATCTTCCGAAACTTTCCTATGAATTTATTACGGGAGAAGTAAACGAACTTTTAAAATATGCAAGCGAGACACATAGTTTCATGGGTATTGCCGCACTGATCTTTACTTGTGTGACAATACATACACTTCTTTCGGGTATTAACCAAACGTATGGTTTTACGCGGTATCTTGAAAAGCGTGTGCTTTGGCTGAAGTCAGCCTTCTTTACCGTTTTGATTGTTCTCGCCGCGGAAATTTTGATGACCATCTTCCAGATATCCAACTCTGTGCGGGCATGGCTTCATTCGCTCCTGATTTCAGGACTTCCGGATGAGTTTTCATCAGGGCTCTACCTCTTCTTGTTCGCAGAAGCAGTGCTGTTTGGAATTCTGACAGTTGTATACATGTATGCGCCGGAGAAACGGTATCCGTTCAAGCGGGTGCTCCCGGGAACAATCTTCTCGATGATCGCCTTGACCATCGTCTTCCGGATCTATCTGTTTTTCCTCAACCGCTCCCAGACTTACCTGTTAATATACGGAAGTATGAGCGGACTGTTCACCTTATTGGTTGTCATGTTCTTTTTAAGTTGTGTTCTGAACATAGGGGCAAAAATAAACGTTTTCTTTACCCCCGATCAAACATGATAGAATAAAATAGATTAGAGTAAGATTATTACGCTCTTAAACTTAAACCTTACAAAATAAACATAGATCATATATCGAATAGAAAGGAAGATATCGTTCAATGGCTATGAATACACAAGACGCCGCTTATCTTTTCCATCAGGGAACTTATTACCAGTCTTATGAGTTCTTTGGCGCGCATATCCAGGATGATGGAACTGTCGTCTTTAGAATCTGGGCTCCGAACGCCCGCGCGATTTCTGTAGTCGGAAACTTTAACGGATGGAATCAGCAGGCGAACCCCATGAAACGCCTTGAAGATCTCGGAGGAATTTGGGAAGCGACGATTCCAAACCTCAAGCAGGGAGATTTATATAAATATGCCGTTACTCAGGCAGACGGAAATGTCGTGCTTAAGGCTGATCCATACGCGTTTTACTCGGAAAACCGTCCGGCCACGGCCTCCGTTATCTGGGATTTGGATGAATACGAATGGAAAGACGGAAAGTGGATCGAAAAGCAGATCGCTGACGCAAAGGCCGGCACCGCTTATCCAATGAACATTTATGAAATGCATCTTGGAAGCTGGCGCACCAATGAAGACGGCTCGTTCATGACCTATGAACAACTGGCCGAAGTTCTTCCGGACTATCTGAAGGAAATGGGATATACGCATGTTGAATTCATGCCGGTTATGGAACATCCGTTTGACGGATCCTGGGGATACCAGGTAACCGGCTTCTATTCAGCCACCGCGCGCTACGGCAACCCGACCGGTCTGAAGCATCTGATCGACACACTTCATCAGGACGGTATCCATGTGATTCTCGACTGGGTTCCCGGACACTTCTGCAAGGACGAACACGGTCTTCGCATGCTGGACGGAACCTACCAGTATGAAGCTGCGGAACATCCGCAGTGGGGCACCATGGAATTTAACTATGCAAAACCTGAAGTCATCTCCTTCTTGATTTCAAATGCGTTCTTCTGGTTTAAAGAATTCCATGCAGACGGCTTGAGAATCGACGGTGTCGCTTCCATGCTTTACCTCAACTATGGCTATGATGACGACTGGAGAAGAAACGAATTCGGCGGACTTGACGACCTGAGTGCCGTGGCATTCTTGAGAAAATGCAACACGGTCATCTTTGATAATTTCCCGTATGCTGTCATGGCCGCGGAAGAATCCACCGCTTACCCAATGGTCAGCTGGCCGGTCGATAAGGGCGGTCTCGGATTTAAC
>DLOL01000043.1:2208-3787 GCA_002478485.1 Eubacteriaceae bacterium UBA7485 | reverse complement strand
CGTACTTCCGCTCCCACGCCCAGAACAACCTGACGTTCTCCATGAGCTACGCGTTCTCTGAAAACTTCATTCTTCCGCTCTCGCATGACGAAGTGGTTCATGGAAAAGCCACGCTCGTGAATAAGATGTTCGGTGCGGATTATGACATGAAGTTTGATCAGTACCGCCTGCTTCTTGCCNNTGGGCGTGGGAGCGGAAGTACGGATCGGTCTGCATATAATTCAGGGTGTCATGTTTATCGAATGGCGCTACTACGAACAGCTTGAATGGCATCTTCCGAAGGATATCGACAAACACAGACAGACCATGGACTTCGTCAAGAAGCTTAACCATATCTATAAAGATGAAAAATCCATGTGGCAGGATGATCACAGCTGGGACGGTTTCCAGTGGATCAACGCGGACGATACGAAAAACAGCCTGATCACCTACAGAAGAATTGCAGACAACCACAAAGACCAGACCATCTTTGTCGGCAACTTCCTTGCAATCGCCCACGACAAATATCGTTTCGGTGTTCCGGAAGACCGCGAATACGAACTGATTCTCAACTCGAACGCCGAAGAATACGGCGGAACAGGCGCGAAGGTGACGCAGACTGCCAAAGCTGAAAAGATTCCGTGCAACGGACTTGACTACAGCGTTGAAATTTCCATCCCGCCGATGTGCGGACTGATTTATAAAGGCGGAGACTACATCGTGCGCGTGAACGAACATTCTTCGATCAACGACAAATCCAAATATGTCTCAAGCATCCACGACAAATCAAAGTTCGTCTCGAGCATCGGAGACAAGAAGCTTTATGTAAAGGAAAAGGAAACGGCAAAGAAACCGTCCGCTAAAAAAGCAACAGCCAAGAAAACAGCTTCTTCCGATAAAAAGGCTCCCGCGAAGAAAGCGGCTGCTAAGAAGCCTACCTCCTCTAAAAAGGCAACTACCAAGAAAAAGTAAGTCCACCTCTACCCTTTGCGGACCGATTTCAACGACTTTTGTCGAAAAAAATTCTCTTTTTTCAATGTGGAAAAGGAACAAAAAATAATATTAAGGTATAATAAAACTACCGTGTACAATTACAGGACGATGAATCATCGTCCTGTTTTATTGTGTACGGGACTTGTTAAAGGTATAGATAGTTAGGAGTATACATGGCGACTAAAGTTAAAGAAAAAAAGGCGGCAGCGCAGGTCGCGGCCACTGATCATTCTTCTGTAAAAGCGCCAGCGAGAAAAGGGATTTCTCCGGACGTAATTACAGATATTGCGCCATCCAAAAGACGCAAAGACAAGTTCAAAGAAGACTTTATTGAAACCGTTGAGAAGATCTCCGGACATCCTTTCAATGAATCTTCAACCACGCACCATTACAAGGCGCTTGCGGAACTCGTCATGAACCAGATCAATAAGAACTGGGTCGCGTCCAATGAAGCGTACAACAATACGACAGACAAGCAGGTCTACTTCTTCTCAATCGAGTTTCTCATCGGAAGAATGTTAAGACTGTATGTGAACAGCCTCGGCTGGGGAGAACTGGTTCCGGAAGCGCTCGCAGAACTCGGCATCGACTATGAGAGCGTTCAGGA
>DLOL01000043.1:0-2134 GCA_002478485.1 Eubacteriaceae bacterium UBA7485 | reverse complement strand
TCAAATCCTTCGATCGGTTCTGTTACAAATACGGGCTGTTTGAACAAAAAATCGTCAACAACGAACAAATCGAAGTTGCAGACAACTGGCTTTCAGAAGGATCCTATCCGTTTGAAACACCGCAGCCGGAAAAATCCGTGGTCGTAAAATACGGCGGGTATGTCGATCAGGTTCAGGTCAATGGAAAATCTGTCTTCTTGCAGAAAGACTACGATGCGATTCTTGCTGTTCCGTACGACATTCCCATGCAGGGATATAAAAACAATACGGTAAACTCTCTCCGTCTTTGGAGTGCAGAACCGATCGAAGGATTTGACCTTGAAACCTTCAATCAGGGAGATTTTATCAAAGCGGTTCAGAGAAGAAGTGACGCTGAAGCCATCTCCCAGGTTCTTTATCCGTCTGACGCTGGATTTGAAGGACGCCAGCTTCGATTGAAGCAGGAATACTTCTTCGTGGCAGCCGGGCTCAAGCGAATCTTAAGACGCTATAAAAAGATGCACAACGGCTCTGTGGAAGGGTTACAGAATCATATCATTATCCATATCAACGACACGCATCCGGCTTTGGTGGTTCCTGAACTCATGCGTCTCCTTCTCGATGAAGAAGGTCTCGGCTGGGATGAAGCCTGGAAGATCGTTACGGAAACCGTCACCTTCACAAACCACACCGTTCTTCCGGAAGCCCTTGAAAAGTGGCCGATTGATCTGATGCAGAGACTTCTTCCCCGCGTTTACATGATCATCGATGAAATTAACCGCCGCTTTATGGAGGAAATGAACAATAAATATCCGGACCGCTGGGATAGGAACTATCACTGTTCGGTTCTCCAGGACGGACAGGTGCATATGGCGAATCTCTCCATCATCGGCGCGCATTCCGTCAACGGGGTAGCTGAAATTCACTCCAGAATTCTAAGAGATGAAACCTTCCACGGCTTCTACGAAATCTGGCCTGAAAAGTTCACCAACGTCACCAACGGCGTCTCCCAGAGACGTTTCATGTACGGGGCCAATCCGAAGCTTGAAAAAGCGATCACTTCCAAAATCGGAAATGACTGGAGCACCGCCACCAACATGGAAAAACTGAAGGAGATCGAGAAGTTTGCAGATGATGAAGCGTTCCTCGATGAACTGGCATCAATCAAGAGAGAAAACAAGGAGCGTCTTGCCAAGTACATCCAGCAGACACAGGGAATCGAAATCAACCCGGATTCCATCTTTGACATTCAGGTTAAGAGAATCCATGAATACAAAAGACAGCTTTTAAATGTTCTTCATATTATTCATGAATACAATGAACTCAAAGACAATCCGAATATGGATTATGTCCCGAAAACTTATTTCCTCGCCGGAAAATCAGCGCCTTCCTACACTTATGCGAAGGAAGTCATTCGTCTGATCAATTCAGTGGCGCAAAAGATTAACAGCGACCCGGATATGAAGGGCCGACTCTCCGTTGTGTTTGTTCCGAACTTCAATGTCTCAACCGCTGAAATTATCTACCCTGCCGCGGAAGTGTCAGAACAGATCTCCACTGCAGGTAAAGAAGCATCCGGAACCAGTAACATGAAGTTTATGATGAACGGAGCTGTTACTCTCGGGACCATGGACGGCGCGAATATCGAAATTCGCGAGCATGTCGGGGACGAAAATATGTTTGTTTTCGGTATTTCCGACCAGGATGTGTATAATTACACACATTTTGGCGGCTACCGCTCATTTGACTACTATGAAGCTGACCCGCGCATCCGTCGCGTGCTCAACCAGCTGATTGATGGAACGCTCCCGGGACAGCCGTTCTCCATGATCTACGATTCACTTCTCCTGAATAACGACCAGTACTTTGTCTTAAGAGACTTTGACGATTACGTCATGGCTCAGAAACGTGTCAGCGAAGCGTATAAAGACCAGAAGAACTGGCATCGAATGAGTCTGATGAATATCGCAAACAGCGGTGTCTTCTCATCCGACCGTTCAATTGAAGACTATAAAAAGAATGTCTGGAAAATCGAAGATAAGGAAGAAGAAGAAGAAATCGCTGCTGAAGCGTAATCTCATAGCCTATTAAAAAGAACCGCTCACTGTCTGAAAATCAGACGTCGAGCGGTTCTTTTTTAGGTTCTACGTCAATA
>DLOL01000012.1:3464-6743 GCA_002478485.1 Eubacteriaceae bacterium UBA7485 | reverse complement strand
TGTACTGGCTGCTGTTCAACTGGATCCTTTTCAGACATGTTGCGATGGGAGACTACAAGAGGAAAGTGGGCTACATTGTCATCAGTCTGGTGCCGATCTTAATTTTGACGATCGCCACCATCGTGATCATGTACGCTTTTCCGTCTTATGACTTCTCCGTAGCCCCAAGGTTGCAGTAAAGCGCAGNNTTTTGGTATCTGCCGTACGGATATCTGTTCGTCGCGACCGGCGGAGGAATTCCGCTTGTGGCTCTTATGATCTTTGTGATCATCCTCTCAGGTGTCATGCAGTTTATCGGTATCCTGATCGGAACCAGCCGCTACGCGCATGAACAGGAAAAGATTCGCCAGGCCAAACTCGAGCAGCAAAAGAAAGCCAGAGAAAGAAAGAGACGCCGCGCACAGCAATATGTATCGGCTCAGAAACCAAGAGTCTCTCCGGTGAAGCGCAGAGAAGCGGTGCTTGAATCCTCGGCTCAGAAAAAGTATCCAAAACCTGCACGGGAAGAAAACCCGTTCAGGAACGAAGAAACCACGCCAATCATCTATACGGAAGCCATTTCGGTTATTACGGATGACATGCTGGATGACGCGCAGGATACGGACAGCGTTCAGGTTGAGAACATCAAGTCCGTGTTGAACCAGGATATGGAAGACGCGAAGAAAAAAGAAGAAGAGGAAAATATCCTGAAAGAAGATGGGACACCAAACTGGGCCATTCCGAAAAAAACAAGAAGAAGAAATAAATGACCAAAGCCGGCTAGAAGCCGGCTTTGATTGTTTTTTGGGATTCTCCGGTATGATTGAGAAAATAAAAGAAGAAAAGAGGTGTTTATGCTTTTATTAGTCTTAAATCTCATCCCGCTTATTGCGGTGATTCACCAGATGATGAAGGGATGGAGAATGGGCGTGGTCTGGGAGATTCTCAACCTCCTGCGCTTTTTTGTCTCTTATTATCTGGCACTTGTCATCTCGCGGTTGATTCTCACGTTCATTTCGGGGCAGGGATACCTTTCCGGAATGACCGAGAAAGTGACGGGAAGCGCCGTGAATTATCTCTCAAACGCCTTCTCCCAGACCCTGACGCCTGAAATGATTACGGCCCCCTTAAGCCCCGTGGTTCAGACCGGACTGAGCGCACTGATCTCCATTATCGTATATTTTATTCTCGCATTTCTGATCTCCAAACTTTTCGGACTGATCATGCGAATGAGCCGGGGCGTAAACGCTGTCCCGATTGTCGGATTTGTAAACCGCTTTTTTGGGGCTATGTTCGGCATCGCGTTTGCTATTCTTCTGTGGAGCTTTCTTTATTCAGCGCTCCAGTGGGCGGCTGTGTTTTTCGGCTGGCAGGATCTCGCACTTGCACTCTCCCAGAGTTTTTGGACGAATCTCTACGCCATGATACACTTATAAAGATATGTTTAATGCAGATGAGTTTAACCAAGCGATGAAATCGCTCTTTGAGAATTTTCACGTGGAACAATGGCCGAGCACGCTTTTATCCGTTGCGTTGACCATCCTGGTGTTTTACTTCATCCGGAAGATCCTGATCCGTCTTCTTGATGAAATCTTCTCAAAGAAGAACCCGTTCAATGTGATGCAGAACCCCAAGCGGAATCTGACGCTTCTTCGCGCATTCAACAGCTTTATCACCTGGACCGTCTGGAGCATATGCCTTCTGGTTGTGCTCTCCTATTTTATTGACATTGGCGCGATCCTCGCTGTTGCCGGGGTAGGAACCATTGCCGTTGGTTTTGCGGCCCAAAGCATGGTTGAAGACATCATGAGCGGTTTAATGATCATTTTAGAAGACACGTTTAATGTGGACGATTACGTTATCGTGGACGGAAATTACGGCGTGGTGGAGCGCATTGGCGTGCGCACCACATCCATCCGGCTGCTGGATGGCGGTCTTTTCTCGATCTACAACGGTAAAATCGACCGGGTCACCAACTACTCAAGGGGGTCTGTCGTCTCCGCGGCGGAATTTACGCTGAGCAGGCAGGATAACATCGATGAGGCGATCCTTGTTCTCGAGAAAAGGTCCGAGAAAATCAGAGAAGAGAACAGCAGCGTTTTCAAAGTGCCGATCACGGTTATCGGAGTCACCGCCATGAGCCCGACCGATGTAACCGTCAAGGTTATTGCCCATGTGGATGCAAGCCAGAAGACATCTGCGGCTTCCATTCTNNCTCCATTATAGTGCAGGAGGTCCATTCTTTGGGTAGAACTAGGAGCAGCGCTTGAAGAAGCCGGCTTTAGGACACCGTACAACAAGGTCGAGCTGATGCCGGTATCAAATACAGAAGAGGTCATGGCATAAAAGGAGAGAAGAACTAAACGTATCGACAGGATTCAGCGGCTTTCGCCGCTTTTTTTAATTTCCCCTTAAAATTTCTTGTAAAATCCATACAAAAAGTAAATAAGTTCGTACAATTAAGAAAATATTAAGAATTTCATGGATTCTTCCGACCTCCTGCACTATAATGGAGAATGAAATCGGCTCTGATATGAAGAAGACAGAATCAAACACAGCAGCGGCAGGTTATATCAGGCGGATGAATGAGAAAGGAGGTATGGAAACATTCTTATAAAACAATTGAATATGAGAAAACTTTCACTTCTGATCATTTTCGCTTTAACCCTGTCAATGGTTCTGCCGGCAAACACTGCAAAGGCAGCTAATTCCAAGACGATTGTCATCAATCCAGGACACAGCATCGGTTACGATTCAGGTGCGGTGAACAGTTCAACGGGCGTTACGGAAGCGCAGGTCAATCAGGATCTGGCAGAAGCCCTTGCAAAGAAACTGGATGAGGCGGGCTATACCGTCTATCTGACACACACGTCAAACGATCAGTATAAAAAATACCGTCTGGGCAGCCAGGCGGACGGAAGCTCTCTTGCCACGGCATGCGGGCTTGCCAATGCGAAAAATCCGGACCTAGTCATCTCCATCCATCACAATTCGGGAGGATCCTCCTCCACCGGTATGGAGCTTTACTGGTCCAGCTACAGAAGTTATGACGGCTCAGGCGTCTATTCAGTGGGAGGTCTTTGGGGGGACGGAAGTTCCGGGTACAGAGACTCTTCTCCGACGACTGAAGCTCAACAGTCGAAAGTGTTCGCGCAGAAAGTGGTCGACGCTTTTAAAGGGTCAGCGCTTCCCTACAGAAGCACCGTGGAAAGAGATGATTATTTCCCGGCTCACGCAAAAGCGCCCTGTGTTCTCTATGAAGGCGGATTTATCTCCAACAATTCTGAATCCACCTACCTG
>DLOL01000012.1:0-3416 GCA_002478485.1 Eubacteriaceae bacterium UBA7485 | reverse complement strand
ACCTCGGCCAGCACGCAGTCCAAAGCTGCGGATGTCAAGCTTACAAGCGTGACCAAGAGCTTTGACGGGGATACAACATCCGACACGGTCATCAAGTATTCGTACAAGGTGAGCGATCCTTCGGCCGTAGATAAGATTACGGTTGGGGTCTGGTCGGAAAAAGACGGTCAGAATGATCTGAAGTGGTATAAGGCGGACAAGAGCGGCGACACATTTAGTGTGACGTTTGCGCTGAAAGACCACAACAATGACCTGGGTAAATATTTCGTTCATGCGTATGTAACTCCGACTGGAGGCAAGCAGAAAGGACTGAGTGCCCAGAACTTTAAAGTTGTCATGCCGGATGCCGTTCCTGACGGTTTCACGATTGAAAAGGTGTCGGAATCAAAGGCCAATGTCTATCTGAAAGGATATGACGGCAACACCTTTAGAATTGCGGTATGGTCTGACAAGAACGGCCAGGACGATCTCGTCTGGAGCCGCGGGNNCAGCTGCCGGTTTGTGCTTGATATTTCAAACCACAACAACGACACAGGCATCTACCGCGTCCACGCTTATTACGGATCAAGCGGCGGAATCGGGGCGCAGACAGTCGAGCTCAAAGGTATCGCTTATGAAAAGAGCGAAGTCACCACAAATGAGGACGGCACATTTGAAATCGCCATTTACGGTCTGACGGATGCCGTGAAGGTTCAGGTTCCGACCTGGACTTCCTTAAACGGCCAGGATGATATCAAGTGGTATGAACCGAAGAAAGACGGAGATGTCTACAGACTCACCGTCGATCCGAAGAATCACAAAGACGGATACGGCCAGTATAACTTCCATGTCTATGCGACGAACGCAAACGGAACCTGTTATCCGCTTGCGGGACTCAAAGCAGTCAGGGAAGAGCCTTTAGCGGTTGAAGAGATCACCCTTTCTGATCCATCCCAGGGTAAGTTCACAGTGAATGTAACCGGGCTGAATCAGAACACCACAATCTCTGAAGTTCTGGTTCCCGTGTGGAGCGATGAAAACGGGCAGGATGACATCATCTGGCATAAAGCCCAGAAGACGGATTCCGGATACACCGTAACGATCGACACGAGAAAAGAACATTTTGCAGACACAGGCGGATACCAAGTCCACTGCTATGCGAAGACAAGCTACGGCACCATGATTTTCCTCGGAGACGGCAGCCTTACGGTTGAAGCGCCAAGCGCGGGCGAAGCCCGTATTCAGGACAATGGGGACGGTACCTTCCTGATGACGGTTCCGGCTTCTGAAATGCCAGAAGGCGTAACAAGCGCAAGCTATTTCGTTTTCAGAGACGAGTCCGGAGAGGACAAGGGAGTTGAATACCCCGCAACCTTAAAGGACAGCGCCTATCAGGCGACAGCGGATGTGAAGCTTCATGAAAGCCTT
This sequence comes from Eubacteriaceae bacterium UBA7485, assembly GCA_002478485.1. Classification (GTDB taxonomy): domain Bacteria; phylum Bacillota; class Clostridia; order Eubacteriales; family Eubacteriaceae; genus UBA7485. The sequence continues at coordinate 2,009 of DLOL01000012.1, read as the reverse complement.
TCAGGGGATTACACGATCAGACTTCTTTCTGACGGTTCGGTTCTCTCCGAAACAAAAGTGAACGTGACAGTTCCTGAAGTGAAAGAAGAGACCAAGACAGAAGAGAAGAAGCAGGAAGAGAAGAAGACGGAAGAAACCAAGGATGCCGAACAGCCGGCGAAGGCGCAGCAGACACAGACTGCAGCGGCCACAAAGTCTGAATCGCAGACGAGCGCGTTCTCACCGGTGAGCACAGGAACCCAAATCATGGGAAAAACCACGGCGACCAAGGATCAGCTGGTCAAACTCTACCAGGAAAATTCTCCGATTTCATTCCCTGACTACTATGTCAAACGCGGCGTGGACTTAGCAGCGTTTGCTCAGATGTATATTGATGAAGCCAATGCCGAAGGCATTCGAGCAGAAATCGCATTCGGGCAGGCCATGCATGAGACCGGATGGCTGAACTTCGGAGGCGATGTTAAGATCTCCCAGTTCAACTTCGCAGGACTTGGAGCCACCGGAGGCGGTGTGCGGGGCGAAGATTTCGCATCACGCTACGGCGACAACAAGGAAGGAATCCGGATGGGAATCCGCGCGCAGATTCAGCACTTAAAAGCTTACGCTTCGGCGCAGGGACTGAACAATCCTTGCGTAGACACAAGATATGATTACGTCAGCCCGAAGGGAAAAGCTTCAACCATCGCGCAGCTTGCAGGCACATGGGCCGCGGACAAAAATTACGCGGAAAAACTTGTGACCATTATCAATAAAATCAAGTAGCGCCATTCAGACATCAAAGCAGGTAAAGACAATATCGAGCAGCCTCCAGGCATAAGCCTGGAGGTTTTTTGGTTTTTTGGAACCTTTATCTTTAAAAAAGGAAGAAAACGCGATATAATAAAAAAATCCTTGCGCAGTGATGCGCCAAGAGTCCAAAAGGAGGAAAAAGACATGCATTCTTACGAAACACTGTTTGTGCTTCAGCCGGAACTCACGGAAGAACAGATCAAAGCAGATCTGGATAAAATCACGGCTGTCATCAATGCGAACGGAGAAGTGGAAAATGTCGACGAATGGGGGAAGAGAAAACTCGCCTACGAAATCGACAAGAAGTACACGGAAGGATACTACGTGCTTATCGAATTCAAAGCCAACACGAACGTTCTTCCGGAACTCGACCACCAGTTCAAAGTCAACGATGATGTAATCAGAAGCCTGGTTATTAAAAAGGAAGACTAAGAAAAGCCGAACGGCTTTAATTCAAGAGAGGACAAGCCATCATGAATGTGGTTGTTTTAGTTGGACGACTTGCGAGGGATCCTGAACTCAGGACCACAAATTCCGGAAAATCCGTCTGCACGTTTTCCGTTGCTGTCAACAGACAGTTCAAACAGGAAGGCCAGCCGGATGCGGATTTCTTCAACGTGACTGCATGGGGAAGACAGGCTGAAGTGATCTCCCAGTACCTGAGAAAGGGACGGGAAATCGCGCTTCGCGGCAGACTTCAGACCCGTAACTACCAGGCACAGGACGGTTCTCGCCGTTATGTTACAGAAGTCGTTCTCGAATCATTTGATTTTATCGGCGGACGAAATACGGATACCTCTTACGATTCCCAGGGATCCGGGTATCAGCAGAGAAGCCCGCAGGCTTCAAGAGGCGGACAGACCAATGATATTCCGCTCGATATCGACGATGATTTCAGTCTTCTCGCTGAGGATGATGACGTTCCGTTTTAATGGAACTTTTCGCTAGAAGGAGATAGAAATGGCTAAGCCTTACAGACGCAGAAGAAAGGTATGTGAATTCTGCGAAAATCACATCGAAAACGTCGATTACAAAGATACCGCGACGCTGAAGAAATACATCTCAGAACGCGGAAAAATCCTGCCGAGACGTGCGACAGGTACTTGCGCGAAACACCAGCGCAAGGTGACAGAAGCCATCAAGCGTGCAAGAAATGTCGCGCTTCTGCCGTACACTTCAAACCAGATCTAATGATGAGAAGGGTAACTTCTGTAGAAATT
>DLOL01000099.1:10869-11102 GCA_002478485.1 Eubacteriaceae bacterium UBA7485 | reverse complement strand
ATTCTCCCGAATGATCTTGATCAGTCCGTATTCGGGACGGAACACCCCAGGGAAGAGCAGTACGCCGCGTTCAGGCTTAAAAATCATGTAAAAAAAGACGCGCCGCCGATGTTTGTGTGGCACACGGCGGAAGACCGCGTGACCTCTCCGGTTGAGACACTCTCCTTTGTTCAGGAACTCATCAAAAACGGTGTTCCCGCAGAGCTTCACCTCTTTGAGCATGGCGGCCACGG
>DLOL01000099.1:8381-10801 GCA_002478485.1 Eubacteriaceae bacterium UBA7485 | reverse complement strand
CTGACCCGGATGGTCCGCTCCATGCGCAGAAAAGCGTATAATAAACACGCACAGGACAAGTAAAAAGACAAAAATTTACTCTATTTTCATCCCTGTCTCCTGAAGATATTCATATCGGGTTTAGGGTAAAATAGGTTCATAGAATCACAGATTCTTAAGATACACAAAATCAAGAGGCGCCGCAGGATCCTGCGNNCGCTTCAAGAGGAGATGGATATCTCACTCTCCGCGATGGACTGATAGATTTCGTTCACACTCTTCGCGCGAACCAGATTTTCAATCAGCGGGGTGGAGCGGACCATCCGGGTCAGGTTGATGACGTAGGGGATCTGCGCTTTCGGTTCTTTGGCGGAGAGAAAGAACAAGACGTGCGTTTTTTTATCGCCAAACTGCACCGGCTCTTTGTAGACCGTCAGGCTGATCGAGGTGCGAAAGACATGTTCCCCCGCTTTTCCGTGAAGAACGGCAAGCTCATCGTCGGTAACCGAGTAGAATCCGAGTTCTTTTATGGCGGAGATGGTGTTCTTGACGTAGGCTTCCTCCACCGCCCCCTGGTCGACAAGAATCTGCCCTGCGTCTCTGACCGCGCTCTCCCAGTCCGGAGCCTTGTCCAAGAGACGGATCGCGTCATACCGCAGCAGCTTTCTGACCAGTCTTTCCGACTGGATTTTTTTCGGCGCGATGTAGCCGAACTCCTCTTCCACCAGCGCGAGCACGCGCATCTTGTCCTCCGGGGAGAGAAAATCGATCTTGCGCTCCAGTGCCTGCATGGAGCCGGAGAGATGCTTCTTCTTCACTCCGAACGCTTCGATCCGGTCAAAGTCGGGCTGTGTGGGGATCGGGTCCACCACAATGTGGGGAACCGGCAGGTCCACGTCAATCTTGGTGGTCGAGAGTACGAGGTCGGTGCCGGAAAAGTCAAAGTCCCTGAGCTTGTAGACCGGGATGGACGCGACGATCCGGATCTGGTAGGCGGAGACGAGCTGNNNNGTAGCCGTGGCCGCAGACCAGCGTGATGCGCATATGGGGCACTACGCGCATCCTTCTTCTGCTTGCGAGAAAATACACGTAAAGGTAGATGAACTCGTCCTCCGACGTGATCTGGTCAAGCGGCGGAATGTTCCGGCAGGCGGTCCTGACCAGATCGAGCTCCGGGAGCTTGTCTTCCGAGAGCACGACCCGCATCTTGTCGTCAAGCTCGATCCCGAAGTGGATGCGCTCGAGAAGCGGCACCATGCGGGTGACCAGTCCCGGAATGAGCTGCGCATCCCTGAGGAAAAAGTCATTCCCGGTCAGCCGGGTCATCGCGTTGACCAGTTTGAGCGTGATGTTCTCCGCCTCAATCATGTCCGCGCTCGGATCTTCCCGCATGCCTTTGCTAGTGTAGTCCAAAAAGCGCATAAGAACGGGGGGAATCCATTCGGGGACAGGCTTGTCCGCGGCCTTTTCAAGCTCCTTTAAGAGGGGTGTGAGATTGATGTTTGCAAGAAGCCCGGGATCCGAGAAACGGTATTCCAGATCGTTGAGGATCAGGAACAAGAAAACGATTACACAGCTGACATACCAGGTGAACGAAAGGTCGGTCAGCTCCATTTCGTTTTCGGAGAGCATCGAGAGAACAGATTTTTCAATTTCAATGAACGATACGCCCGGATAAGCTTCCCGCACCAGGGAGAGGATGCTTGATTCAAAGCGGGACGGCTCCTGCGGAGGTCTGACAATCAGCGGAAGGAATCGCTTGATTTCTTTTAGCAGGACGGATGCGATCTTCTCGGGCGCCCCTTCGATCCGGAAGGCGTCGGTGTAAATGATTTCCAGGTTGAGCGGCTCAAGACGCTCTTCAAGCGTGTTCAAGTCATTCTTGACCGTCGTGCGGCTCACGCCCATCTCCCGGGCCAGCGGATTGATTTTAAGGCCTTTGGACGAGAGGATCAGCCTTAGGATTTCATAATGCTCCCGCTCGTCCGTGGTGTAGGTGAATCCGTTCTGCCGGCTCTCCTCTTCGAACTCGAAGTGTTCGGGAACCACCAGGACGCCTTTTGAGAGTCGCTCGACCGGTTCTTCTCCTCTCATCTCGAGAAGGTCATTGATCCGGTCAATATCGTACCGGACGCTTCTCTCCTTGATGTTCAGGGCCGAAGCGATTTCTTTATAGGATGTTCTCGGATNNCAGCTCCTTTAAGTATCCGATAAGCGTAATCATGCGGGTGCTGAGCATCTCTCACCTCAAAAGGTCTTTGCGATGGTATGGAGAAGATCGTCTGACTGCTTGATGATATCGGCTACCGGCAGGTGCAGCACTTTCTTTCCACGAAGCCTCTCCATGCCGATGATCTCAATATCGTTGGCCACAATGGCGCAGACAGCCTCCTCGATGTCCTGCGGGTCGAGCGGATTTTCCACGCCGGCTCCTCCCTGCG
>DLOL01000099.1:7502-8329 GCA_002478485.1 Eubacteriaceae bacterium UBA7485 | reverse complement strand
CACGCCTGACGGGCAGGCGGTGATGGCGACCACTTTTTTCATGTCTCTCTCTTTTTCTAGAATTCTTCAAAATTCAAATTCATCAACCGGTCTTTTTCTTCCTTCTCGGGGAGCTCCTTTTTCAGAAGGTTGGCCACCGCCGCGGTGACGATGACACCGAGCACAAGCGAGAGAAGGTATTGCGGAATCTTTTCTACCACCGGAAGAACGATCAGTCCGCCCCACGGCGCGTGGTTGATCACGCCGAGGAGAAACGCGCAGATGTTCCCGCTCACACCTCCTGCAACCACCGCGGGGATCACGGCTTTCGGGTCTTGCGAAGCGTAGGGAAGCGCGCCTTCTGAAATGCCGACGAGCCCCATCAGAACCGCGGGCTTTTTCAGTNNGGCGCTTCTCCTCCTGCGTGTATTTTCCGGGCGCGAGGGCGCAGGCAAGCGCCATGCCCAAAGGGGGGGTGGTGATCGCGATGGCAACCCCGCCCATCAGCCAGGGAAGCGTGATGATCTGGAGCTGTGCGAACAGTGTCGCGATCTTGTTGACNNTAAGCGGTCATGGCCCCGAGCACCGCGCCCAGGACGATTTTTTCAAAAATTCCTGCCGACTGCAATTGGAGGGTCAGCGCGCGCATCAGATAGGCGCAGGGCTGGGCCAGTGCCCAAAGCGTGATGAGGCCTGCGATCAGGGATCCGATGAGCGGGTAGAGGAAAATGGCACCAAGGCTCTTGAGCTCAATGGGAAGTCTGATCTTCTTTAAAAGGATTACCACAGCTCCCGCGACAAAGCCGGTCACCAGGCCCCCGATCATGCCGCCTCCCGCTCCGCTCGCG
>DLOL01000099.1:0-7469 GCA_002478485.1 Eubacteriaceae bacterium UBA7485 | reverse complement strand
AAGCCCCGCCTTGTCCGCCATGGCGTAGGCGATGAAGCCTCCGAGGATGCAGGGAAAAAGCAGGATTCCGGTCTCTCCGATCGCCATCAGCTGCCTTGAGAGCGCCTCGGGGAGCGGATAGAGATAGGTGAGGGAATAGAGGATGCTTCCGGCTGCCAGAAACGGCAGCGTGTGGGAAGTGCCTGTGAGAATCCAGCGTCTGAAAACTGAAGCGCTCTTTTTTGTGAAAAGCGTGTTTTTCTTGTGCGTGTAGAGATCAGGTTTTATCAAAGGTGTTCCTCTCAAATACAGCGTTGAGATTTCTTAAAATCTCTTCCTTGCTGCTAGTGAGAAGCATATGTCTGAAATCTTCATGGACGAGCTGTCTTGAAAGGGAGGCGAGAAGATCGAGGTGCGTGTCCGGACTGGTTTCTTCCGGAACCGCGATCATGATGACGATCTGCGCGGTCTCTCCCGTATCGATATCCCAAAGGATGGGTGATGAGAAGCGGGCGAGGGCAAGCGCCGTCTGTTTTACGCAGCTGGATCTCCCGTGCGGAAGACCGAGATTGAAGCCGACCGCGGTCGGACCCGCCGCCTCCCTTGCATGGACCGCGTCGATAAAAGGGAGGATTTCTGTAATTTTTCCCGCTTTCTGCAGGGTGTCGGCCATTTCAAAGATGATGGCCTCCTTGTCCTGTTCCGGCCGCGCCTCAAGAATCGCGTTTCGGTCAAGGAGTGTATTCTCTGTCATGCTAAACTGGTCCATTCTTTTAGATATGCTTCATTTTTAGTCTACAACGAGATGAATGGGAAGACAAAATCTGCGTAAAGATTTTTTTCAAAAAGTGAAGGGCAAAAACTGTGAAAAAAGAATTTTCACAGTTTTTAAATTGTGAAAACGCTCTCCAGGCCTGATAATAAAGTTACAGAAAACGAAACGCAAAAACACGAACGAAACAAGCGCGCTTGCATGTTTTAGCAAAACGTTGGAGAAAAGGAAGTTTTGGACCAAGAATAATTTTCATACAAGTTAAGGAGTCAAACATGAAAATTTTATTAGCTTGCTGCTCAGGAATGTCAACCAGCCTTCTCGTAAACAAAATGAAGGAAGCCGCCAAAGCGCAGGGACTTGATGATGAAATCTGGGCTGTCGGCCAGGGCGAAGTCGACAACGCGATCAAAGACGCGGACGTTCTCCTGATCGGACCGCAGATGCGCATGCTTAAGAAAAAGATGACAGCCAAGGGAGACGAACTTGGCGTTCCGGTTGAAGTCATTCCGCCTGTCATGTACGGCCGCGTAGACGGCGCAGGCGTCCTCAAGATGGGACATGACCTCAAAGCAGGAAAATAAAACCTCATACCGGAGAAAAGAATAAACTTTAGTCAGCTTTTCTCCGGAATTCTTTGCGAAATTTTCAATCATTTAAATAAGCAAAAACATAATTTTAGGAGCAATTATAACCATGGGTTTTTTCGAAAAAATTGAAGAACCAATCATGGCGATCGGTGAAAAGATCAACAACATCAAGATTTTCTCAATCCTGAGAGACTCTTTCATGCTGGCTTTCCCGCTGACCATCTTCGGTTCCATTATCTTAATCATCGCAAACTTCCCGTTCCTCGGGGACATGATCGGTGAAAACGCGCTGGCCACTCTCCAGACTCTTTTAGGACCCGCATCCCTTGCAACCATGAACGTCATGTCAGTCTTCGTTGCGATCGGGATTGGCTACTACTATTCAAAATCAGAAGACTGCGATCCGATCTACGGAGGCGCGATCGCCCTTGCCGCATTCTTCATCCTCACGCCGTTCGTATCCGGAAACCTCGTGGAAGCCACTGAAGTTTCAACCCCGAACGTTCTCTTAGAAGGCGTAACCGTGCTCACCACGGACCGCTTAGGCGCAAAGGGGATGTTCGTCGCCATGTTCGGATCCTTCCTCGCGGCCTGGCTTTACTGCTACTTTACCAAGAAACACTGGACCATCAAGATGCCCGACCAGGTTCCACCGGCTGTTGCAAACTCTTTTGCAGCGCTCATTCCGGCCTGCCTGACGCTTCTGGTGTTCCTCTTAATCAGCATCGTATTCACCTTCACACCCTACGGAAACGTGCATGACTTCATCTACAATGTCATCCAGGCGCCTCTCCAAAGCCTCGGCGACAGCTTGGGCGCGACCATCATCGCGATCTTCTGTGTCCAGCTCCTGTGGTGGTTCGGCCTTCACGGACAGATTATCGTCAACTCCGTGCTCGACCCGATCTGGAACGCGCTGATGTTCGAACAGGTCGACGCTTTCCAGGCGCACCAGGCGCTTCCGCACATTATCTGCAAGCCGTTCATGGAAACCTTCACGGTCGGTCTCGGCGGATCCGGCGGAACCCTGATTGTCGTCCTCATGATGGCCTTCCTCATGAAGTCTAAGCAGATGAGGGATGTCGGAAAGCTTGCAACTCCGGCAGGCATCTTCAATGTCAACGAACCGGCAATCTTCGGTCTTCCGATTATCTTAAACCCGTCCGTCCTCATTCCGTGGATCCTCGCACCGGTGGTCTCGGTCACCGTGGCATACCTTGCGATGGCTTCCGGCATCGTCCCGCCNNTACCGGCGTCTCGGTCCCGTGGACCGTTCCGGTCTTCCTCTCCGGGTTCCTTGCAACCAACTCCATTATGGGATCGCTCCTGCAGCTGGTCCAGATGGCCATTATCGGCGTGATCTGGTATCCGTTCCTGCGCGCTGTCGACAAGCAAAACCTCAAGATTGAAAAAGATCAGGAATTTACAACTGAAGTTCCAGAAGCTGACGCAATCTAACGTGTATTCTCTGACCCTCCGCTCTTTACAGCGGAGGATCATTCAATCAAAAGATCATGACAAAAAAATTCTATCAATTCCCAGAAGGATTCTGGTGGGGCTCCGCCACAAGCGGCCCGCAGTCTGAAGGCGCAGCGCTGGAGGACGGGAAGAGCGCGACCATTTGGGACTACTGGTATGAAAAAGAGCCTGAGCGCTTCTTTGACCAGGTCGGTCCGAAAGACACCAGCACCTTTTATAAAAACTATAAAGATGACATCAAGCTGCTAAAAGAAGTCGGCCATAATTCATTCAGAACCAGCATCCAGTGGGCCAGGCTCATTCCAGACGGAACGGGAGAGCCGAACCCGAAGGCGGTGGAATTCTACAACAACATGATCGATGCGGTGCTGGCAGAAGGCATTGAACCTTTCATCAACCTCTTCCATTTTGACATGCCGATGTGCATGCAGGAAAAAGGGGGATGGGAGTCCCGCGAAGTGGTGGACGCCTATGTGCATTTCGCAAAGACCTGTTTTGAGCTTTTCGGAGACAGGATCAAGCACTGGACCACCTTCAACGAGCCGATCGTGCCGGTGGAAGGCGGATACCTTTATGATTTCCACTATCCGAACGTGAGAGACGGCAAAAGAGCCGCGCAGGTGGCCTACAACACCATGCTCTCAAGCGCGAAAGCGATTGCCGAATACAGGAAAATGAACCTTGACGGGGAAATCGGCATCATCCTCAACCTGACGCCGTCCTATCCGAGAGACGAAAAGGACGAAGAAGACGTCAAAGCCGCGAGGATCCGGGATCTGTTCTTTAACCGGAGCTTCCTTGACCCTTCCGTCAAGGGCTACTATCCCGAGGAGCTGATCGATATTCTGAAGAAAGACGGCGTTCTTCCCTATTATGAAGAGGAAGACCTTGACGTCATCAAGAACAACACGATCGACTTTCTGGGCGTCAACTACTACCAGCCGGTGCGCATCAAGAAAAAGGAAAAAGAAGAGTCCTTTGATGTCTGGATGCCGGACAAGTACTTCGACAATTACCAGATGCCCGGCGCGAAGATGAATCCGTACCGCGGATGGGAAATCTTCCCGAAAGCCATTTATGACATCGCTAAAAACGTTCAGGACAACTACGGAAACATCAAATGGTTCATTTCAGAAAATGGAATGGGTGTAGAAGGCGAAGAACGCTTCCGCAAGGAAGACGGCTCCATCGAAGACGATTACCGCATCGAATTCTACGATGAGCACCTGGCCAACCTGCACAAAGCCATCGAAGAAGGAAGCAACTGCTTCGGCTATCATGCCTGGACTGCGATGGACTGCTGGAGCTGGAACAACGCCTACAAGAACCGGTATGGATTTATCGGTGTGGATTTAGGCGATCAGTCCCGCAAGATCAAGAAATCCGGCCACTGGCTCAAACAGGTATCCGATACCAACACCGTTGTGGTGGATGACAAGCTGATGCCTGATTACGAATAGAGAACTGCCCCTGTTATTTGAAAACTGAATATCCGTTGCGGCTAGCAATAAAACGATCACATATGAATCAAAAGAAAACATTCATTTAGGAGAGATACAAAAATGGATAACACAAAAAATTCTGCCTTCATTCAGAAGTTCGCAGATTTTGCCGCCAAGATGGGAAATCAGATTTATCTGAAAACCCTGCGTGATGCTTTTGCGACCATCATGCCGCTTTACATCCTGGCCGGTATTGCCGTACTGCTTAACAACACCGTCTTCACCTGGATTTTTTCCGGCGATATGCTGGCAAACTTCCAGTACTGGGGAAACCTGCTGATCAACGGAACCCTGAACATTTCCGGTCTGCTGATCGCTGCTGTCATCGGCTACTGCCTGGCAATCAACCGTGAATACGACAACCCGCTTTCTTCGGCTGTCGTAGCCATGGCTTCCTTAGTCATCATGATGCCGACTACAGTTGAACTGACTTCTGTCAACGAAGTAACTGACCAGTTTACCAATGTGCTCCCATTCTCCAATCTGGGAACCGGAGCCATGTTTGCCGGTATTATCGTTGGTCTGCTGTTCACTGAACTCTATATCAAACTCAGCACCATCAAAGCTCTGAAAATCAACCTGGGCGGACAGGTTCCGCCTGCAGTAAGCAAATCCTTCAACGTCCTGATTCCGGTCATGATCACTTTAGGAATTGCTGCGATCGTCAGCTCCATCTTCGCTATCGCGTTTGGAACCGATCTGATCACTCTGATTACCACCTTCATCCAGGAACCGTTAAGACATGTCGGAACCTCGATCTGGGGTGTAATCGTTCTGTACACCCTTGGAAACCTGTTATGGCTGTTTGGCATTCACCAGTCGGTCATCTAGTCTTCCATCCTTGAACCGCTGTTAATCATCAACATTAACGAAAACATCGCTGCCTATCAGACTGGCGCGGCTATTCCGAACATCATCAACGTTTCTCAGGTAACTTCCTTTGGACTTCTTGGCGGATCGGGATCCACCCTGTGCCTGCTGATTGCCACATTCATCGTCGGCAGAAACGCGGCGACCCGCAATGTAGCCAAACTGTCCATCGCTCCGGGTATCTTCAATATCAACGAACCGGTGCTCTTCGGATATCCGATTGTCTACAACATCTCCATGGCTATTCCATTCCTGGTAGTGCCGATTATGGGTATCGTCATTTCCTATCTGGCTACTGTGATGGGTCTGATGAATCCATGCGTTTCCCTGGTTCCATGGACAACTCCGGTTCTTCTTTCCGGATTCCTGGCAACAGGCATGGACTGGAGAGCGGTTGTTGTACAGGCCATCGTACTTGTGCTTGGAATCCTGATTTACATGCCGTTTGTTAAGATCAACGATGCTGTTCTTGCCAAACAGGCTGTTGAAGATGAAGACGACGATGACGATGATGTCTTCGATCTTGATTAATCCAGATCTTCAGAGATAAGCACTGCAGATTTACCCAAAACTGAAATTTGCAACCTGTTTCCTTCCTAAGTAATCCTGAACCGGTTTCTACCGCATCCATCAAAGACAGAAACAGGCAGAAACCGGCCATCAGGTTTAACCTGAAATTCCGGAAAAGAAACAGACTGAATAAATCAGGCCAGAGAATACTGGCTGAAAAGAGGAATCGGTTGGACAGAGAGCCGTTCAATCCAGAACTGTATTTTAGAAAAAGAGGCAATCCAAATGGCAAAAAAGAATATTCTTCTTGTCTGCAACGCAGGCATGTCCACTTCCATCCTGGTAAAAAATATGCAGGATGCCGCGAAAGCTCTCGGAGTTGACTGCGATATCGAAGCCAAATCCCTGACTGCTGCGAAAAAAGACCTTCATGAAGCCGATGTTATCCTTCTTGGACCGCAGATCGGTTATGAACTGAGCAAGGTAAAAGAACTTGCCGGCGATATTCCTTCCGCTGTAATCGATATGAAAGAATACGGCGCAATGGACGGCAAAAAAGTTCTGAAGACAGCTTACAAGCTGATGAAAGCCGCTCAGAAAAAAGATTAGTGAGCGGTCTGAAAACAGACAGAATATGAATATCAGGCNNCCCTGCCGGACGCCTTTTTTTTACAGGAATCAGAAGGCACAAACAGGATGAAAAATGGGATTGTTTCTGAAAAAGAATGAAAAAGCCTGAAAGGTTTCTTTCGGCTTGCGAAATCAGATATACTGTTTACTGTTTGGATTTCAATGCAAAGTTTTGAAACAATTAAAGGAGAAGCTGCTTAATGACTGTTCAGGTAGTAGTCGGAACCCAGTGGGGTGACGAAGGTAAAGGAAAAATTGTGGATGTCCTGGCTGAAAAAGCCGATATGGTCGTCCGCTTTCAGGGAGGCGACAACGCCGGCCATACCGTGGTGGTAAATGGAAAGAAACACGTTCTTCACCTGCTTCCATCCGGAGTTCTTCATGAAGATGCCTCCTGCATCATCGGTCCGGGTGTCGTCTGCAATCCATTTGTTCTGCTGAAGGAAATGGAGCAGCTTGAAAAAAGCGGCCTTGGTACTGATCACATTATTATTTCTGACCGGGCTCAGATGCTGATGCCTTATCACTGCTATCAGGATGAGCTCGAAGAAAAGGCGAAAGCCGATAAGATCGGAACGACCAAGCGGGGTATCGGACCCTGCTATGAAGACAAATACGCAAGAAGGGGAATCCGCTATCATGAATTCCGCGACTTCGATCATTTCGAAAAACGTCTGCGTGAAAATCTTGATTTCAAGAACCGGATGTTTACGAAAGTCTATGACGGCGAAGCCATGGATGCCGATCAGATGGTTGAGGATTTCCGGAAGATTCATGAGAGGATTGTCCCGATGATTCAGGAAACAACCCATCTTGTCGAAGATGCCAGAAAAGAAGACAAACGGATTCTGTTTGAAGGCGCTCAGGCTGCCATGCTCGATATCAGATCCGGTACGGCGCGGTCTGCCGGTAGTAGCTCCATATTCATGTCCCTGTTTTCTGAGGTATTCGCCGGTCTCATCTTCAAGCTCCGTTACAAACGGTCCTTCACCGACTCTTGTCGAATAGGCTTTAACGACGCCAATCACCTTTTCAATCTTCGAAGGAGCGATTCCCGCTCCGACAGTCACTCCGGCAGACGTCGGCGAAGATGAGGTTACAAATGGATAAGTTCCGTAGTTGATATCGAGCATGGCA
>DLOL01000058.1:5158-6305 GCA_002478485.1 Eubacteriaceae bacterium UBA7485 | reverse complement strand
CTCGCCAAAGGCGCGATTCAAGCGGGCTTCCGCACGTGATATCCATCCCTTCAAAGGCGGGGCCGGAAGGCGCCGTGCAGACCATGAGGTTCTCTTCTTGACTTGCGACAATTTCGGTGTTGGTTCCGATATCCACGAGAAGATAGGAAGATAGGCCCTGGTCTTTCGCGTACAGGATGCCTCACCGGGTACCGCTCTCCGTACGAAGTCGTCGAGGTAGACGGCGTGCGCGCGTTCAAACTCGCGCCGGACGTGCTCCTCACGCAGAAAGACATTCGGGCGCTTCAACTCGCCAAAGGCGCGATTCAAGCGGGCATCCGGCGCGTATGCAAAGAGGGGGTTCCGAAGACTCTGATCCTCACCGGCGCGTTCGGGCGCGGCCTGAACCTCTCCGACGCGCAGGCACTCGGCCTCCTTCCCGGAGGGTTTGATGCCATCCGGCTGGTGGAAAACGCGTCCCTTGAAGGGAGCGCGCGCTATCTTTCCGATTCCCGGGAAAGGGAAGAGCTGGACGCGCTGATCCAAAAGATCCGCTCCGTCAACTTGTCGGAGGATCCCGCTTTCCAGGAGGATTTCATCCACTGCCTTTCGTTTTGAAAGGCACCGGCCGCTCCCAAGTTTAAAACGTTATAATAAACCAGTTTCTTTCTTAATGTAAATACGAATCAAGGGAATTCATCAAAAAAAAGCATCATTCTGCGAGAATCAAATGCGCAGATGATGCTTTCTTTAAAAATCTACCTGAAAGAGACGCTTCGCGTTCTGTGCGGTTTTTTCTAAAATTTCTTCGACCGGGACTCCCTTGATCTCCGCCATTTTCTCCGCGACAAACCGGGTGTTTGACGGTTCGTTGACCGTTCCCCGCAGGGGCACGGGCGCCATATAGGGCGCGTCGGTCTCCAGCATGATCCGGTCAAGCGGCACATAGCGCATCACGTCAGGCGTCTTTCTCGCGTTTTTAAACGTGAGCGCGCCGCCGAGCGAAATCATCATTCCGAGATCTAGAATATCCCGCGCCATCTCCACGGATCCGGAGTATGCGTGAAACACTCCCGAAGCTTCCCGGTTGAGAAGGCTTCTCACGCGGTCCAGCGTGTCCTTGTGCGCCTCTCGGTCATGTATGATGACCGGCAGGCCCAGTTCTCCT
>DLOL01000058.1:4977-5121 GCA_002478485.1 Eubacteriaceae bacterium UBA7485 | reverse complement strand
AGTGATAGTCAAGACCGATCTCTCCGATCGCGAGCATCTTCTCATCCTTTGAAAGCTCCCTTAAAAACTGAAGACTTTTCTCTCCTTCGTACCGGTCCGCATCCAGCGGATGAAAGCCCACGCCTGCATAGACTTCAGGGTAGG
>DLOL01000058.1:0-4966 GCA_002478485.1 Eubacteriaceae bacterium UBA7485 | reverse complement strand
GTCGTCTCATAGTCGCATCCCGGATTGAGAATAAAGGGCATCTTCTGCTCTCTTGCGCGCGCGATCACCTCATCTAGATTTCCATAGAGTTTTTCGTCATCAAGATGACAATGCGTATCTGTCAGCATGCTTTTCCTTTCCGGTGCTTGTTGATCCTGTCGATTTCCATCTTCACGCGCTTCTGCCGGACTTCTCCGAGCGATTCCTCAAGCTCTTCATTCTCCGCATTCTTTATCTGCTCTCTGAACATCTCCATGCTGTCCATGAAGCTGTCGATCTTGGAGACAAGCGCCTCCTTGTTTTCGATGAAAAGCTCCGTCCACATCGGCGCGTTGATCATCGCGATTCGGGTCAGGTCCCCGAAGCTGCCGCCTTCAAAGTCCGTGATCTCGAGGTCGTTCTCCCCGTACACAAGGGCGGAGGCAATCACGTGGCAGAGCTGGGAGGTGTAGGCGATTTTCTCATCGTGCGCCTTCGCGCTGGTCACGACAATGTTGGTGAATCCGATCGCCTCGATGAGCGCGCGCATCCGCTCCATGCCCGCCTCCGTATGGGTGCCGGTCGGAACCAGAATATAGTTCTTGTCATTGAAGATTCCGCGGTCCGCGCCCCCGTACCCCTCTTTCTCGGAACCGGCCATCGGGTGGCCCGAGATATAGTTCAGGTCCTTGCGGACAGATGATGCGATCGGCTCGANNATCGCCTGCCTTGATCCCGCTGATGTCCGTGAGGAGGGCGCCGCTCTTGAATTCATCCATGTGATCCCGGATGAACTTCACGGTCAGTTTCGGGTAGAGGCAGACGATGACGACATCCGCGTCCCGGACGGCCTCCTTCACGCGCGTATCGCTGTATCCGGCCTGGATCTTGTTTTCTGAAAGCGCGCGCTCAAGCACTTCCTCATTGGTATCGTAGGCGCTCACGCGCGCGCCGGGAAGTCTGCTGAACGCGTCCGCAAAGGCCCCGCCCATCAGGCCGAGTCCCGCGATCAGAAAGTGAAGATCCTTCAGGCCCTCATTCCCCGCCATCAGATGGACTTATCGGAGAGCGCGGCGTAGCGGGCGGCGTTATCCATCAGCGCGGCGAACTGGTCCGGCGTGATGGCCTGCTCGCCGTCGCAGAGCGCTTTTTCCGGATTGTTGTGCACTTCGATCATCAGACCGTCCGCGCCAGCGGNNTGGCAGCCATGGACATCGGCTCCACGCAGTATTTCAGGCCCGTCGCGTGTGTCGGGTCCACGATAACCGGAAGATGGGTCTTTTCCTTGAGGACCGGGACTGCGGAGAGGTCAAGCGTGTTTCTCGTCGCAGTTTCAAACGTGCGGATCCCGCGCTCGCACAGGATGACTGTATCGTTTCCGCCCGCCATGATGTATTCTGCGGACATGAGAAATTCCTTGATTGTCTGGGCCATGCCGCGCTTCAGGAGAATCGGCTTTTTGGTGCGTCCGAGTTCTTTGAGAAGCGTGAAGTTCTGCGCGTTTCTCGCGCCGACCTGGATCACGTCGACGTTGTCGAACATCGGAAGCTGGGAGAGGTCCATGATTTCCGTCACAATCGGAAGTCCCGTGATGCGCTTGGCGTAGAGCAGCAGCTCAAGGCCGTTGGTGCCCATTCCCTGGAAAGAGTAGGGGGATGTGCGGGGCTTGAACGCGCCGCCTCTCAACATCTTTGCGCCTGCTTTTTTCACGTCCTGAGCGATCGAGACGATCTGCTCTTCACTTTCAACCGAGCAGGGGCCTGCAATCACGGTCAGCGCGTCGCCTCCGACCTGGACACCTGCGATATTGTAGACGGTGTTTCCCGGATGGAAGACACGGTTGGCCTTCTTGTAGGGCTCTTCCACGCGGATGACCTTTTCAATAAACGGCTGGGACCTGAGCGTTGAGATTTCGATGGACTTCGTATCCCCGATCAGCCCCATGATGAGGTGTTCTTTCCCCTGGGATAAGTTAATCTCAAATCCTCTCTCTCTTAAGGACTGCGCGAGATTCTCGACCTGTTCTGCGGTTGAATTTGGTTTAATAACAATAATCATTTCTTTGCTCCATAAAATTTTTCATAAAAAAAGACGGTTCGTGAGAACCGTCGTCATGGCCTGATGTATCCATACAATAAGCCGCGCTAGCGCGTTTGAGGTTCTCTGAAAAATGGCATGCCAACAAACCAGTAATAATACTGGTTAAAAAAGTAAAAGTTAAATTTTTCAGAGAACATTGTTTTCATTTTCTTCACCTTTTCTTCTCCATTATAGACATTAATTGAAAAAATGAACCTCATTTTTTGAAAAATCCCGGCTTTTTGAAAAGTAAACGTTTACTTTCCCGGTGAAATGCCAGGCCTGCGCCCTTATGTGTCACTTGTAATATAATGGATGCATGAAATGTTAGAAAAAGAGGTCAACATGCCCATCAAAATACCGAATACGCTGCCGGCGTACGAAATCCTAAACAATGAAAATATTTTTGTCATGGATCAGAACCGCGCGCTCTCCCAGGACATTCGTCCGCTTGAGATCGCCATCGTCAACCTCATGCCGACGAAAATCGAAACGGAAACCCAGCTCCTGCGCCTGATCGGGAACACGCCGCTTCAGGTGAACATCACGCTGATCCAGACGGCAAGCCACGAAGCCACCCACACCTCATCGGACCACATGCGCGACTTCTACAAATCCTTCGATGAAGTCAAGCACCGTCATTTTGACGGCCTGATCATCACGGGGGCTCCGGTGGAGACCATCGACTTTGAGGAAGTGGACTACTGGCCGGAACTGAAGGAGATCATGGAATGGAGCAAAACCAATGTCTTCTCCACCCTCCATATCTGCTGGGGAGCACAGGCGGGTCTTTACTACCACTACGGCATCAAAAAGCACCCTCTCCCAAAAAAACTCTTCGGCATCTACGAGCACCGGATCCGCGACCCTTACATCGTACNNTTCCGTGACTTCTCCATGTAACCGCGCCGCACTCCAGGCACACCACCATCCACGCGGACGAAGTGGAGTCCAATCCGAACCTGAAAATTCTCGCCTACAGCTATGACGCGGGCGTGTACATTGTCAGCGCCATGAAGGGACGGCAGATCTTTGTCATGGGACACTCCGAATATGACAAGGACACATTAAAAAAAGAGTACCAGCGCGACCTCGCAAAGGGACTCGACATCGATGTGCCGGTCAACTATTTCTACAATGATGACCCGCAGCAGGATGTAAAAGTTACATGGAGAAGTCACGGAAATCTCCTGTTTTTCAACTGGCTGAATTATTACGTTTATCAGGAAACCCCTTACATTCTTGATGTGAATGAAAAATAACTGAAAATATCATATTTTTGATTTTTTCATATAAATCGACATAAAATCATTTCTTGAAAAAACAAATGAAAAACGTTTGTTTTTCTAAAACGATTTTTAAAACCAATCTTGGTCAATCAATTGAATAAATTGAAACAAAAACGCGGATTTTCATAAAATCCGCGTTTTTTCAAAAAAATTCATCCTCTATAATTCGCCGGTAAGCGGTTTTTATTTTCTTCAGGTGGTTTTATTCCTTTTAAAAAAACGACCTCTCATAATCGAATCTCATGCGATTTCAGGCTTCCGCTCATTTCGAGAACCGCTTCAGAGGCCAAAACGGCCTTTTTGATCCTGTCGATTAAATCCTGCGGGGTCTGGCAGCTCTCCCAGTTCATGATCAGGTCTTTGGCGGTCCACATCGCCACTCGCTGGCAGGAGAACCGGACCTCCTCATCTTTAATGGAGTCAAAGTCGGGCAGGGAGACAAATCCCCCGATTCTCGAAATCACCTGCGTGCCCGTTGCGCCGCAGACTTCATTCATGAACTCTTTTAAAAGGATCTCACGGTATTTTTTTCTCGGCTTGTACATGGCCTTCGCGTCTTCGTCCCAGCATTCGCGGTACACCGCCTCATACGTGGTGAGCAGCTCCTCCATATTGACCAGCACATAATCCGCCATGGAAGGGTCTCCAAGAAAACGCCAGCGGATATATTCATAAAGAAGGCTTCCCATCACGTAGCCCGTATCGCAGGAGGCCAGCCCCATGTAGGTGTACTCCTGATCAATCATCTTCATCTCATCATCACTAATCATGATGTTGGAGGTGTGAAGATCCCCATGCACCAGGCATTCGGCCTTTTTCATGTGGCGCTGCCTGAGCCGGAGCATCTCCGTCCTGAAATCCTCGTCTTCCCACGGTGCCATGCATACATCGACGAGCGCCTGGGGCGTTCCCTCCGGAATGGTTTTCATCTTTCGGTCCGACCAGACATTTTCTTCGTGGAGAAAGAGCCCCATTTCAAAAACCAGCCTGAGACTCGGATTTAAAAAGGCGGCCTGAAGCTTTCGGTGCTGCACCGCATCCATGTAGATCTCAGACGTGTAGAAATTGGTCTTGGCGAGAAAAGTTCCCACTCTCGCTCCGAAATCCTTCACGCGTTTTCCCTTCATCAGCTCAAAGCGCAGAATGGGGAGGTGGGAGCAGTCTTCGCAAATATAGGCATGATTCTCTTCGTCAATGTAGTAAACTTCCGGAATATTCTCTTTCACCACCGCGGACTTCACCCGCATGACGGACGCTTCAATCTTGTTTCTCTCCTGTTTGAGGGGATTTTTCTCCACATCCCGAATCTTCTTGAGATTTTCCTTGGCCTGTTTGACGATGACGCTCTTTCCATCCGGGCCTGTGACTCTGTAAACGAAATTGACAAAGCCGTCACCGTCCGATTCCTCGTTCTCGCCGAACTCGTAGACCGTCAGGGGCTCATTTTCCTGAAAAAAGCCGGTTTTTTCGCGGACATAGTCCCCCACATTTTCTTTTGTCAGTTCAAAAAACGCCATAGTCTTCCTCCCGGCCTCATTGTAACAGCGGGGGAGAGGGGAGAAAATGAAAAAATACACCTACATGCTTCAAAATACGGATAAAAAAAGGTTCTATGATGA
>DLOL01000017.1:21562-25093 GCA_002478485.1 Eubacteriaceae bacterium UBA7485 | reverse complement strand
GAGCCGGTCTTTTTGATTTTTGCTGAGCTGAGCCTGTCCGGAGCACAGCTTTACAAAAGATCTATTCTGAATAATTCTCTTAGAATTCCTGATTGGCTAAGCGTACATAGTTTTCGTAGCGAGCTTCGGCGTTCTTCTGAGCTTCATCGTACAGTTTCTGAGCGATCGTCGGTTCAACTTTAGCAAGTGAAGTGTAACGAACTTCTGTGCCGATGAAATCCTGGAACTTGGAGAAGTCCGGTTTCTTGGAGTCAAGAACAAACGGATTCTTTCCAGCTTCAGCTAACTGCGGGTCATAGTGCCAGTTATGCCAGTAACCGCATTCCACTGCTTCTTTTTCGTGTGTCTGGGTCTTGGCCATACCGCCTCTGATACCATGGTTGATACATGGTGCATAACCGATGATTAAGGACGGTCCTGGATAAGCTTCTGCTTCTTTGATGACCTTCATAAACTGGTTCTTGTCAGCACCCATATTAACCTGAGCCACATAGACATAACCATATGTTGTTGCGATTAAGCCAAGGTCCTTTTTCTTGATTCTTTCACCGCCGGCAGCGAACTGAGCAACAGCTGCGACCGGTGTAGATTTAGAAGCCTGTCCGCCTGTGTTGGAGTAAACTTCTGTATCAAGAACAAAGACGTTGATATCCTGCTTGGAAGCGAGAACCTGGTCTAAGCCGCCGAATCCGATATCATAAGCCCAGCCGTCGCCGCCGAATGTCCAAACACTTCTCTTAACGAAGAAGTCTTCATTGTCTTTGACGAATCCGAGCTTGTCTTTCAGATCCTGGTCTTTTACTTCAAATCCTTCGAGTGCAGAAGCGAGCATCTTGCTTGCGGCTTTGGATTCTTCACCCTTGTCTTTGTTTTCAAGCCAGTTTTCAATCGCTTTCTTCACATCTGCAGGAGCTTCGTCTTTGAGTTGTTCAAGGTAGCTGGCGATCGTGTTTCTAACGTTCTGAGCACCCTGAAGCATACCAAAACCGAATTCAGCAGCATCTTCGAAGAGGGAGTTTGCCCATGACGGTCCCTGACCGAACTTGTTTGCGGTGTAAGCGGTAGACGGGCAAGATGCACCCCAAATTGAAGAACAACCTGTCGCGTTTGCGATCATCATACGATCACCGTAGAGCTGAGTCAGAGTCTTGATGTATGGTGTTTCCCCGCAGCCTGCGCATGCGCCTGAGAATTCAAGCAGCGGCTGTTCGAACTGAGAACCCTTAACGGTGAACTTGTTCATCAGGCCTGAAGCAGGTCCGATTTCCACAGCTTTTTCCCAGTTCGGGATCTGATCTTCCTGTGTATGAATCGGCTTCATCTGAAGAGCCTTCGGTTTAGCCGGGCATACGTCGAAGCAGTTTCCGCAGCCTGTGCAGTCTAATACGTCAACCTGCATTCTGAAGAGCTTGTCAGCGAAAGGCTTTCCGCCCATTGCTTTCTTGAATGCCATGCCTTCTGGCATGTTCGCTTCGTCTGCAGCGTTGATGATAACAGGACGGATTGCAGCGTGCGGGCAGGTGAATGAGCACTGGTTACACTGGATGCAGTTTTCGATCTGCCATTCCGGAACGTTAACAGCAATACCGCGTTTTTCATAAGCAGCTGTTCCGTTCGGGAAAGTACCGTCTTCGATTCCGTTGAATGCGGATACAGGGATCTTGTCTCCTTCGAAAGCGGATACAGGTTCGAGAACTTCTTTAATGAATTTCGGAATGTCTTTTTCATCCGTTTCTTCAAGCGGGGCATTCTTCCATTCTTCCGGAACATCGATCTTGATAAGATTCTTCGGATCGATACCGGCATCGACAGCAGCGTAGTTCATGTTGACGATATCTTCGCCCTTCTTGCCGTAGGACTTAACGATACCCTGTTTCATGTATTCGACTGCTTTGTCAATCGGAATAATGTCAGCGAGTTTGAAGAATGCAGCCTGGAGAATGGTGTTGGTTCTGCGGCCAAGACCGATTTCTTCCCCGATCTTCGTTGCATTGATGATATAGAACTGAACATTCTTTTCTGCCAGTTCTCTCTTCATCTTGCCCGGAAGAAGGGTTTCAAGCTGTTCTGGTGTCCAAACAGTATTCAGGAGGAAAGTTCCGTTTTCCTTGATACCGTCGAGCATGTCATATTTGTAAACATATGATTCCGTTGAGCAGGATACGAAGCTTGGTGATTCGACAAGGTAAGTCGATTTGATCGGCTTCGGTCCGAATCTTAAGTTCGATACGGTGATACCGCCTGACTTCTTGGAGTCATAGTCGAAGTAACCCTGAGCGTAAAGGTCGGTATGGTCCCCGATAATCTTGATGGAGTTCTTGTTTGCGCCGACTGTACCGTCAGAGCCAAGTCCCCAGAACTTGCATGCTACAGTTCCTTCCGGTTCTGTGACAATGCGTTCTTTCACTTCGAGGTTGGTGTGTGTGACATCGTCATTGATACCAACGGTGAAGTGATTCTTCGGTTCTGCAATATACATGTTGTCAAAGACAGCCTTGATCATGGAAGGTGTGGTGTTCTTGGAAGAAAGACCATAAATACCTTCAAAGATCTGCGGTCTCGGACCTTCGATGTTTGCATAAGCCTGTTTTACATCAAGAGCAAGCGGTTCGCTTGGTGCGCCCGGTTCAAATGTACGGTCGAGAACAGTGATTCTCTTAGTAGTGGCAGGAATAGCATCGAAGAGATATTCGTTGACAAACGGTCTGAAAAGATGAACTTTAACAAGACCGACTTTTTTGCCTTCTTTTTCTCTCATGTAGTCGACAACTTCTTCCGCGCAGTCTGTAACTGAACCCATCGCAATGATGATATTTTCAGCATCCGGATCGCCGTAGTAGTTGAATGGATGATATTCGCGTCCTGTGCGTTCGGAGATCTGCTTCATGTAATCGACAACGATTTCTGGAACTGCGTTGTAATACGGGAGACAAGCAATTCTTGCCTGCATGAAGACATCGCCGTTCTGAGCAGTACCGCGTGTTACCGGATGTTCCGGATTAAGTGCGCGGTCTCTGAAATCCTGGATCGCTTTCCAGTCGACCATATCTTTGAGATCCTGATAATCCATGACTTCGACTTTCTGAATTTCGTGAGAAGTTCTGAAGCCGTCGAAGAAATGAAGGAACGGAACTCTGGATTTGATTGCTGCAAGATGCGCAAGACCTGCAAGGTCCATGACTTCCTGAACGGAACCAGTTGCGAGCATCGCAAAACCTGTACCTCTGCACGCCATAACGTCCTGGTGGTCGCCAAAAATGGAAAGTGCGTGGGAAGCGAGCGTACGAGCTGAAACATGGAAGACACCCGGGAGAAGTTCACCGGCAATCTTATACATGTTCGGAANNTCAGAAGAAGACCCTGGGAAGCCGTAAAGGTTGTTGTCAGGGAGCCTGCCTGAAGAGAGCCGTGCACGCATCCGGCAGCACCTGCTTCAGACTGCATTTCGCTAATCTTGACGGTTTCGTCAAAGATGTTTTTGCGTCCTGCAACTGACCAGGCGTCAACGTTTTCTGCCATCGGAGAAGACGG
>DLOL01000017.1:19462-21508 GCA_002478485.1 Eubacteriaceae bacterium UBA7485 | reverse complement strand
TCTGAAAAACTTTGGACATCAATAATCCTCCTTAAGAATTATTCAGTTAATAACGTATGTTTCAAACATTATCAGTATATCACATGAACCCTTTAGCATAGATAAAATAATGACAATGATCAATAAATTTCACCTGCCGTTAAGAGATTGTGCGAATCTTTTCTATACTCAGTATATCTGTTTTTATCCCAACTTTCCAATCAAAAACAAATTTTTACAATCTTTTTATCTTGCAATTCCTAGTGTTTCGGTTGTGATTTATTTGGACTTTCCACCGTCTCCCAGCATTTTCCGGTTCTTCTTATCAAGGCACTTCTCAAGAGAATCCGCGACTGTCTTTAATACGGTCAAACGTGCGTTACGCTTGTCATCGCCATTGATAATGGTCCAGGGCGCGTATTCCGTTGATGTCTTCTTGAGCATTTGGTCTGCTGCTACGATATAAGCGTCCCTTTTATCTCTGTTTCTCCAGTCTTCATCCGTAATCTTCCATTGTTTATCTGGTGTGTCCTCTCTTTCTTTGAAGCGCTTGAGCTGCTCTTCTGAAGAGATATTCATCCAGAATTTGATAATGACACATCCATATCCGCTCAGATAGGCTTCAAAATCATTGATTTCCTGATAGGCCCTGTCGTAGGCTTCCTTCGTCAGGAGACCTTCAATCGGTTCAACGAGCACCCTTCCATACCAGGTTCTGTCAAAGATCGAGAAGTGTCCCCTTTTCGGAACCGCTGNNCTCCAGTACCTCCAAAGCCAGAAATGCGCCTTCTCATCTGTTGTCGGCGCGCTTGAAGGGTAAACCCGGTATCCGAGCGGATCAAGATTTTTACAAAGCCGTTTAATGGCGCCTCCTTTATCTGCCGCGTCAAAGCCTTCAAACAGAATCATCACCGGTATTCTCTGCGTGTAGATGAGAAACTCAATATCTCGAAGCCTTTTATAATAAGCATCCAGTTTTTTCTTGTAAGCTTCATCGGAAATCGGTTTTTGCGCCTTGAGATTGTTTAACGCCGAATTTTTGATTTCTTCTTCGTGACCCTCTGCCTTTATCAGCGGAACAAGCTTCTGTGGATTCTTTGCTTCAAGTTCCGCTTCTGCCACAGCCCTATCAAGTGTTTCATAGAGTTTAACCAACAGGGTATCCGCAGCGAATTTCACATTGGAAGCATCCACAATGGTCCACGGCGCGTCAGGCGTGCTGGTTTCTGCAAAGATTGTGTTCCAGGATCTTTCAGTCTCTTTATATTTTTCGTTCTGTTTCCAGTCTTTTCCTGTGACTTTCCAAGCTGTGATCGGGCTTTTTTCCAGACGTCTGAACCGCTTCTTTTGTTCCTTTTTTGAAATCTGGAGAAAGCACTTCAGTATTTTTGTACCGGCATTGGCAAGCTCGCTCTCAAAATGATTGATTTCTTTTATGGTCGCAGCTCTGTCATCAAGAACCTTTCGGAGGAAGAGCTCGTAATAGTAAGAGCTGTCAAATAAGACAATTTCGCCCTTGGCAGGCGAGCGGTCCCAGTAACGGAACATGATCGGCCGGTATTTTAAGTCATTCGTCAGTCTTGTCTCGTTGTAGACAATAAAATGCCTCGGATCAAGCGGAAGGACCAGACGGTTTAAAACCTCGCTCTTCCCGGATCCTCCCCAGCCGTCGAGGATGACCATTACGGAGATGCCCATCTCCACCACTTTTCTCTGCAGTTCCGCTATTTTAAGCGTGTAGCGATCTCTTGTCTCTTTATCAAGGCTGATAAAATCAGCAGACTTGGTTGAAGGGGTCTGAACGTTTTTCTGCATTTTGCTCCTCATTGTTTCTGATTTGTTTTGATTCCTGTCCGGTATTCATAAAGCGTGATATCTTCCCGGACCGCCTTTCCAAGCAGCTTTCTGTCTTTTTCGGCTGTTCTTACTTTTTTTCTCGCGTTTCGATAATGGATATTCATTCCGTCATCTTGGTGTTTTTTCCGGTCTATGAACTGCGCTTTCTCTTTTCCTGAAAGCAGCTCGACAATCCGGTGCAAACTTCTCTTGGCATTGTAGACGGATAAA
>DLOL01000017.1:8995-19449 GCA_002478485.1 Eubacteriaceae bacterium UBA7485 | reverse complement strand
GATTCTGCGCGAGATTGTAGCATGACTCCGGGAGCGCATCTCTTGTACATTTCCCGTAGAGCACGCCGAGCCCCAAAAGCTCTGAATCCTTGCTTCCCGCTGAAATGGAGAACATGTACTTAAAAACCAGTGTGGAGAGGTAATAGGTCTGGATGGTCTCAAGCTTTGAATACTTCGCATCTAGAATCAAGTACTGATCCCTGATTCCGCCCCTCTCGTATTTCAGAACAAAGTCCGGACAGTAAAACATCTCCTTTTCAGGCTCGTTCTCCACATAATCATTAAACCGGACCGTATTGTTGCGGATCAGATCAAATCCGATCTCCTGCCATGGGTGACGGTGAATCACCGGTTCCACATAAAGCGTGTAAGTCTCTCCGTCCTTTTCAAACCGGTAGTAATTATAGCGCCGGTATTCTCTAGAGGAATCCGGGGTTTCTGAAAATCCATAATCAAAATACTTCTTTTCCATGAGGTTGTAACCCATGAATCCGAACTCCTCGAGAATATTGACAATAACGAAGTTTTCGTAAATCTCACTTGTCTCGACCTGCGCGTTTAGAAAGCGCTCATCCTGGATCGAGTAATCCTTCGACTCGATAAAATCCCGCGTCTTCGTGTAGACGGCGCCGAGCCGGTTGTCGAGAAGAAAGCTTCTTGTCGGAATGAAGGGACTCGGTTTTGCCCCAAACGCTCTGTATTTGGTGATAATGCGCTTGACACTCTCCCGGGCTTCCCGCAAGAGGATTACCGCATGCGGATAAATCTCCTGCAGGGCCAGATAGTAATAAGCGGGCGTCCAGTTTTTGTTTCTACCCGCTTTTTCATTGATTTTGATATTGCGCACATAACCTTCTGACTGGACTTCAAGCGCGTCAATCTCGTCTTTCAGCTGCAGCAGGAAGCCGAGCGAAGCGTCGAGCTCTTCCTTGAGCCTTTCCTGTTTGAAGACCGGGAGAATCCCGTCATAAAGAACCATAAGATTGCGAATCGTGTGGATTCTCTGGACGATACCGTTCGGATTTGACGGTGTAAGTGGATTTTTTGCGATATGTCTTGAGATGTTGAAGAGCATCTCCTTGACCGGATCGCGTCCGGGATCATACTCGTTTTCATACGTGATGACAGGAAGAGGCTCAGCATAGAACGACTTCATCTTGCCGTCATTGAGGCGAATATTGAGCTGTATGCTGCACTGTACCACGCAGTCATTGAAAACCGGAAGCCCGTCAGCTTTATGTTTGATGATCAGTTCCGGATTTCGAAAACTCCCAGCCTTGAACTTGCCGTTAACATAGAAAAAAACTTCCTTGATTTTATGGACATCTTTTCCGAGAAGCTCGAAGTTATAGTTCTCACTTGGATAAATCGCCCGTACGGTTGAAGAGCTTCTCGTGTTGTCTCCTTCTCCTGCAGCCGGTTTTGTTCTTCGGAGCTTTTTATATTCTTCAAGCCGGATGGTAAATGAGATTCCGTGATAGGGTGTTAAAATTAATCGGAGATCCATCTTATCCTCTTTCAAAATATGAATAAATGCCGAAGTTCGCTCCTCCGCTCTCGATCATCTCTTTTAGAATTCTTGAGCTGACCGGAAAGTCTTTTAAGAGAATCTGAAGGTTCTTTAAAAAGATAAACGTTCCCTGTCCTGTTCCGGAGAGTGAAGGAAGAATTTTCCCCGCAATAGCAAAGTCAAGCGCTCGGTGACCCGCGTCCTCTCCGTCAAATATCTGCCTTCCCACGCAGACATAATCATAAATCTGATTCAGGCTTCTGAAAGATATCCGCTTTCTCTGTCCTCTCAAGAGCTCCTCAATCTGGTCAATGACTTTTTTCTCAGTAATCAAAAGCGGCTTTTTTTCGCATAAAAACAAGGACTGCATCTGCCGGTAGCTGACATGCGAGAGGATCTGCCGCGCCGTTTCATATTCCATCATGTAATCGCCCTGCGGAAGTGTGAGCACAAATCCCTTGTCAAGCAGTTCAGGCGAAGGCGTATTTTCATAAATATCGGCTTTTGAAGTCAGAACGATTCGGATATTTTTCGGAATGTGCATCCTCTCTCCGTCTTCGAGGTAGAGAATTCTTCCTTCATCGAGGAAGTCTGCAAGATAATCGTCAGGAAGGCTCTTCATCGCATGGTCCAGATGAAGAAGGTAAAGCTTTCTTTCTTTTCCGGTATCCTGGTTCAACTCTCTGATATCTTCAATCAGACCAGGATTGCTTTCGTAGAAACGGTCGTGCGTATCCCATGATTTATGGACGAGGATTCTTCTTCCGCCGGCTCCGAGCGCGGTCTTTAAGTTATGCACGTAGGTGCTCTTTCCGCTTCCGACTTCACCCGTCAGGAACGTCAGCGGCTCGCTCATGAGTGAAATCAAAAACGCTTTGTGAAAATCCTGATCGATTCCCGGGTTTTTGGTTTCCATTTCAAAAATCAGATCGTCAATTGAAAAAGGCTCTTCTTTCCCGGTCTGGAATAAATCCTCTCTTAGCGCTTTCTCTTGTTCGGCCTCCCTTTGTTCCAGATTGAATTTTTTCTGCTCAAATAAACGCTCAAGCAAAAGATTTAGAACTTCTGCCTGCGAATCTTCCTTGATTTCCTCTTTCTTCTCTTCTTTTATCTCTCTTATTTCATCCGTTTCATCCGGTAAAGGGATATTTTCTGTTCCGTCTTCTTCAATATCCGTTCTCTCTACGGGTTCCTCTTCCGTTTCATGTTTTTGATCTGTCTCCCTTTCTTTAAATTTTTGCAGGATCATCTCTTCTTCCTGCTGTTCTTTTATGATCTGCTCGCTGAGGCGCTCCCTCGCATCCCATAGGCTGTCCTGAATCGAACCGTCAATAAATCCTTCTTTGTGCGATTTGTAGAGTCTTTCGTGCTTTTCTTTCTGATCTTCAATAAACCGTGAATCTGTTTTGATGAGGTTTCGAAGACGTTCAAGCCGCTGTTCTAAAAAATCACTCCGGATGAGTCCCTTATAGCGCTGGGAATAAAGCAAAAGATCCTGGTCATCTTCATGAAGACCGTCTCCGAGAAGATCCATATACTGCTTGATCAGTCTCTCATCTGTAATCAAATCCACAGCCTCAGCCTTTTGATCAATCCGCCCAAGCGGTGTGGTCATGGAAACTGCTGTCGGAACTTCCTGGGCACGCACAACCGGAACAATATAATTCTTTGTTTTCACGCCAGGGGTAATGTACAAAGCCCCGTCATACTCCCTCTCCTTAATCTCGTAAGGGCCGGCCAGATACCCGTCCACATCGACATAGATGGGTTGTCCGTCGAATAGCGGATACCAGTCTTCAATCATGACCGAGTTTTTTAAAAACTCTTCCCGGTCCATCGGATAGATCGAGTAAAAAGGCTCGAGTTCTCCCAGGATACCCGCATCCTGCCTTGACAGCGCCGTAACCGCGTTTAAGTAATACCGGGTCGGCCGTATCTCACATTTCAGGTGATCATAGTTTTCATTGAGCATGTCAGAGTCATAGTTCAGGACCACAATGCTCGCGTCAGGAAAGGAATACTCCATTAAGCTCACCTGGTCATAGTTGCTCGGATTATACCGAAAATTTATATTTTTGACTTCCGAATCCGGCAGCAGCTCTTCAAGTTCTTCTTCCGTCAGCTCATGAAATGCGCCGTCGCGATATTCCAGTTGCGGATAGAAATTATAAAATCCCTTGTAAAAACGGATCTCTCCGATTAACTGCCTCACTTTTTCTCCTCTCTTTCTCAGTCAAGCATGCGATTCATCCTTTTATTGAATCGTCTATTTTTTATTATATGCTTGTCATGTTAACGAATACAGTGATATAAATCAATTTTTCAGACCTTTACAAGCTGTAGGTTCATCCTGAGTTGATTGCAAACAGGATACAGAAATCTGATATGATTAAGATGTGGAAATTTTAAATTAGAGGAGAAAAAATGGACTGGAGCATTTTATGGGATGTCATCAAAAAACCGATGAATATCATCCTGATCATTTTGAATATTGTGAATATTGCCATCTCCATCGCAAATCAGCGTTTTGCATGGCTGACACTTATTCTGGTGGCCCTTACCGCGCTTGACTTTTTCCTTTCCTACAAAAATGAAAAAGCTCAGCTTGCTGAGATTCGGAGAAAGCGGGAAGCGAAAGAGAACGGAACGCAGAAAACCATCGCAGTCGGGAAAATCAACTACGGAGCACTTCCAAAGTCTCAGGAACAGCGTGAAAAAGAAGCCATGTATAAAAATAAAAAAGGAAAGAAGAAAAAATAATCCTTATGAATGAAAGATAATGGATTCTTCTGAGAGAATCGGAAAATAAGCCATTCATCTTTCTAAAGAAAACCGCGGACACTCAGTCCGCGATTTTTATTTTCTCTGATTCTGTTTAAAATTAAAGACCGCGCCCAGGATATTCGCATCGTTTCCAAACTGAGCCGGCCTAACCTGAGGAACAACCCGTGCAATTTTGACCACATCCATAATTTCTTCGATCCGCTCGTTCAGGATATCGGTAAGATCCGGCCTCTCTGAGATCGCACCGCCGATCACAAACACCTCAGGGTCATAGGAGTATTGGAGATTGTAAATCGCGCGCGCAAGATATTCGTACATGTCATCAATTGCTTTCTTCGCATCCGCATCCCCCGCTTCTCGCATTTCAAAAGCCTGAATACCGTTAAAGCTTCCTTCTTCGACGCCTTTGAGTTCAGCCAGGCGATTGGCCATCCCACCGGTCGATGCAAGTTCTGAGAGCGTGTGATAGTTGTCATCCATCACCATAAAGCCGAATTCGCCGCCATGCAGATTCGGACCGTGATGGATTCTCTGGTCTTTAACGACTGCTCCTCCCACCCCGGATCCGATCACAAGAAAAATCACATCTTCTTTTCCTTTGGCAGCTCCAAGCCAGATTTCACCGAGCGCTGCGCAGTTTGCATCATTCTCCATCGAAACTGGAAGTTCCAGCAATTCTTCAAGATCCTTTTTGATTGGAAAATCGTGGATGAAGGGAATTGCACTGGATCCTCCAATGACGCCTTTTTGATTATCCACGGCTCCGGGAAGGCTGAATGCAGCTCCCTCAATCGTTTCTCCCTGCCGGAGGCTTTCCGCAGCTTTTTTCAACTGTTTGTAAAAATCCTCCAGATTGTCGGGTGTATTAAACTTTCCCTTCTTCTCAAGCACGCCTTCATCAGACACCAATGCGTACTTTACACTTGACCCGCCGACATCAAATCCTAAATAAGCCATGATTCGCTCCTTAGTTTTACTTAGAGGACTCCTTATCTCCTTTTTATATTCTAGCAAAAAAAGCCGCGTTTTTACCGCGGCTTTTGGCCTGTCTACTGAACGTATGAAAGATATTTTTCTTTCAGGCTCGGGTCTTCCAGAGTCTCCATAACATAATCTGCATACTCAGCTCCGGTTGCGCCGGTGTCTCTTCCGGTCAGCACTTTTTTCTTCTCATAGTTTGAACAGATATCAAGCGCCATCTTTAATTCTTCCGCTTTCTCCGGATACCCAATATGATCGAGCAGCATGCCGGCTGCGCGGATGATGGAGCTTGGATCTGCGTACTGCGCCCTTCCTTCCTCCACCATACGGGGAGCTGATCCGTGTATGGCTTCAAACATTGCATATTTTTTTCCGATATTCGCAGAGCCTGCTGTCCCGACTCCTCCCTGGAATTCAGCCGCTTCATCCGTGAGAATGTCTCCGTAAAGATTTGGAAGAACCAGTACTTTAAACTGCTGTCTTCTCTTCTCGTCGACTAGTTTTGCTGTCATGATATCGATATACCAGTCATCGAGTTCGACTTCCGGATATTCTTTAGCGATTTCTTTGGCTGTGTCAAGAAATTTTCCATCTGTTGTTTTGATGACGTTGGCTTTGGTGACAACGGTCAGTTTGTTCTTTCCGGATTTCTTCGCGAAGTCAAATGCTGCACGGATAATTCGATCCGTTCCTTCCTGGGTAGCCACTGTAAAATCGACTGCTAAATCATCATTGACATTCACGCCCTGGCTTCCAACTGCATAAGAGCCTTCCGTATTTTCACGGTAAAACGTCCAGTCAATGCCTTTTTCCGGAACGCTGACTGGTCGGACATTGGCAAAAAGGTCAAGCTCTTTTCTCATGGCGACATTGGCCGACTCAATATTTGGCCAGTTGTCTCCTTTTCTCGGCGTGGTGGTCGGTCCTTTTAAGATCACATCGCATGCCTTAAGTTCTTCGAGTACATCATCCGGGATGGCTTTACCGCAAGCCGCGCGGTTTTCAATTGTGCATCCGTCAATCACTTTAAATTCAATTCTTCCGGATTCCACGTCCTCTTTGAGCAGATGTTCAAGCACACGCTGGGCCTGAGCCGTAATAAAAGGGCCGATTCCGTCTCCGCCGACAACTCCGATGATAATTTTGTCTTTATTCGGATAATCGACAAAATCACCCTCTTCTTTCATTTTGTCCACACGTTCAAGCTGCTGTCTTAAAATTTCTTCAAAATGAGCTTTGGCTTGTTCGATTTCTGTTTCTCGACTCATACTGACTCCTTCTCTATCCTTATTTGCATTTTGTATACAGAACATTATACTAAAAAAGAAAGGGCTGGGAAAATTTTTCGTTATTTTTAATTTGTCGATTGAATTATTATTTAGTTCGACCCTTTATAACTCTGACTTTGCTAATTACGGGTTGATACTGTAAAATACAAGAGAGCTGTTGTGGTTCTCTTGACTGTTGTTGACTGCTTGAGCTTTGAGAAAACCCGACAGCTTTCCTATTGTTCAGGGTATATTCATACAAAATAGGATAAAGGACGAAAAAATGAGAAAAGAAAATCATACGCTGGTTCAAAAGGCGCTTGAAGTCGGAAAGGATGACCTTCTCGGTGACGGCACCAAGCTTGAACAACTTGAAAGAGGCCTTGAAATTCTCAAAGACGCCAATACTGAAATGAGTGAAGTGAGAGGACTTCTCGACCATAAAGAACACGGCTTGATTGGAGACGCAAAGCGGTTGAATGACGGTGTCCATCTCGCCCAGGATGTTGAAAGAGATGTCATCCGTGATGAAAAGAGAAGGCGCGCGGAGGAAAGAAGAAGATACAGCATGGAAAAAAGGAAGAAAGCCTGTCACGGCCTTTTAAAAGACACCTTTTTAATTGGACTGGCAGCGGCAGCGATCAGCACATCCTGTACTCTTGTCCAGGCAATGAAATTCAAGAAATCGCTGCGTGAAAATCCTGATTCTCTGGATTCTTGCGTCATCTGCGCGAAAGAAGAGTTCATGTATCCTCTTTCCATGATGAATGACTTTAAAGCCGGTGTTTTCTTCGGAAAATCCATTATTGACCTTTCGAAAATCGAAGCACCTGCTAAACAGTATGATGTGGATCTCAAAATCGAAAACGGAAGCATGACTTTAATTGTTCCTGAAGACTGGCATGTTCACATCACCGCTAAAAACTGCTGCGGAAAAGTGAAGAATCTGACCAAATCTCAAGAAAGTGTGAAAGACGGTCCGGTGCTTGCAATTTATGCAGAAATCGGATGCGGAACGCTTGTGATTAAAAACGAAGACTGATGATAAAAACCCGTAAAAACCGCTTCTTTCAATAAGCGAGCGGTTTTACGGGTTTTTTCATGAAAAAAGCGGGATGTGCTCCCGCATAAAGTCTAAAGTTCGTCGTCATCCAGATTCATATCGTTGAGAATGTCTCTCAAAGCCACAAGTTCGTCCAGTGTCAGTGTAACACCTTTCTTCATCTTTTCATGGCTCTTGTCCCATTCCCGGATATCATATTTCGGTTCCCTTTCGTTCCAGGAGACCAGGTTTAACTCCTTTGCCCAGCCGTTTGGCGCTTCCGAAAGGGTGCCGACTTCCTCTACCACTTCAAATTTAAATGCCATTATTCTCTGCCCATCATCTCATCAAAACGGCCGGTGGTCATTGCATTGTGCAGATCATTGTATCCGCCAAGCAGCTTGTTATCAAGAAAAATGTACGGGACTGTGGACTGTCCTGTCGCATCCGTCAGTTTCTGCTTCATTTCATCATTGCCGTAAATATTGATGTCATTGTATTCATATCCGGCTTTTTCAAGATCCTGTTTGGCTCTGTTGCAATACGGGCAAGTAGGCCATGTATAAAGAGTAATCTTCTTCATCTCTCTCCTCCATCTTCGTGTTTCCTATGTTATTTTTATAACAATTATATTTTTACCCGAAGGCTTTTTAAAAACACGCTCTATTAATCATTCCCATTCATGGAACTTATTAACAATATTACCAAAAAACAGGTGACAGGGAAATCTTTCGCGGTATACTAAATTGAGAAACAAAGGAAAAGGCGAAATACACATGAATAAAGAAAAATTAACGGTGCTTGACCATCCGCTGGCTAAGCATAAGCTGACTCTGATGCGCAAAAAAGACACGCCAAGGAACGTGTTCAATGCACTCGCCAACGAGCTCTCCACGATGCTCGCTTATGAAGTGACAAAAAATTTCGAAACGGAAGATGTTGAAATTGAAACTCCGCTCATGAAGACGATGCAGCCGCAGCTAACTGACAAAAAATACGCCATTGTTCCGGTTCTTCGCGCTGGCCTTGGCATGGTTGATGGCTTTACTTACATGCTCCCAAATGCGATCGTCTCCCATCTCGGCCTGTACAGAGACCCGGTTACCAAGAAGCCTGTCGAATATTACAAAAAATTCCCGAAAGATATGGACGAACGCGAAGTGATCATCGTCGATCCAATGCTGGCAACCGGCGGATCAGCCATTGATGCGATCAAACTTGTAAGAGAACATACCGACAAACCGATTCACCTGGTTAACATTCTCGATGCACCGGAAGGCATTGAAGCTGTTCAAAAAGCCTATCCTGATGTTCATCTTTACACTATTCATATTGATGACAAATTAAACGACAATGCTTACATTCTCCCAGGACTTGGAGATGCCGGAGACCGCATCTTCGGAACACTTTAATCTTTTAAGTTCAGCCGATTCTCTCAAGAGAGTCGGCTTTTTTATGTCAGGCAGTCGTGCTCCCCCCGCATCCTTTCACTCCATACGATCTTGAACATCCTCTCTGCAAAGGGAGCCGGACTTTTTCAAAATGCGGCAACCATCATTAAGATCATTCCTTTAGTCATTATCGGCATTATGGGGTTTTTTACCGGAAATACGGAAGCAGTCCTGACTACTGCTCCTTCGCAGGCAACTAACGCGTCAAACTGGCTTTTCTCTATTCCGGCAGTTGCCTATTCGTTTGACGGATGGATTGTCTCGACATCCATAGCACATGAGATTAAACATTCGAAAAAGAATCTACCGCGGGCGCTTGTAATCAGTCCCTTGATTATCCTTTTGCTTTATTTGATCTATTTTGTGGGAATTAGCACGTTAATCGGTCCGCAGGAAGTTATGGCGATGGGAGATGATCATCTTTACTTTGCGGCCGGACTGCTCTTCGGTGAAGTGGGACAGAAGATTATGGGAACCTTGATCGTTGTCAGCGTAGTCGGAACCGTGAACGGCCTGATTATGGGAATGACGCAGATGCCTTACGCTCTAGCCATCCGGAACATGATTCCCATGTCGGAGACTTTAAAGAAGACCGATAAAAATGAATTTCCGACAGCGTCAGCCGTTTTCGGAATGGTAATTTGTCTTCTGTGGATGGTCGTTCATTTTATCACGGTACATTACGGACTCTTAAAAAATTCTGACATCTCTGAAATTTCAATCGTCTGCTCGTATCTTCTTTACATTCCGCTTTATTATAAAGTTTTCAAGCTTTATAAAAATGGAGAAATCGGCGTGTGGCGCGGTGTATTCTGTCCCCTTCTCGCAACGATCGGCTCATTTACGATCTTCTGCGGCGGGCTGCAAAGTTCTTTATTTATTCTTTATATCGTTATCTGTCTTCTGAGTCTGATTGCAGGTTACTGTTACGGTAAAAAACATGAATCTCAACCACAGATCAACTAGTCAAGAACTAAAAAAGAACAAATACTTGTCCATTCCCGGCAAGTATGACAAACAATATAACCATCTTGAGAGCATATCCTGTATATTTTCATGGTATGCTCTCTTTTTACGTCTTCCATTCAGGTAACAACGAAATTAGAAGGTGGCACAAACCTAAGTATTATCTACTTCTTCCGCTTAAATCCCTCCGGTTTGCATCCAAACTGTGAAACTTTTCATCTAGAGAGTTGAACAGGTCCGTCTAGACATAGCAGAAATTTTCTGGTTTCTTTTCAAATCAAGGCAAAAAAGAAAGACTGCCCACGCTAGTACTCGCGGAGGACAGTCTTCTCTCTTTAGTCGATCTGTTTTTCTCTCATGACTTCAATCTGGTATCCATCCGGATCCGCCATAAAATAGTAATTCGGCTTTGATTTGTCAAGCCCTGAAAGCGGGCGGGGATTCAGCCCCAT
>DLOL01000017.1:0-8920 GCA_002478485.1 Eubacteriaceae bacterium UBA7485 | reverse complement strand
TAATTGTAGGTTAGTTCAAGTTCAAAATTTTCGGCGTCATCGGTAAGGTAATACAGATTGAATTTCCCCTCCGGTTTTTCAATGGTGCGCGTCAGTTTGAAGCCAAACGCTTTTTTATAGAATTCAATACTTTTTTCCGGATCCTGCACACGAATCATCATGTGAACCATCTTATAGACTTGCATATTATACTCCTTCTTGCTTCACTGATTGCATTATACTACGGTTCTCGTCCCACATTTCGTAAGTTTTAAAGCTTTTTCCTGCCTGGTCCCGAAGAAAATGATTAAGAATCCGTATTATCTTCACAGACATTTCTTTAGGGGCAGTTGCGTTTTTCAACTTGTGAATCGGTGTAGCGAGTAATCTTTGCATCAATCTCACTTCGTCTTCGTTCATCCGGTAAAAAAAGCCTTCCCCCGCCCTTTTATCGGTGATCCTGCCTTCTTCCATTGAAAAATAGAGCGGACAGTCTTGCTGCCCTTTAAGAGAAAGTTCAGGCGTCAATCCCTGGGCCTGAAGAAGCTTGAGCTGAAAGGCTGCTGTTAGAAGTTCAGGATCGGATTCTTTTTCATGCGCCAGATAATAAAGATAATAAACCAAGATCTTCAATATGACCGGATCTTCCTGATTTTGGTCATAGAAAGTGGAGATAAGCTCAAGCGGATAACTTGCTAGCATCATGGTCTCCAGGTTCTCACCAATCGAGTAGAAAGGGTCAATCAGACTGGCTTCCTGCACAGTGGCCAGTCCTTTACCAGGCCAATATACAAATTCCGCCCAGGTAAACAGTCTTGTAGCCGCTGAGAGCTGACTTCTTGGATTTCTTGCCCCCTTCACTACAGCACTGACTTTTCCCTCTTCTTCTGTAAAGAGCGTGACAATTTTGTCACGCTCTTTATAAGGCTTTTCTGATATGACGAGCGCGCGGCTCTTTACCGCAGGCATTATTTTTCTTCTTTATAGCCGAGTTCTGACAGCAGGAACGGACGGTCTCTCCAGTTTTCGGTTACCTTGACGAAAAGCTGGAGGTTTACCGGCTGTTTGAGAAAGTATTCAATATCGCGCCTGGCCTGGCTTCCGATTTTCTTGATCATGGAACCGCCTTTTCCGATAATAATCTGTTTATGGCTTTTTCTTTCACAAAAAATCGTCGCTTCAATATCGATTAAGTCTTTATTTTTTCTTGCTTTGACACTGTCCACTTCAACCGCAATTCCATGCGGAACTTCCTGATCCAGCGATCTTAACAGTTTCTCTCTGATGAGTTCGGATATCACAAAGCGTTCCGGCTGGTCAATGATCATGTCATCCGGGAAGTACTGCGGGCCTTCGGGAAGATCCTGCTTAATTAACTCAACCAGATCCTTCACATTTTCTCCCTTAGCTGCTGATATCGGGATAATGTCTTTCCAGGGATGAAGATCTTTCCAGGCATCTATAACGCCGAGAACATTCTCTCTTGGCGCAAGATCGACTTTGTTAATGGCCAGAATAACCGGAGTCTTTGTTCTCTTCAGGCTTTCTAAAATGTGTTGATCCATCTTTCCGGGCTTTGTATCAGGCTCAATTAGATAAACAAGCACATCCACTTCATTAAAAGTCTTTTCGGCAGCTTTTAACATGTAGCTTCCAAGCTCGTTTTTCGCTCTTGTGATTCCCGGCGTATCAATGAAGACAATCTGTGCTTCATCATCCGTGTAGATACAGCGGATCGCATTTCTTGTTGTCTGCGCCTTATCCGATGTAATGACAATCTTTTCTCCCAGGATTTGATTTAAAAGTGTGGATTTTCCCACATTCGGGCGTCCGATAATCGAAACAAAACCGGACTTATGTTCTTTTTCTGCCATATTCTCCTCTAACTTTACATAAACGTCTGTATCAGCGCGATAATTTTTGGAAGGAAGATAACACAACCGACGATAACTGCGGTTACTGCCATGATCAGCACAGTCGTGGCTCCGAGGTCTTTGGATACTCCGGCTAAAAACGAGAAGTCCTCTGTATACAAATCAACCAGCGTTTCGATTGCCGTATTAATAACTTCCAGCATGACCACCAGTCCAATAACCAGAATAATCACCAGCCATTCAGGAGCCGAGATATGAAAAAGAAAACCAAAGAGAATTGCGAGTGCTGCCACAATTGTATGAATCTTCATGTTCGGCTGTGTTCGCCAGACGTAAATAAATCCCTGAACCGCAAAGTGGAAACTCTTAACCAGACGTTTGAACTTAATCGGCTCGTTTTCCACATAAGCGACGGTTCTCTCATGCTTTTCTTTTTGTTTAGCGGAGAGCTTCGTGGTGCGTCGTACAGCTTCGGTCATTTCACGAATCTGCTTCGAATCGATTGGGCCTGTATCTCCCTTATTCTTTTCCGTCCGGACTTCGTATTGAAGCTTTTGTCTTTGCTCCTCTTCATAAAAGCTTCTCTCAGATCCTATACGCTCTTCTTGCTTTTGTTTTCTTTTTACCTGCGCCTGGACTTCTTCCCGGATGAAAGCGGAGAGCTGTTTTCTGAGCTTCGGGTCAAGCTCGTTGAATTCTCCGCTGCCTTCGGGCATCATATTCTAAACTCCTCTGCGCCGATTTTTCTTAAAACCTGTTTTTCATGATCGCGCATAATCGACTTCTCATCTTCCATCATGTGATCATATCCAAGCAGATGCATCAGCGAATGAATCGCGAGGTATTCAATTTCATCATCCTGGCTTTGTCCAAACTCTTCAGCCTGTTCTAAGGCCCTCTCCGGATTGATGACAATATCTCCGATTAAGAGCGGAAGCTCTTCTGGATATTCCCAAATCTCTTCAAGAGCGGTGTAAACCGGAAAAGAGAGGACATCTGTAACTGAGTCCACTCCCCGGTACTCATCATTCATTTTACGAATCTCGGAAGGATTCACAAAGGTTATTGTAACCTCTACTGGACCGTGAACCGATTCAAGCTCAAGGCCTGCATCCAGTGCACGCTTGAGACGTTCCTGAAGATCTTCACTGATTTCTTTCTCCGTATGGTTGATATAATCAATCGAGATCATCTCTATCCTCTTTTCCGGAACTTTCCATCTTTTCTCTGATGAGCATTTCTTTTCTGCGGTCATCTTTGTCGTAAGCTTCGATGATTCTCAGTACGAGCTTGTCTCGCACAACATCATTTTGCTCAAAGGTGATAAATTTAATTCCCTTCACGCCTTCCAGGATTCGTTTGGCTTCTTTCAGTCCGGATTTTTTTCCGGTTGGAAGGTCAATTTGTGTGACATCCCCAGTCACAATCATCTTGGATCCCTGGCCAAACCGGGTCAGGAACATCTTCATCTGTTCTGGTGTGGTATTCTGCGCTTCATCCAGAATAATATAAGCATTCTCCAGCGTTCTTCCTCTCATGTAGGCAAGAGGCGCCACTTCGATGAATCCCTTCTCCATGTTCTTCTGAAGATTCTCAGCTCCCAAAATGTCGTAGAGGGCATCATAAAGAGGTCTCAAATAAGGATCAACCTTTTCCTGCAAATCTCCGGGAAGAAATCCGAGTTTCTCTCCAGCTTCAACGGCAGGTCTTGTTAAGATCAGGCGATCAACCCCATCATTCTTAAAAGACGTGATGGCCTTGGCCATGGCAAGATAGGTTTTCCCGGTTCCTGCAGGTCCGATTCCAAATACGATATCGTTATTTTCAAAAGCGTCTAAGTACTTTTTTTGACCGTAAGTTTTCGGGCGGATCGGTTTCCCTTTCGTGGTATAGCATAAAACCTTTTCTTCAAGAGTAGAAAAATCCGCCCTTTCTCTTGTACCCTCGGTTCGAATCAGATAGTCTACTGTATTCTCCGTAATTTCCTGATCTCTTTCCGCTTTATCGACAAGCTGAGAGAGTACATGATGGGCTGCATCCACGTCTTTTTTCTTTCCTTCGATAGTGAAGTGATCTCCCCTTAACGTAATGTCAACCGAATATTCATTTTCTATGCGCTTGACATAAGCGCTGTATGGCCCGAAAACCCGGACTGGAATTTCGGGGTCATTTTCTCTAACGGATAAATTTCTTAACGTATCCAGTTCCATCTTCCTCCTTAGGAAAAGGCGCGTTTAAAGACCTTAAGATCCCGTAACCCGCCTCGTAGTCAATAACTGCGCTTCCGCCAAGTTTTAAATCAAGATGCCATCCCGCATCCATTGGTAGGTCCAAAAGTGTAGTTAGCAACATTCTCAAAACCGCTCCGTGCGCAACGATTACCAGTATCGCATCACAATTTTCTTGATTATTCTTAAGGAATTCATCCAGTAATGTACCCAGCCACTCCTTGATAGTCAGGTACTTTTGTTCATAAGA
The DNA here is from genome assembly GCA_002478485.1 of Eubacteriaceae bacterium UBA7485. GTDB lineage: Bacteria > Bacillota > Clostridia > Eubacteriales > Eubacteriaceae > UBA7485. Next base: position 4,589 of record DLOL01000017.1, on the reverse strand, counting down.
ATCCCCTTGCGGAATTTTCTCGTGCAAATGATCAAAGATCCATTTCATATAAGCTTCGCGATTGCAGGCTTCGGCTTCCTGAGCTGTCATTCCGTCAAAAATCCCAAAATCGAATTCTCTGAGATGATCATCCGGAAGAACGGGAAAAGAGGTTTTCTCTCCAATCTCCTTCGCAATAGTCAGGGCCCTTTGGATAGGAGAAGAGAGAATCAGCACGTTCTCCTCTCCTTTCAGATACTCTGCAGCTTCCAGAACCAGCCGGTTCTTATCTCTATATCCCCTATCCGTATAGGGAGATTCTGTCTTTCCATTGAATCGGTGCTCGAGATTGCCGAACGTTTCAACATGACGTATTAAGATGAGTTTCATAAATTTTAGTATAGCAAATGCGAAGCTTTCCTGGCTTTCTCCCTCGATCTTTCTCAAAATGCTCATCACATCCGCATAGTTTTGTTAAACTAGAAGAGCCGATATTAAAGGAGAGTCTATGAATGAAGAAATTATCAAAAAAACAAAAGCAGACCTTCGCTGATCTTGGGCTTCTTCTAGTGGCTATGATCTGGGGCGGAGGGTTTGTTTTCTCAAAACAGGCGGTAGCAGAAATGCGGCCTATGAGTCTGATGGCCGCCCGATTCACCATCGCCTTTCTTTTTTCTCTTGTTTTCTTTTTCAATACTGTTAGAAAAATGAGAAAAGAGGAGTTAAAAGCCGGAATCATTATCGGAATTTTTCTTTTTATTGCTTATTCCCTTCAAATGACCGGTCTTCAGTACATAGGGGCGGGCCGGCAGGCTTTTGAGACAGGAATTTATGTCGTTCTGGTTCCGTTTGGATACTGGTTCGTGACCAGAAAAGAACCGGACCGGTTTAACTTCATTGCAGCCTTTGTCATGCTTGTTGGAATGGGACTTTTAACTCTGAATCCGGGAGAAGGTTTGAACTTTAATCAGGGTGATGCACTGACTGTATCCTGCGCTTTTTTCTTTGCTGCGCAAATCATCGCCAATGGGATTTACGCCTCTCGGTATAATCCTGTCGTACTGACCGTTGTTCAACTTGGAACTGCAGCTTTATGTAGCCTCATTATGTGTTTCTTTACTGGATCAGGCTTTGAAGGAATTTCGACGAAAGGATGGCTTTCCGCTGTCTATCTCGGCTTCCTGTCCACCTTTATTTGTGCCCTGCTTCAGACTATCTGCCAAAAGTACACAACAGAAACACGAGCTGCCATTCTAATGTGTCTTGAGACTGTGTTCGGTTCAATTTTTTCACTGATCTTTCTTCACGAGAGTTTCTCACCGCTTATGACAGCTGGATGTATTCTCATTTTCTTGGCGATCATTATCTCGGAAACAAAATTGAGTTTTCTGAGACCGCATCCTGTAGAAGCCCAAGATGAAGAAGATACGAATCTGGAAGAAAGTTCTTAACCTGTTTTAACTCAATTGTTACGAAACGCTCTAAAGAACAGTCATCATTCTTTAGAGCGTTTCGTTTTGCAATAATTTATTCGTTTGATTGTGTTTTTAAAGCTTCCCCAGACGCCTGAATGCCTGCATAACCAGAATAATCGTCACAAGACTTGTGAGCATTTCAGAAGCCGGTATAGTCATCCATACACCGTTGATTCCAAAGCACTTGGACAATAGAAACAAAAACGGAATCACCACAAGAAATCCTCTCAGGAGGGTTATAATAAAGGATTCTTTCGCTTCCTCAACTGCATTGAGAAGTTGAACGGAAAGCAAGTTTATTCCTGCAAAAAGGAAAGCTGAAGCATAGATCTTTAAGCCGTTTGCAGTCATGCGATAAAGTGCAGGATTATTCCCCTGCATGAAAACAGCAGTAACCTGATGTGTATGTCCGAATACGATATAAAGAAAGAGTCCTGTAAAAACAAGCGCTGTAATAAGTCCGTAAGAAAAGACTTTTTTTACCCCATTCAATTCCCTCTTTCCAAACAACGTGCTTGCAATCGGCTGAAATCCCTGACCGATTCCATTATAGATGCAATTCACCACAATTGCGATGTTAGCAATGATGCCGTAAGCTGCCACGGCCTGATCACCCGATATCCGGATCAAAACAAAATTAAAAAGAAATACAATCGCGCCGTCTGCAATCTGAACTACGAAGTTTGGAAGTCCGAGCCTCATGGTCCTCCCGATTTCTTTAAAGACAGGCAACTCATTTTTCATGAGGTGAAATCCGTTCTTTTTCCTTAGTTTGTGAAGACTCATGATAAGCAGAGATACAATCGGCGAAAAACAGGTTGCGAGAGCGGCTCCAATCATTCCGAGTCCCATTGGAAAGACCAGAAGATAATCAAAAAGAATGTTGAAGAAGGTTCCGACGAGCTGTGCTGTCATAACCAGAGCCGGAGCTCCATCATTTCTCACTAGAAACATGTAGTAGAGATTGAGGACAAACATCGGGGTAAAAATAAAGACGGTTTTAACATAATCGTTAGTCGGATCAAAGACTTCACCTGAAGCTCCCAGCATATGAGAGATGGGGACGGAAAACAGACTGCCGGCTAAGGCCATAAGAACAGAGACAAGAATGGAAAATCCAAGTCCTCTGCTGAAAACTTTGTCCGCTTCCTCGTCCTTTCCCTGGGCCTTCAGAACAGAATATTGAACAGATGTGCCTCCAGCCATCATATATCCGAATCCGAAAGTCAGTCCGAAAACAGGCAATGCGATTGAGAGAGCGGCTAGTCCATTTTCTCCCACGCCCTGTGCGATAAAGATAGCGTCTGCCAAATAATATACAGTAGCGCCAACAACCCCCAGAACAGAATGAAAGGTATAGCGAAAATAGTTTTTTAGAAGATGCTGTTCCATGAAGACCTCTCTTTCACAAAGCCATACAAAAGAAAAAGCCTGTACTAACAGGCCAATACCGGAGAATACAGGATGATTGATTACACAATAGAAGAATTGAAAATTCCATTTAAGAACAGTGAAATCACCACTGAACTATACTCTTTATTATATTTACCGAAAACAGCAAAGAAAAATCTTTCCGTTCCACTCGTCATTATCTGTCACGGATTTGGATCGGCTTATTATCGAAAAATGCCCTACGCAGAAGTTTTTGCTCGAGAAGGAATTGCCTGCCTTGTATTTGATTTTATCGGTTCATCCCCTTATACCCTTTCCGGAGGCTCAATGGAAATGAACTCCCTGCATCTTGAGCTTGAAGAACTTGGTGTGGTTCATAAATTCACTGAAACATTAGACGGAATCGACAAAAAAAAGATTTTTCTCATGGGAGCCAGTCTCGGAGGCGTGGTGACAACCATTTATGCGGCAGCTCATCCAAATGAAGTCCCTGGCATGATCTTAATCTATCCAGGGTTCATGCTTCCGGATAAACTAAAAAATACATTTGGCAGCGAAGAGAATATCATCCCGCTTGAACCTTTTAAAGGTCGAATTCAGTCTGTCGCCTTATCGAAAGAGTGCTGGGGACTTCATATGTATGACCTGATGAAGCAGTATCCGGGTCCTGTTCTAATTCTAATTGGAGATAAAGATGAGTTTGTACCCCTTTCGTATGCTCGACGTGCAGAAAGTGAATTTCCTGATGCTAAACTAATCATTCTCCCTGATGAAAAGCATGGATTTAGCGTCCAAACAATCGATGCACTCAGTCCAGTTCTCACCGGTTTTGTCCGTGGTGAAAAAGATTTAAAGCTCTAATTCTTTCAATCTCTGATAAACTCAAAATCAATAGAGGTTAAAGAGCGAGGATTTTAGAAATTGGATTTATAATCATCCGGTTCCCTAAATCTCTTTCTTGGATTATAGTTTTAACCTAACAGGATTTTGAGGTTACTGTTTTTTCATCCTTCATCTTAGAAGTAAAAACATGTACCGCAAAGGAGCGGAAATTGAAAAAGCCTAAATTTATCCTGTCCGTTACTGCAGAGAGAACGTTAGCACCTGATCATCATTTTCTTAACCAAGTTGAAGAAGCACTTGAAAGCGGAGTCACAATTTTACACCTCAAAGAAAATGATCTGTCTTTTCAAGCTTTTTTAGAAGAGATCAGATTGATAAAGCCACTGACTGATCACTTCGGCACCTCTCTTATTATTTATGATAATCCGGAACTCGTAACGGAATCAGATGCAGACGGGCTGTATACAGAGCAAAATGGCATGAACTTTTCAGAAATCAGAAATATAATCGGAGAAGAAAAGCTTTTAGGGACATCTGTCCAAACCGTAGAAGATGCAGTGAGAGCAGCAGAAGATGGTGCAGACTATCTAACTGTCGGTCCTGTTTTCAGCCATTCAAAAAAGGATAATACTCCTGCGATCAGCTTTAAAAGGCTTAAAGCGATAACGGACGCAGTCGATATTCCTGTCTTGGCAGCTGGCCACATTACAAAAGATAATCTCGGAAGACTTGCGGAATCTGGAATATCTGGATGTAAAGTTGACCAGTCCGTTTTTCTCGAAGATGATTTTAATAATACTTTAAGAAAACTGTATCATTTATCAAAATCGCTGTTCGAAGACAGTGAGCAGAATTCTTAAAAGACTGGTTCGTCTAGAAGTGACATCCTCCCCGCCCTGT
>DLOL01000066.1 GCA_002478485.1 Eubacteriaceae bacterium UBA7485 | reverse complement strand
CTACAACGGCAAGCTCGACGCGCTGATGATAGTTCCGCAGGACCATTTCACACAGGAGCCGTACACCGAAATTTACATACGCTGTGGTGAGCTGAGAGGTCCCGAGTGTTATTCCGACGAATATAAGGAGTTGCGCGGCAAAATATCCGACAAGCTGGAGGAGCTTGGCGAAAAGCGCAGCGAGATACGATATGACGAGGTTTTAGGCGATGCTTTAAAGGAAGTTTCAGACGGAGAGGCGGAGCTTGAAAAGGCGGAACATCGGCGTTTCGTACATTCCGACAATAGTATATTCGCGGTATTTCAGCGGAAAGGTTTCCGCGTCCGTGACGTCCTCAAGCAAAACCGTGTCACCGATATTAATGCTTTCGTCAAACATATTTTTGTTGATGACCGCTTCATTATCCGCCTGTATGTTTCTGCCCTCATTTATTTTTATCGTGTTGACCTCGTCCGGAAGCTGAGAATAAACGCGCGTCGTCAGCTCCTTTTCGCCCCGGCGTACCACCAGATCGGTGAATTTCGACGCGTAAGCACTGTCAACACCGTCTATTTCCTTTATCGCCTCAAGGTCGTTATCCGTAAGCCCGAACGTAGACACCACACGCAGATCGAACAGATTGGTCTTATCAAAATACCTATCTGCGGACAGGCGCATATCTCCGCCCGACGCGCGCACTCCGCTGAAAAATCCAACACCGATAGCACATATCAGAAAAATAGAAAGAAAGCGGCTTTTCGATTTCGTGATCTCCCGCAAAGTGTTTTTATTCGACGCCTTCAATCCAACACCCCCTGAATAGTTTTTTGTTGATAGTTGTTAGTTTACGGAACAACCGTCATCACCATTCTATTTCTTCAACGGGTGTCGGGTTCTCGTTGAGGATCGTTTCGCTTACCTTGCTGTTCTTTATCTTTATTACCCTGTCCGCCATAGGTGTTATCGCGGTGTTGTGCGTCACGAGAATTACCGTCATTCCATCCTTGCGGCAAGTGTCCTGCAAGAGCTTTAAGATCATTTTGCCGGTATTGTAATCCAAAGCGCCGGTCGGCTCGTCGCACAAAAGAAGATCCGGATTCTTGACGATGGCCCGACCGATCGCCACGCGCTGCTGCTGGCCGCCGGAGAGCTGGTCGGGAAGCTTGTCCCTATGGGCGGAGAGGCCCAGAAGATCGATCAGCTCATCGATATCCACCGGACTGTCAGAAAGCCAGGCCCCCGCTTCAATGTTCTCCTTGACGGTCAGATTGTCGATCAGGTTGTAGGTCTGGAAAATATACCCCAGATGCTTTCTTCTATATTCTGTCAGTTTTCGGTCGTTCATATTCTCGAGCAGATCCCCCCGGATCTCGATGGAACCGGAATCGGCCCCGTCAATGCCGCCGATGATGTTTAAAAGGGTGGTTTTCCCCGATCCTGAGGGGCCCAGAAGCACGCACACTTCTCCTCTTTCTGCGTGAAGACTCACATCCTTGAGAATTTCCTGCCGCGTCTCCCCGCTTCCGTATCCCTTCTTGATGTGGCGTATGTCTAAAAATGGATGATTTTCCATCAATACCTCCGGAATGTAATTTCGGAGTTCCCGGAAGGCTAGGCATCCCGAGAACCCCGGACATTCAGTTAGTTAAATCTAACTTCAATCAAAGTATACGCCTCAAATAAGAAATCTTCAAACTCTTTATTAGATTTCTCTAACTTTTTTGAGCAAACGCTTGACGTGTCGTTCATCCCCTTGATATAACATTGCTATATTACAGTGTTATATTTAGGAGAAAAGATGAATGGTTGCAAAGACACGCTCGCTCATATCCACGAGGCCGCCATGAGAGAGTTTTTATCCTGCGGTTTTGAAGGGGCCTCGCTCAGAAAAATTGTCAAGTCAGCCGGCGTGACGACCGGCGCCTTCTACGGTTACTACTCAAGCAAGGCCGCCCTTTTCGCGGCATTGGTCGAACCGCACGCCAAGCACCTGATGAAACTCTTTATGGATGCGCAGCTCGGTTTTCAGGATCTTCCGGAAGAGGAGAAACCTGCCCATATGGGGGTGGAGTCGAGCGAATGCTCGCTCAAGATGCTTGATTATATCTATGATCATCCTGATGCCTTCAAGCTTCTCATCACCCGCGCACAGGGCACGCCGTATGAATCGTTTATCCATGATATGGTCAAGGTGGAAGTAGAAGCGACATTGAGCTACATGGAGACGCTCAGGGGGCTTGGGCAAAAGGTTCCGGAGATCTCGGAAGACGTATGCCACATGCTCGTCAGCGGCATGTTTTCCGCGTTGTTTGAAGCAGTGGTGCATGATCTTCCCAAAAAGGAAGCGGTCAAAGCCTATGAGCAGATTGAGCGCTTCAACACAGCCGGGTGGAACGCACTTTTCACGGAGGGATGACCTCCTCTTTCTTTTTATCACGATTGTTAGTTTTTTCTAATTTTGTTAATGGAGTCTTCTATGATTAACACAAACCATCTGAAAGAACTTTTATCCTACGCGGGCGGGAGGAAATACCTCACTTACCTCTCCCTCGTTTTATCCGCGCTCAGCGCGGTGTGCGGAATTGTTCCGTTCTTCTATGTTTACGCCGTCATACAAGAAGCCGTCCTGTCCTATCCGGACTTCAGCCGGGCTGTAGGTCTCTCTCACAACGGATGGATGGCGGTGCTCTTCGCCTGCCTGACTTTGATCGTCTATTTCGCCTCTCTGATGTGCTCCCATGCGTCAGCCTTCCGCATTGCCGCGAACATGAAAAAAGCCCTTCTTGAGAAGCTCGTCCACCTTCCAAGCGGATACATCCAGCTCAAAGGAAGCGGGCAGCTCCGGGCTGTGATTACACAGTCCACACAGGCCACGGAAAACTACCTTGCGCACATGCTTCCGGATTCGGTCGGGGCGGTGACCACGCCGGTCTGCCTGGCCGCCATGCTTTTTCTCTTTAACTGGAAGTTCGGGATCGCCTGCCTGATTCCCTTTGCCGTCGCGTTCTTTTTCATGTTTCAGATGGCCGGCCCAAGCATGGCCGAGGACATGCGGCAGTACAATGACGCGCTATCTGAAATGAACGGCGCGGCAGTCGAGTACGTGCGGGGCATTCCCGTGGTCAAAATGTTCGGCCAGACCGTTCACTCCTTTACCAAATTCAAGGATGCCATCAACAACTACTTCAAGTACTGCATCCGGTACTGCTACACCTGCAGACCTTACATGCTGATGTTCACGCTCTTTATCAACAGCGCGTTTGTCTTCCTGATCGGGGCCGCGCTTCTCCTGTCGCGCGGAAAGCCGCTCTCAAGCGAGCTTCTCCAAAGCTTTATTTTCTATGTGATCTTTACGCCGGCTTTGAGCACTTCAATCACGAAAGTCATGTACCTGAGTGAAAACGACCTGATTGTCAGCGACGCGCTCTCCAGAATCCATGAGGTGCTGGATCAGGCGGAGATTGAAAGGCCGGAGGCGAGCCTTCACGCGCAAGGCTCGGATATCGAGCTTGAGAACGTACGCTTTTTCTATCCGGGATCAAACCGGCCCGCGCTTGACGGTCTCTCCCTGGAAGCAGCACCGGGAAAGATCACCGCGCTGTGCGGACCCTCCGGTGGGGGAAAGAGCACGGAGCCGGCGTAAAGATCACATAGAAAATAAAGCTTTGGAGAAGCTCGCTTGAGAGCGGCTTTCCGCGCGACAGGAG
>DLOL01000065.1:2001-14782 GCA_002478485.1 Eubacteriaceae bacterium UBA7485 | reverse complement strand
TTTAAGTGGGGGAGGATGTCACCAGCGAAGGAAATCAGAAAATGGCGGAAATAGCTAAACGCGGCATGGAATTGTATTTTATCTCCACCCCGTTTACTGGCTGCTGTAATCTGGAGACAACTGCATTATCCTCCATCGAGTGTGTGCTGCCGGCACAGGTTTTATCGCTTCTTCGGGGTTTTATCCTGATTTTGCCTGCCCTTTTTATCTTTGCCTATTTCTTCGGGATGGATGGGGTCTGGCTTTCATATCCGGCGATTGAGATGATCTGTGCAGGGATCGGAATGGTTCTATACCGGAAATGCAGCTCATTATAATATGAAAGAAGCGTCTGCCGAATCAGGCAGGCGCTCTTTTCAATCCGATATGATGAAAACAAAGATATTTTAGCGGTCAAAGAAAAACTCAAGAGTTCCTCCGGTAATGTCGGCATTGACCTTTAGGACCGCATCCTTTACTTTCTGCTGATAACTGTCTCCGAATAAAGACTGGCCGTCAATAATCATTTGTCCGTCTTCTGAAGCTTTCAGATCCATGGATATATTCTTGGAATAGGCCTCCGGCATAATCTGGATCCAGCTGTCACGGCCTTTAATCGTGAAATTACCCTCAATCCTGCCATCAAGGTAAAGATTTTCCTGGTCAAGCTCAAGTTCGGACTGAACAGCTTTTACATCGGAGAAAGTAGCTGAATCATATTTGAAATGACCCTTGAGCTTTTGGAAGGATGACCGTTCTGCGGAAAAACCGCCAAAACCGGAAATGGATGCTTCGGACGACACGCTGATTTCGTCGAGAGAAGCGTTCGGCGTGTCAAGAAGCGTGAGATTTTCAATTTCTGTTCCCGACAGGGTCGGGGAGCATCCTTTCAAGGAGAGAGAACCGTAAGTTCCGTCATTGATGATCAGGGACTCTCCGCCTTCAAAAGTTGTAATTTCCGCTTTTTTCATCTTGCAGGATTCAAATTCTGAATAGCCCCCGGTTTGAAGATTAAGAGACTGATCGACCGTGATTCGGTCAAGATTGGCATATTGAGTCTGTACTGAAACCTGCCCGGCCGTCAGATTCTCAAGGTACAGGTTATTCGAAGTCACTGAGAGATTGCCTGTTTTTAGATTTTGAAGGCTCACATAGCTCTCGGCACAAACGATTTTGATCTGATCGAATGAAACATTCTGATCCGTATCCATGAACAGATCAAAAGATCCGGACTGAAGATGAACTGTCAGTTTTTTTGGCATATGATCAGGATTGATGGTGATAATCATGATGTTGTTCAGATCCCGGTCTCCGAATGAGAACAAAAACCAGCTCTCTGTGTCTGATCCCGCGTTTTGAAACGAAACAGCGCCGTTCTTTTCTTCCTTTTGAGGAAGCGCCGTCTTTCGGAAAGCTCCCTTTACGGTGTTTTGAGATCCTGTTTGAAGGATGACGTTGGTGTCGGAGAGGTCAAGCGAGAGCGTGTCGACATCTTCAAGCTTTTCCTCATAGGTTTCCGAGATTTCGAGTGACGGAATATGAAACCCGCTCCTTGAAAAGTAGACGGACTGCAGGCCGTCGTTTTGATAACCGATCAGCATCAAAAGGAATCCCGCTCCAATCAAGATTAAAGAAGTGATTAGGCTGTACTTGCTTTTAAAGAGTTTTTTCATCTTCTTTGCCTCCCTTCACCTTCATGCGCTTCATCTGTCCTTTCAGTTTGACGGCCGTTTTTTGATAAAGTGTTTTCAATTTTCCGTAAAGCCACGGGAAAAGCCACATGAAAAACCTCGTCACAAGAATAAAGAGCCCGGTGGAGGTCAGTCCGAGACCCAGATAGAAGATTCCAATCGAAAAGGACTGAAAGAACGAGAGCACTCCGATCAAAAGCGAAAGAATACCGGTCAGTCCAAAACAGAGATCTGCGCATATCAGCAGAATGGACAAGAAAAGGGTAGCTGCTGCCAGGCATAAAACCACAAAAAAGGCGCAGATCAGAAGAGGCAGGCCAACCGGGAGTGCGAGGAGAAGGATCAGGATCATTTTCCATGGACTCATCGGCTTTCCATTTTCCCGACTCCGGCTCTCATAACTGTCTGCGAGGATTTCGGCGGCAAGCCTCCTCGGCGTCCCGAATTCCTCGATCAGTTCACTTTCCTTCTCTTCACCCGCATCCTCAAATATCTCCCGGTAATAAGCTAGCACATCATCCTTGTCCTCCGGATCCATGCGCCGGAGAAAGAATTTGAGTCTCTTTAGGTATGTATCAGCATTCATCCTGTTCTCCTCCTAAAAGCGTATCAATTCGTTTTACATAATCACACCATTCTTCGCGGTAAGCGCAAAGCATATCTTCTCCCGCCTTCGTGATTTTGTAATAGCGCCTGTTCCTCCCTTGATAAGACCGGTCATAGGTCTCAAGAAACCCCTGTTTCTTCAGTCTCCTCAGCACCGGATACAGGGTCGATTCTGAAATGTCCACGACCTTCTGGATTTCCTGTGTCAGCAGATAGCCGTATAGGTCCTCTTTTGAGAGGGCGGCCAGTACGCAGGCTTCGAGAAGAGAGGCGCCAACCTGGAATTTCATAGGCAAGCTCCTTCATGTTTTGTGTCTAATATTATATTTCGTATAATATTAAATGTCAAAAGCTATTAATAAAAGATATTGAATGGTGAATTTCTCAAATAATCCAGATGGAATAAGTGGTCGGGAATTGGTAGAATGTATGTTAATCGTTTTAAGGAGGAGAGAATATGCTAGCGTCAAAACTGATACTCAAATGTCTGGAAGAACAGAATGTGGACACTATTTTTGGATATCCGGGAGGCGCCCTTCTGCCCCTATATGAAGCGATGCGCGATTCATCAATCAAACATATCTTGGTTAGAAACGAACAGGCAGCGCCGCACTACGCTTCTGGCTATGCAAGAATCTCCGGAAAGACCGGTGTGTGTCTTGCCACTTCCGGTCCCGGCGCGACCAATCTTGTGACGGGAATCGCCACAGCTTATCTGGATTCCATCCCGCTTGTTGCGATAACCGGACAGGTCAACACCAACCTGATCGGAACGGACGCTTTCCAGGAAGCGGATATCACAGGCGCGACCGAGCCTTTCACCAAGCACAGCTATCTGGTGAAAGACGCGAAGGAAATTCCGAGAATTATAAAAGAAGCCTTTCATATCGCGTCCACCGGAAGACCCGGACCGGTTCTGATTGATATTCCGCGGGACATCCAGCTTGAGAATGTCAAGAATGTTGAGCGAAATCCCGAAATGAGAATCCCGGGTTACAAGCCGAACTACATTGGCCATACCGGCCAGATTCGCCGGGCGATTCGAAAGATCAAGCAGTCAAAAAGGCCGGTCATCTACGCGGGAGGGGGGGTCAAGCTCTCCCATGCAGAAAAAGAGCTTCTCTCCTTTGCAGAGAAAAACCAGATTCCGGTCATCACCTCCCTGATGGGCATCGGCGCGTTTCCGGAAGACCATCCGCTCTACGCAGGCGTGGTCGGATCGCACGGTTACGACTATTCAAATGCGGTGATGGATGAAGCGGATCTGTGTATTTGTGTCGCCGCGCGCATGTCAGACCGGGGCGTAGCGGAGACGCAGAAGAATATCGAAAAAGCGGAACTGATTCATATCGATATCGATCCGGCAGAAATCGGAAAAAACATTTCAGAAACCGAAGTCCCGATTGTCGGGGATGCGCGCATGGTGCTTGCCGAGCTTCTCAAAAAGGACCTGCACACCGATACGAGCGAATGGCTTAAACGCGTGGACCGCCTAAAACGCGACATTCCGGTCCTTTACCATCCAAATCTCGAAAACGGCATGACCAATCCGAAACTTTTCTTTAACGGACTCTCTGAAATTACGGGGGAGGACACGGTTTTAATTGCCGATGTCGGGCTTAACCAGATCTGGGCTGCCCTTCACTACCCGATCATCAAGGACAGGAAGTTTTTCACATCCGGAGGACTCGGGACCATGGGCTATTCCATTCCCGCAGCTGCAGGCGCGGCCTTTGCGCTTGGAAATGTGCGCGGAACGGATAAAGAGAAGCACCGGGAGCTGATTACAGTCTGCGGAGACGGATCGTTCCAGATGAGCATGGCCGAGCTTGCGGTCATCAGCCTCTTCGGCCTTGATATGACCATCCTCGTCTTTAAGAACGGAAAACTCGGTATGGTCCGCCAGCTCCAGCACGACACGTATGGAAAAGATCATTATTCGGGGACGGATCTTGATTTTGATCTTAATTTTGAGTCGCTTGCGGATGCGTATCATCTTGATTATATGCGCGCGAAAAGCACGGACGAGGCGCTCGAAGCGTACAAGAAAGCGCGGCAGATCAATGGTCCCGTGATCATTGAAGTGGATGTGGATCAGGATTTCCTGAAGATTTGAGGCATTTATGGAACATTTAAAAGATACAAATTCAAGACGCGTGCTCTCTTTGCTGGTCGCCAACAATGCAGGGACTCTGTCAAGAGTGTCCGGCCTCTTTTCCAGGCGCGGATACAATATCGACGCGCTCACCGTCGGCACAACAGAAGATGAGCAGATCTCCCGTATGACCATCACGCTTTCGGGAGATGACGCTGTTCTTGAACAGATCATCAAACAGCTCTATAAACTTGTCGATGTGATCAAGATCGTCGAACTTGAGAAGGGGAGTTCTTTAAGAAGAGAGCTTGTCTACATCAAGGTCAAAGCCAACGACGAGACAAGGAGCAAGATCGTTAATATCTGCAACCTGTTCAGAGCCAATGTGGTTGATGTGGCGCCTGAGAGCCTGGTCCTTGAAATTGTCGGGCCGGGAAGCAAGATTGAAGCGTTCTTTGACATGATCAAGCCCTTCGGCATTATTGAGTTTGTCCGTTCGGGCGTAACCGGGCTTCAGAGGGGAAAGACCCATGTAGCGCCGGCTAAGAAGAAGCTTTCCATGCCGGAAGACTAAAAAAGGAGCCGTCCGGCTCCTTTTTTTGGCATTTTAAAATGTCGCATAACATAAATATTACGAAAATCAGTCTTCTCCCCGGCTGATGACCAGCAGATCGTTTTTCGAGAGGACCATGTTTCCGTCCGGGATGATATGTTCATGATTTCGAAAGACGGAGACGATCAGCTTTTTGTGTCCGAGATCCAGTTCTTTGAGCGCCTTTCCGGTCCATTCATGATCTTCTGTCAGCCTTACCGTGTTCAGATTTCCCACCGCTTCCTCCGGCAGGGAAGGACCCTGCAGAACGATCTGGTCTCCGTTTCGGATCTTTGTCTTTCCGACCGGAATCACGCGGTTATTTCCCCTCGTAATGGAAGTGAGGAGCAAATCAGGCGGGAGGGAAAGATCGCTGACCTGAAGTCCGGACCAGGGATGCCCGGGGAACACGGTTTGCACCATGTATTCGACAGGAGCAATCTCCGCATAGTCGTTGAACGTTTTGAAGACATCCTCGTTTTCATCGATCATGCCGGTCCATTTTGAGACAGCAGGAAGGAGTGCACCCTGCACGGCGATGGAGAAGAGGACAATCATAAAGACAAAATGAAAAAGATCCAGCTCTCCCAGCACACCGCTCTCCATCACCAGAATGGAGAAGACGATTGAAGCCGCCCCCCGCAAGCCCGACCAGGAGACCAGAAGCTTTTGTCCGGTAGACGCGTGAAAAGGTGAGAGAAGGGTGAATACCGTCAGAGGCCTTGCTATAAAAGTTAAGAACAGCGCGGTAAGAAAAGCGGGCAGTGCAACCGAAGCGATTCTCGAAGGCGTTGAGAGAAGTCCCAGGATAAAGAAGAGAAGAATGTGGGTCAGGCTTGTCAAAGCATCAAAAAAATGAACAGCCGCTTTCTTTTCTGGAAACTCTGCATTTCCCAGAATCAGACCCGCAAGATATACGCTCAGGTATCCGTTTCCTCCGGTGATCTGCGCAGCTCCGTAGGCGAGAAGCGTGAGCGCGAACAGGATCAGCGTGATCTCTTCGGGCTTAATCCATTTTCGGCCCAGCAGCAGAAGGCCTGCCCGTGCCGTCAAAATCCCCGCTGCGCATCCAAACAAGAGCTGCCGGATCAGCATCAAGGCCGCTCCCGATGCGCTGAAGTCTCCGCCTGCGGCACTAATCAGCACCAGCGTGAGCATGTAGGCTACCGGGTCGTTGCTTCCCGACTCGATCTCAAGCATCGGCGCGGTTCCCTCTTTTAGATTCAGGTGTTTTGATCGAAGAACCGAAAAAACAGAAGCCGCATCCGTCGAGCTGATAACCGCACCGCACAAAAGTGCAGTGATCCAGGAGAAGGAGAGGACAAAGCGGCAGAAAAGGCCGACTAGCAATGTGGTCAGCAGCACACCCGCTGTTGAGAGGAGCATGGCCTGCGGGGCGGATTGCTTAGCGGTTTTCCATTTTGTTCCGAATCCGCCGTAGAACATGATAAAAATCAGACAGATCGTGCACAGATTTTCAGTCAGGCGGTAATCCTCAAAACTTAAATGAAATGGTCCGTCCACCCCGAAGAGCATGCCGAGCAGAATGAATGCGAGGAGCACCGGCAGTCCCATCACGCGTGTGATTCTTTCAAGAAAGAGGGCGATCAGGATGATGATGCCCGTTAAGATGATCATCGTCGTCATAAAAGCTCCTTTCAAAACAAAAGCGCCATCTTGGAAAGATGGCGTCGTTGGCTAAAAGTCCTTTGTGTTTTGGTTATTCATATCCCTTTCTCATTCCTTTAAACGAATTGTCCAGTTCTTCTAAAAATCGGAAGAAAATCACCTTACCGTAACTTTGCGCTTCATTTCTTTGCAGTTTGTTTACATCTCACGCTTATAATGATTCAAGCATTTAGGTCAAGAAAGGATTCTCCCATGGATTTTGTCTCACAATTAACAGGAACGGCTTGGAGTTTTATCCCCGTTCTTTTGATCTTTTTCCTGTTCGCAGGAATTTTGGTCGCTTATTACGTCAAAATCAGACTTGACGAGATGAGCATCTACTTAAAGAGCATCGCCACTTCTCTGGAAAAGCTCGCCCAGCGCGTGGATCCTGATGCTGAAATGCTCAGAAGGCGGTCCGACAATTACCAGGGCCCGAGATACACATGAAAAGCGGCACACGCTTGTTTGAGAAGCTTTTAAAAAAGCTCGTTCAGGAAGAAGACCGGCAGGGCCGGTTTTTTTCTTTGACGGCCCTTGCCGGAGAGACCTTATGCCGGGAGAAAGGCCTTGAGACGCCATCCTTTCTGAAGAAGCTGATTTTAGAGACCAAAGGTTCAGAAAGCGGGCTCACCGCTAAAGAGCGGGCGAGCTTTCCTTCCCTTTTACCGCAAAAATACGTTTTCAGCACCATACGGGAAGCTTTTCTCGAGAATGCGGAGAAGAAGGAAAACGGCCGGTTTTTTACGGATCGTGACCTGGCAGAGGCACTTTTACGGAATTACCAACCTGGCAGGTCCTGCCCGCAGGTGCTTGATTTGTGTTGCGGAAGCGGAAGCCTGGTCATGTGCCTGGTGGAAAAACTGCTCGCGCATTTTGAAAAACGTGAAATCGAAGAAAAGGTTCACGCGTGGGATCTTGACGAGATGAGTCTGCTCGCGCTTGAGATGGACCTGTACTTTACACACGGCCTTCAGCTAAAAGAAGGAAATGTGAAAAAGATCAACGTTCTCACCCAGGATCTGGGCGGTGAATCGTTCGATTTGATTCTCCTTAATCCTCCATATATCGGAAGCCGGGAGAGCGTAAAGCTCCATCCCTGCCTGAAAGGGGACAGCCGTTTCCGTGCTGTTTACAAGAGGAAGTCCGATATTTCCTACTGCTTTTACCCGCTTGCAGCCTCCCTTCTGAGACCGGAAGGAACGCTCTATCTTCTCACGAGTCGTTATTTCATGGAAGCGGAAGGGGCAGAAGGCTTGAGAGAATTTATCAGCGGGACGTTTCAAGTGGACGAGATGACTGATCTTTACGGACAGCGCGTCGCGTCCTGGCCCGGTGTGGATCTGGTCCTCTTAACACTTAAGAAGACAGGCAAGAGAAATCCGACGGCGATTAGCCGGATTAAAAACCCGGATACGCGAGGCATCCGAGAAAAACAACTTCTTGAGTCGCTCAAGGAGCGGGACGCCCGCCTTTTTTATTTTTATGAAAGCAGACTTCCCGCAAAGGGAAAGTGGCGCACCAGTCCACCGGAATTCAGCCCCTACCTTCGCGCGCAGGAAAAAATACTGGAGGAAGGCGGTGCGCTCTTTCAGACAGCAGACTCCTTTCAGGGAATCATCACAGGATGTGATGAAGCGTTTATCCGCAAGGACGGAGTGGAGGATGCGCTCGCCCGTTTTCCTGTCAGAGACTGGGTCAAGAGCCGGGAGATTCTCCATGAAACGGTCGGCGTATCTCAGAAGAAGATCATCTATATCTCCAAAAACGACATCCTCACGAGCGAGGAAGAGCTTGCCCTCGCCCCGTATAAAGAGAAACTTGTCAAGAGGCGGGAAGTGAGAAACGGAAGGATTCCCTGGTGGGCGCTTCAATGGGAGCGGGAGATCGAGAAATTCAATGAGACGAAAATCATCTGGCCTTACAAGGCGGAAAGAAACGCGTTTTTTGTGGATGACGAGGGGAGGTGCTTCTCGGCGGATGTATACGGGATGCGTGTCCATGATTCGCCCTGGAACGTCTGGACGCTGGCCGCACTTCTCAACACCCCGTTTTACGACTGCCTGTTCAAGCTTGCCGGGAAAAAGCTCGGCGGACGTCTTTACGAGTATTATCCGCACAGCGTCATGAATCTTCCGGTTCCGGAGTTTTACGCCTTTCACGAGAAAGTTCGAAAAGTGCTTGAAAAAGGCGGACAGAAAAGGAGCGAAGCCCTCCTCGCGCATGCAAAAGGGAACAGACTTTGTGATAAAATATATAAACTTAATGCGGGCGAGCAAAAGGCGCTTACAGCCCTTTACGACTGCGTTTTAAGAGAAATCTACTTGTAATTTTCCGGGGAAACCCGCTGGAAAGGGATAAGAAATGCAGGAGAGTATTTTCTCCATGAAAGCAGAACAGGCAAAGAAAACGGATGCGCCGCTGGCCGTGCGCATGCGCCCAACCGCCCTTGAAGATATCATCGGGCAGGAAGCGATTGTCGGCGAAGGCACGCTCCTGAACCGCCTGATTCAGGCGGATAAACTTTCTTCTGTGATTTTCTACGGTCCGCCCGGCAGCGGGAAGACCACACTGGCCAAAGTGATTGCTG
Source organism: Eubacteriaceae bacterium UBA7485 (assembly GCA_002478485.1). Taxonomy (GTDB): domain Bacteria; phylum Bacillota; class Clostridia; order Eubacteriales; family Eubacteriaceae; genus UBA7485. The sequence continues at coordinate 5,561 of DLOL01000065.1, read as the reverse complement.
AGACGACAAAAGCGTCGTTTTATGAAATCAATGCCGTCACCTCCGGCAAGAAGGAAATGGCCGAGATCATCGAGCAGGCCAGGCAAAACCTGCTCTACGGAAGAAAGACGATCCTGTTCATCGACGAAATCCACCGCTTCAACAAAGCGCAGCAGGACCTGCTTCTTCCAAGCGTGGAAGACGGACTGATCATCCTGATCGGGGCCACGACGGAGAATCCCTATTTCGAAATCAATTCCCCGCTTCTCTCCCGATCCACGATTTTTGAATTTAAAAGACTCGGAGAAGAGGAGATCGCCTCCCTTATCGAAAGAACCCTTCAAGATCAGGAGAGGGGACTCGGCCTGATGGACATTGAGATGGACGAGGATGCGAAGACCCACCTTGCAAGAGCGGCGGCGGGCGATGCGANNCCTGGCAAGCCTTACGGCTGAGAGAGACGAGTCCGGAAAAATCCACATCGATCTTTCGACCGCCGTGTCCTGCATCCAGAAAAAAGCCGTTCTCTATGACAAAAACGGCGATTCTCACTACGACACGATTTCCGCCTTTATCAAGAGCATCCGGGGATCGGATCCCGACGCGGGTCTTTTCTGGCTTGCCAAGATGCTTGAAGCCGGGGAAGATCCGGTGTTTATCGCAAGGCGCCTTGTGATCCTGGCGTCCGAAGATATCGGAAACGCCGACCCCCAGGCGCTGACACTTGCCGTGTCGGCTATGCAGGCGGTCAAAATGATCGGTATGCCCGAATCCCAGCTGATCCTCTCGCAGGCCGTCGGATATCTTGCCACAGCGGAAAAATCAAACACGGCCCTGACTTCCATCACCAAAGCGAAAGAAGCCGTCCGGCATCATTCCGATTCCAAGGTTCCGGTCCATTTAATGGATCCGCACTATAAGGGAGCCAGGAAGCTCGGACATGGGGAAGGGTACGTCTATCCTCACAATTTTGATGAGAACTATGCCCCGCAGCAGTATCTTCCGGATGATTTGAAAGACGCGCGCTTTTACGAGCCGTCTTCAAACGGATATGAAAAAGCCATCCGGGAGAGGCAGAACAGGCGGCATCATCCAAAAAAACAGAAAGGATAAAACATGGAAAACCAACACGGATTCCGGGAAATCTCCCGGAAGACTTCAGATATTTTAGATGCGGAACTGATTCAGTTTGAACATGAAAAGAGCGGCGCAAGGCTGGCTGTCATCAAAAATGACGACAAGAACAAAGTCTTCCAGATCGGATTCAGGACGCCGTCTGAAAATTCCACCGGCATTGCGCATATTATGGAGCATTCCACCCTGTGCGGATCCAGAAAGTATCCGGTGAAAGAGCCGTTTGTCGAGCTGGCCAAAGGAAGCCTGAACACGTTCTTAAACGCGATGACGTATCCCGACAAGACGGTCTATCCGATCGCCTCCACCAACGACAAAGACTTCAGAAACCTGGAAGATGTCTACCTGGATGCCGTTTTTTATCCGTCGATCACCCCCTATACTCTCATGCAGGAAGGGTGGCGCTATGAATTCGATGTGGAAGAAAACGAGGACGGAAGCGAGAAGCTGAGTGAAGAGGAGGTCAAAAGCGCGCCTCTTCGCTACAACGGCGTGGTCTTTAACGAAATGAAAGGAGTTTTTTCGGACCCTGAAGAGATTCTAGACCGAAAAACCTACTCCCTGCTTTTCCCGGACACCATCTACGGGGAAGAATCCGGAGGAGATCCTGATCATATTCCGGAGCTGACATATGAGCAGTTCTCCGATTTTCATAAAAAGTTCTATCATCCGTCCAACAGCTGGATCTATCTCTACGGCGATATTGACCTTGACGAGCAGCTGGCTTACCTTGACAGCTGGCTGAAGGACTTTGACAGGATCGAAGTGGACTCTGAAATCAAGGAGCAGGAGCCGTTTGAAGCGTTGAGAAAGACCAGCTTTACCTATCCTGTCAACGAGGAAAGCAGCGAGCCGAGAGACTATCTCTCCCTCAACTGGGTGCTTCCCGCGCATATGTCCCTGAAAGAGAATCTCATGTATCAGATTCTCACCTATGCACTGATGAATTCAAACGCGGCACCCCTCAAGCGCGCCATTCTCGATTCCGGCGCTGCAAAAGACGTCAGCTACTCCCTGTCAACCCCGCTCCTTCAGCCGGTCTTCTCGATTGAACTGAAGGGAACATCAAAGGACAAGGAAGACTTGTTTGTCAAGACAGTCTATGACGAGCTTGAAAAGCTGGTCCGCGACGGCATTGACCCCGTGGATGTGGAAGCNNTAGCCGCTTTCAACGTGACCCGTTTCAGAATCCTTGAAGTGCTCGGAGGCGAGACCGGCATGACACCGAGAGGCCTATTGGTCGGTCTTGAGCTGATGGAATCCTGGCTTTATCAGGATGACGCGTTCTCGAGACTTTCCTATGAAGGTGTCTTTGATGAAATCAAGGAAGACATCAAAAACGGGGCGCTCGAGAAGATGATTCAGAAAAACCTCATCGACAATCCGCATGTCGGACTGGTTGCGCTGGTTCCGGAAGCCGGCCTTCTTGAAAAAAGAGAAAGTGCTTTGAAAGAAAAGCTCAAAGAGAAGAAAGCCGGGATGAGCGAGAAGGAACTCGATGCCGTCTACCAACAAAACCAGGAGCTGAGAAGGCGCCAGTCCAGAATAGACACGCCGGAAGAGCTTGCCACCATCCCTAGACTTTCCGTGAAGGAAATTGACCGGAACATTGTACCGGTGAACTGGGAAGAAAAGATCGTGGACGGGGTGAAGTATCTCGAGCATCCGGAAGAGACGAAGGGGCTGATCTATCTTGACCTGATCTTTGATGCCGAATACGTTCCAAGCGGGGATATTCCGGTCCTCTCCCTGATTAACAAATTGACCGGACGCCTCGGAACCGAGAACATCAGCTTTGAAGATCTCGTCAAACAGACGGATATCTACACAGGCGGTATCTCCTCGTCTTTTGAAACCAATCAAAACCGGGACGGCGAGTGCGTGTCAAGCTTCTCCATTCATGCAAAACTCACCAAGGACAACCTCGAGAAGACCCTCTCGCTTCTGGACGAGATGCTCCTTCACCCGATGTACGATGAGAAGGAACAGATCAGGAACATCATCTCCGAAGTTCGCATCGGGAAGCAGCAGATGATCCAGAACAGCGGAAACGCAGTTGCCGCGCACAGAATCGGTGCGACGTATTCGGATTCAGCAAGGCTTTTTGAAGAAGTCGACGGCATAGCGTTTTATGACTGGATTTTGGATCTTGAAAAGAACTATGAAGAGAGGAGCGAGACGCTCTCAAAGGAATGCAAGCGCGTCATCCGGGAAGCTGTCAACCGCGACGGCCTGACGGTGAGCATTACATGCGAGCCTTCCGATATGCAAAGCGTCAAAGAAGCGGTTGAGACGTTTGTCAAAAAGATCCCGGAAGCAGTGACTGAAAAGAAAAAACATCAATTAAAGCCCATCGAACCGAATGAAGCGTTTGCGACCGCAGGCCAGGTCCAGTACAACGCGCTTGGCGCAAGTTACAAAGACTATACGGATTACTCAGGCGCCAT
>DLOL01000065.1:0-1881 GCA_002478485.1 Eubacteriaceae bacterium UBA7485 | reverse complement strand
CTTGCTGAAACCTACGACGCGTATGAAGGCGTGGCGGATTACCTGAAAAACATCAATCTGAGCGAATCGGAACTTGAAAAATACATCATCGGAACCATTTCTCCAAAGGAAACACCGCTCTCTCCCTCGATGCGGGCCAATCTTGCAAACACCATGAGCCAGACCGGACTTACCAATGAATTGAGAAGCCAGGAGAGAGAAGAAATTCTTGATGTGACCAACGAAGACCTCAAAAAGATCGGGGAAGTGATTGAGAATGTGCTCAAAGACGCGACCATCTGCACCATCGGAAGCGAACCTGTCATTCGAAAGGACCAGGAAAAGTCCCACAGATTTAGAAAGGTGAGGAACATCGGTTGAGAACCCTGAAAACAACGTTTTCCAGGATTGTAGCGGGACTGGCGCTGACCTTCTCCATTCTCCTCGCGCCTGCCACCGCTTATGCCGCGATGCCGAATTTCAATTACTATGAAGGCGTCATGGTCACTGAAGGAAAGAGTGGAGACACGATCTACGCCCAAAACGAGAATGACCAGTACTATCCCGCATCCACCACAAAACTCATGACAGCCCATCTTCTCATGAAGTACAAGGGAGACAAGCTTCAGGAGAAAGTGACGGTCGGGGATGAAGTCAAGCAGTTCGGGTATGAGAGCAGCACGGCGGATATTGAGCCGGGACAGAAGCTGACTTATGAGGACCTTCTCTACGCGATGCTCCTGCCTTCCGGAAACGATGCGGCGGAGACCATAGCCGTCAATATCGGGCGGGAGCTTATGGGGGAAGAGGGAAAGAAAGCGAAATGGGAAGACGCGGTGAAGCGCTTTGTGGAAGAGATGAACAAGGAAGCCAAGGCGCTTGGCATGACGGATACGCATTTCAACAACGCGCACGGTTTTGAAGACGAAAAGCACTATTCCACGCCGGCCGATTTCGCAAAATTTGCCAAGATCGTTTTTGAGGACAAGGAAATTGCAAAGGTCGCCTCCACCCCGACCTACACGATCAAAAACCTCGACGGAACCGACAACAAGCTTGAATCAACTAATGTCTATCTCTTCCAGACGGATAATTCAGGCGCTGCAAATCCCTACTACACCACGGACATTGACGCAGCGAAGACCGGTATGACCGATACGGGCGGACGCACCTTTGTTTTCTCATCGATGCAGGATGACGGGAAGGAAATCTTCGGTGTTCTTTTCCACTCAGAAGGAAACCAGATTTTCACGGACGCAAAAACCATCGCGGAAGAGACCAAGGACAATTACACGCTGAAAAAATGGACGGATGAAGATCAGATCTACGAGAAAGTCGCGGCTGACAACATCCACTTCACCGACGGAAGAGAAATCGTGCTCAAAGGAGACGGAGATATCTACTCTGCCGTAAAAAAAGATGAAGAGGACAAACTCAGCGCGGAAATCAAGTGGAATGACGAGTACGTCACGATTAAAAATGACAAGCCGAGGCTGATCAAAACTGCCCCGGCGGGAACGGAAGTGGCGCAGCTTGTCATTTCAGAAGACAACAAAGAAGTCAAGAGCGTTCCTTTGTATGTGCAGGAAGACCTCCACACCAAGAACTGGGAAGATTTCATCCTGGATAATCTGATCTGGATTCTGCTTGCACTCCTCCTGGTGTACTTTTATCTGAATCGGCGCGGGAAAAAGCAGATTGCGCAGGAGGAAGCGAAGAGGAAACAAGCCGGGAANNGCGCCTCTTCAGGACAGCCGCAGACTAAAACTGCACCTTCCGCCAAGAGACGCGCGCCATCTTCAGGCGTAAAGAAAGAGAACCCTCAAGCCAGGAAAAGCGCGCCGGCCGGCCAGAGACGAACAGCGGCGCCAAAGAGCGCTTCCCGTCCAGGAGCATCCCGGA
>DLOL01000020.1 GCA_002478485.1 Eubacteriaceae bacterium UBA7485 | reverse complement strand
CGCACTCTCAAAAGGCCGTTCGTATCCACGCAGCCGGAGAGAATCTCCTGGCCTTCCACCACTTCTCTCGGCACCGACTCTCCTGTGAGCGCCGCCGTGTCGACCAGCGCTCGTCCTTCGATTACCTCTCCGTCAAGCGGAACCCGCTCGCCGGGCTTGATGACAATAATCTGTCCGACTTCCACGTCGTCCGGGTCCACCCGTTCAAGCTTCCCGCCGGACTCGACGTTTGCGTAGTCCGGGCGGAGCTCAAGCAGGGAGGTGATGGAGTTTCTGGATTTTCCGACCGCAACCGACTGGAAGAGCTCCCCGACCTGATAGAAGAGCATGACCGCGACCCCTTCCGGGTACTGTCTGAGGCAGAGCGCGCCGATGGAGGCGATGGCCATCAGGAAGTTTTCATCAAAAACCTGACCGCGGATAATGCCGCGAAAAGCCTTGATCACCACCTCGCCCCCGACCACGAGGTAGGCGCATCCGTCGATGATGAGCTGGGGGAAGCTTCCTTCTTCAAAGAAAGCTCCGATGATAAAAAGTACGGCCCCGGCGATGATCTGCCAGAGCATTTTCTTTTGTTTCTCAGTCATATTTATCGTCTGGATCAGGGACTGATTCCAGTCCCTGTTGAAAGCTTTATCTTAAGATTCTTGTCCCCGGATCCACCCGGTCACAGGCTTTTTCCGCTTCCGCTAGAATCCGCTCCATCTCTTCTTCCGGGCACACCAGCGTGAGTTTCTGCGTGATAAAGCTCATGGTCGCATCTTCCACGCCCGGGATTTTCTTAATCGCATCTTCCATTTTGGCCGCGCAGTTGGCGCAGTCGATTTCGTTCATCTTGAATTTTTTCTTCATATCTCTTCTCCTTAATGCATGATTCTATTCCAGCACATGGGCCAGTCCCTGTTTGAAAATGGTGGTGACATGGTCGTCATCCAGGGAATAATAAAGGGTTTTTCCGTCTCTTTCGTATTTGACAAGCTTTGCCTGCTTGAGGGTTCTGAGCTGATGGGAGATGGCCGACTGGGTCATGTTCAGGGTCTCCGCGATCTGCGTGACGCTCTTTTCTCCTTCGCTCAGCGTGAAGAGGATCCGCACGCGGGTTCGATCGCCGAAGATCTTGAAAAGATCGGCCAGATCGTTGAGCGTATCCTCGTCGGGTTCTGTTTTTGGATTGGCGGCAAGACCGCTGTGATCGTGTTCTTCCATAGGCCTCTCCTGAAATCGGGGTTGTTGTTCTCATATGTATCTAGAAAGTGAACATTTAAACATATAAGCAATCGTTCATGTGTAAACTCATTTTATCAGCCTATATCCGCCGTTTCAAGAGGTGTGTTGAAAAAAAGAAGATTTCAAACAAAATGAAAAAGTGTCACGAAAGTTCAAATGATGATTTTGTTGGGAAAAGGTAAGATTTTGCCCACCTCGGAAATTGACTTGTAACCGGTTAAAATTCCATGTAAACTATTACTTGTAGAAGGGATGCGCATTACATCTTACGGACGGTTACGCTAGCCGTCAGACTAATGCAATAATCTTAAATTCATTCAAGGGGGGATGAATTCATGACATTTTATCCATATTTGGCCGAATTTATCGGCACAGCGATGCTCGTCGCTCTGGGGCTTGGAACCAACGCTTCCAACAGCCTCGAAGGCTCCCTGTTTAAGGGTGCAGGCCCTGTCTATGTAATGATGGGCTGGGGTCTTGCGGTTATGCTTCCGGCTATGGCGTTCGGCGCACAGTCCGCGGCGCACTATAATCCGGTGCTCACGCTTGGTCTTGCAATTGCAGGACTGTTCAGCTGGAAACTTGTTTTCGGCTACATGGTCGCTCAGATGCTCGGCGGGATTGTCGGCGCATGCCTGATGTGGGTGGTCTTCAGAGATCAGTTTGATCTGACAGAAAAGACCTTCAAAGAAGAGTCCATCGGCACAAACCGCGGTGTCTTCTGCACAGGCCCTGGCATTGACAACCCGGTCCAGAACCTTATCGGCGAATTGATGGCGACATTCTTCCTGGTGTTCTTTATCACCACGATTCCGTCAATGGCCGGATCCATCGGACTGAACTATTTCTTTGTCAACTGCATCATCATGAGCTGCGGTTTCTCCTACGGGGCTACCACAGGATTTGCCATGAACCCGGCACGTGACACTGCGCCACGTATCGCTTATGCGATTCTTCCGTTCCATTATAAAGACCCGAACTGGAAATATGCCTGGATTCCAATTGTTGGACCATTGATCGGCTCCATCCTTGGCGCACTCCTCGGTTCTTACGTAGCAACTTTCCCGCTGCTCGAAGAAGTATTACAGCTCTTAGGCTGATCGAATCGCAATTTACTTCGCGCACCTTCACACGCCGCCCGGCAGGGCGGCTTTTTTACGGAAGAAGGTATAAAACACGCGAAAAAATTGAGAAATCCCCTTTACAAGGTTTTGAGAGTTGCGTATAATAATGAAGTGCTTGTAAATAAGACATGTGCCATTAGCTCAGCTGGATAGAGCGTTCGGCTACGAACCGAAAGGTCGGGGGTTCGAATCCCTCATGGCACGCCATATGAATCAAAAAAGCGAACCGAAGGGTTCGCTTTTTTTTTCGGATGTTGGATATCGGGCACAGGCGCCGTCAGGTGGCGGACCTTTCTTTTCGGGTCATACGAGGAGCAAAAGTTCCTCAACGCTGAGACCTGAAATTCTCGAAACTTCTTCATAGGTCAGATTCGTGTCCCGGATCAGACTCTTCGCCATGCTGCGTTTTTCTTCTTCCCGGCCTTCTTCCCGGCCTTCCAAGCGGCCTTCTTCTCGTTCCTGTTTTCTAAGATCATCTAGAATAGCGGACATCATCGATCTTCCTTTCTTGTGTTCCTTAAAAAAATGAGCTGCTTTCGATAGAAGCGGGGTGCGCATCTGCGCCGCGTCTGCGCATTTCAGATCCTGCATCAGCTTTCCAAACGGGCTGTGGTCCCTGAAATCGGTGTTGACGAACAAGATGTGCGCTTGATCCTGCATGAGGGTGCCGGTTTTCAAGTTTACGCGCTCGACCGGATAGACAGGCTCATTCTGGTGAAACAGATCATGTTCCATCAGAAAAATGACATACGTTTCCGGGAGAGAGTCGTAATTATCTCCCGCGTTCAAGCTTTCCAGATCCAGCATGCTGGAATAATACCGGGCGCGCTGAAAAAGGGAGGAGGAGCCGGATCTTTGAAATTCAAGATCATAAAGTCTTCCGCGGTCGTCTTTGGCGTACACGTCCAGAGTGACCGAACGCGCGCCCATCAGGCGGTGGATTTCGCGCTGGGTTTGGACCTCAACCAAACGGATGTCTTTCCGCTGAAGGATAATGCGGAGCGTTTCCTGGGCCAGGGCCAGATTGCCCTGATACAGACAGCGCGCAAACTCATCGTCGATTGGACGGAGCAGTTTGAGTTTCTCAAGGTTTTCGATCTGTTTTTCTTTTCTGTCTTTCACGGGCATGCGAAAAAATGAATCGAGTGCCTGTCTTTATTATAGACCGGCACAAAACAAGTGTAAATTCAAGGGCCTGATCGATCATGGATACCACGAGACGTTTCGTGTGGTAAGTTCAGAATACAGAAAGAACAGCAAAAGAAAAAGAATTGTAATTTTCGGGGGAGGAAATTTGCAAATAAATGAAAAGACCTCCGGCTGAAATACCGGAGGTCTTGACTAGCGGTCGATTGAGCTTAAAAAAGCCTTGGTCCGCTCTTCTTTCGGATGATTGAAGATATCATCAGGTGTTCCTTCTTCAAGGATAATCCCGTCATTCATGAAGAGGACTTTGGAGGCGGCCTGCCTTGCAAAGCCCATCTCATGGGTGACGACCACCATCGTCATGTGCTCACTCGCGAGCTGTTCCATCACTTTGAGCACTTCTCCGGTCAGTTCCGGGTCAAGCGCGGAGGTCGGCTCGTCAAAGAGGAGGATCTCCGGCTGCATCATCAGGGCCCTTGCGATGGCCACGCGCTGTTTTTCTCCTCCCGAGAGCGTGGAGGGCTTGGCGTCGGCCCGGTGGGACATGCCGACCTTATCCAGGTAATACTCCATGCGCGCTTCGATTTCCTCGTCCGTTCCCACATGCCGAAGCTTGGGTGTCAGTTCCAGGTTTTCCCTGACCGTGAGGTTCGGGAAGAGATTGAAATGTTGAAAGACCATGCCCATGTCCGCGATGATGGCCGTCTTCTCTTTCTGAGGAGCCTGCACGCCTTCATCGACCAGCTTCCTGTCCTTGATCATGATGGTTCCGCCGTCGGCCTGTTCAAGATCGATCAGACATCGAAGGAGGGTGGATTTGCCCGATCCGCTCGATCCGATGATGGCGATGACGTCTCCGCGGTCGACATCGAAATTGATTTTTTTGAGCACTTCATTGTCTCCGAAATGTTTGGAGAGGTTTGTGACGTGAATCACATGGTTGTTTTGATTATTGTTCATAGCGCTTTTCCAAATATTTAAAGATCCAGGTGAGGAAGAAGTTGATGATCAGGTAGAGGACCGCGGCGATGACGAACGGGAAAGGGGTGCCGTCCCGGTTGACTTCCGTTTTTGCGTAATGAAGCATTTCGGTCACACCGATAACGGTGACCAGCGCCGTGTCCTTCAAAAGCGTGATGGTCTCATTGGCGACCGACGGGAGGCAGACGCGGATCATTTGGGGAATGATAACCCGGGTCATGGTTTCGTAGCGGGTCAGCCCAAGCACCTTTGCAGCCTCGTACTGTCCGGGGTCGATCGCGAGAAGGCCGCCTCTGAAGATTTCTCCGAAGTAGGCCGAATAATTGAGCACGAACGCGATGCAGGCTGAGGCGAACCGGGAGAAGGTGAGGTATTTCCCGATCCACGGGATCAGCGGAAGGCCAAAGTAGACGAAGAGAATCTGGAGGAGGAGCGGGGTTCCTCTAAGGATGTAGACGTACGTCTCGCAGAAGCCCTTGATCAGTCCGTTTTTCGAATTCAGGCCGAGTGTGACCAAAAAACCGAGCGGAACGGAGATGACAAGCGTGATCGCGAAAATCGCAAGGGTGACGACCGTCCCCTGAAGGAGCGGAACCGTCAGCGTGATGATGTAATGAAAATCCATAAGTCTCCTAACATGACAAAAGCCGGAAAAATCCGGCTTTCATTAAAATTATTTACCTGTGTAGATGATATCTGATCCAAACCATTTTTCTGAAATTTTTGCGGCTTCTCCGTCNNCGTCCGCCACAATTTCATCAAACGCCTTCTGGATCTTGTCGCGAAGCTCGCTGTTGTCTTTCTTCACGGCGATCCCGTAAAGTTCCGGTGACAAGGATTCTTCTAGAACAACTTCGTCCGCGTTTTCATCTTTGATGTACCAGTCCGCAACAACCTTGTCGACGATGACCGCGTCGGTTCTTCCGATGTTCAGGTCCTGAAGGGCGGAGACGTTTTCTTCATATTCAACGACCTGCGCCACTTCCTTGGCGATATCATCCGCTTCAAGCGCTTCCTGTGCGGATGATGCTTTCTGGACGCCGACTTTTTTTCCAGCAAGATCCGCCTTTGTCTTGATATCCGAACCTTTCTTGACCACGATCACCTGGTCGTTTTCAAGGTAGGGCTTGGTGAAGAGCATGGATTCCTCGCGCTCCGGCGTGATCGTCAGACCGTTCCAGATCGCGTCGATATTTCCCTGGTCAAGTTCGAGTTCCTTGGCAGACCAGTCAATCTGCTGAACCTTGAGCTTGACGCCCATCTTCTCCGCCACGGCCTTTGCAAGGTCGATGTCAAATCCGACGATATTCCCGTCTTCATCCCGGTATCCCATCGGAGGGAACTGGTCATCCACTCCGATGATCAGCGTGTCGGAATCTGCGCTGTCCGAGCTGCTGCGGTCGGACGAATCACTGCTGCCCGAGCAGCCGGCGAGCACAAAGGTGAAGGCTGCAAGCGCCAAAACAATCGCCAAGAGTTTCTTCTTCATTCCTAATTCTCTTTCTCCTTAAAATCTAAAAAAATTATACACTTGTGGCGGAGAAGATGGGCGTCA
>DLOL01000019.1:174-4029 GCA_002478485.1 Eubacteriaceae bacterium UBA7485 | reverse complement strand
CTATACCTGCCTTCAACAGCATCAACTTCACTCAAGGTGAACAAACCGGTCAAATTATTCGAGAAACCGTCGTTATCCAAACCCGTATATGAATATGGAACAACGCTTGACGATATTGAAATTGAGGGTGGGAAAACCAATGTTCCCGGCCAATTCACCTTTAAGGATACAGACCAGACCTTGGATTTAGGAAACAATACCTGCGAGATCCTGTTTGTTCCAGACGATACGAGTTATGACCCGATCGATTTTGGAGAAAGTCTTTCGATTAACATCGTTCCGGCCACTCCGGTTCTGGACGAGGTTAAGGTAGAAGAAACAGAGGATGGAAAATTTCAAGGACGGTTTCTCGAATAATTTGACCGGTTTGTTCACCTTGAGTGAAGTTGATGCTGTTGAAGGCAGGTATAGAGCCTTGTCAGGTGTCAAATATTCAACTTTAACCTCATAATCAACAGAGGCTTCAGGCGTAATCGAAACCTGAACCGCACCATTTTTATCAGGAACAAAATTTTTATCTAAAAGGGTTTGACCTTTATCATCAGTCACACTGATTTTGACTTCACCAGTTGTTATTGGAAGTCCGTCATCAGATTTAAGACTTACGTCAATGAGTGCCTCTGTACCGTAGAGAACGGGTTTGGCCTCTACACTAATATAAGATGCTTGTTGTCCAACTGCATTGATTTGAGCTGGAAGCAGGCAGGTCAGGCAGAATACCCATATGGTTAGGAAAACGAAAATTTTCTTCTTCATCTCTCTCCTTCCCAGGTTCAACTTGTATCCGCAGAGCTCTTTCAAGGGCTCTTATATCTTATGCTTATTTTTAATTTACCTAAATGTTATTCTCATTATGTTTCGGTTTAAACCGATTCACATAAATTATTCTACTACTTAAAAAATCCCTTAGATAGAATTTCTTTAATAGTATCATTTCTTATAACTCTTTGGAATTGCTTTGAGCAAATTTTTTTCTATGCATTTTTTACTTTTTTTAACCTTTATTTATTCTTTCATTTGAAAAATTAAGAAGATCTTAAGATTATAATTACTTTTTTTTATTCTCTTCAAACCTATATCTTTTGTTTCCGAGCTTTGATTCAACTGCTAAAATGACTTTAATATCCTAAATCGCCTGATTCAAAAAGGAGGACCGATGAGCACAGCGCAAACCACCCATGATCTTGTTAATCGTCAAAAGGCTTTTTTTCAAACAAACCTGACAAAGGATTTGAAATTCCGAAAGATGGCGTTGAATAAGCTGGAATTCGCAATACAGTCTTATGAAGAGGAAATCGCAGCGGCTCTCAAGGCAGATCTTGGAAAATCTTCATTTGAATCTTATATGACTGAAACCGGTCTTGTTCTGAGCGACCTGAAGTTTATAAAAAAAAGACTGTCCTGCTGGAGCCGAAAGCATTATGTCCTCTCGCCTCTTGCACAAGCGCCGGCTGTAAGCTTCACGATGAGCGAACCTTACGGGACTGTTTTAATTATGTCACCCTGGAACTATCCGTTTCAGCTTTCCATTGAACCTCTGATCGGGGCGATAGCTGCCGGAAACACGGTTGTTTTAAAACCTTCTGCCTATTCCGAAAACATATCGGCCGTTTTAAAGAAAATGCTCAATGAAATTTTTCCGGAAGATTATGTCGCTGTTATTGAAGGCGGGCATGAAGCGAACCAGACGCTTCTTAATGAAGAGTTTGACTATATCTTTTTTACCGGAAGTCCGACTGTTGGAAAAGTGGTGCTTGAAAAAGCCGCGCCTAACTTGACGCCGGTCTCTCTGGAACTCGGAGGAAAAAGCCCGGTTATCATCGATAAAACGGCTGACCTTGATCTTGCCGCCAAGCGCATCGCTTTTGGCAAGTATTTAAATGCCGGTCAGACCTGTGTCGCTCCGGACTATATTCTCATTGAGAAGGAAGTTGAGGCTCCATTTCTCGAACTTCTTACCCTTGCAGTGAAGAAATTCTACGGAGACCATCCGCTCCTGAATGACCAATATGGAAAAATCGTAAATGAAAAACATTTTGAACGGATTAACGGACTGATTCAGAGCCAAAACATTGTGTCAGGCGGAAAGAGTGATCCGGACTCTATGAAAATCGAACCAACCATCTTAAGAGATGTAGCCCTTGAATCCGCTGTCATGCAGGAAGAAATATTTGGCCCTGTACTTCCGGTTCTCACTTATGAAAATCTAGATGAGGCGATTTCCTTTATCAAAAGCCGGGAAAAACCCCTGGCCTTATACCTCTTTTCGGAAAGCGAGCGAGTCCAGAAAAAAGTTCTCAATGAGATTTCTTTCGGAGGCGGATGTATCAACGACACCATCGTTCATCTCGCGACCAGCCGGATGCCTTTTGGAGGCGTGGGCCATTCGGGAATGGGCGGCTATCACGGCAAATACAGCTTTGACACTTTCTCGCATAAAAAAAGTATTGTGAAGAAAGCAACCTGGTTTGACCTTCCGATTCGTTATGCGCCATATACAGATTTTAAAATGAAAATTCTCAGGATGTTCTTATAAAAATTCCCTGCCGGCCGCGGATAAGCGGTTGGCAGGGTTTTTTACACTAATTTTTTTTGAGATCTTTTTCATGTATCCAGTCTAAGAGATACTGATAAACGTCTTCACGGTCTAGTTCGTTCAGAAGTTCATGCCGGTCTTTTTCATAGATTTTAAGTGTAACATCTTCAACACCAACTCGCTTGAGCCAGCCTGCCACTTCTCTCGGTCCTTTTCCGTAGCTTCCCACTGGATCCATTCCGCCTGAAATAACGAGAATTGGAAGTCTCGGGTTGACTTTTCTCGCCCATTTCCTTCCTGAAATCGACTGGAGCATTTCTGCAAGGCTTTCAAATCCTTTCGCAGTGAAAATAAAGTCTGCCCGGTCGTCTTCTCGAAAGGAACGTCTGTTCTCAATATTCTTTGACAACCAGGAATGTTCATCGTGCTCAGCCTTGAACCTGTTATTGTATCCGTGTTTCGAAATTTTATCCAAACGTTCGCTTCTGTATTTGGATCCCTTTCTCTTTGCCACACTCTTGGAGATGACTTGTCCAATCGCGCCCATCGGATCAGAGCCTCTGGTTCCCATACAGATATAACCCTGAAGGTCATCCTCATATGAAGCGATGTAATCTCTTGTGATAAACGAGCCCATGCTGTGACCCAGGAGAAAGTAAGGAAGATCCGGATATTTTTCCTTTATTCTCTTTAAAAGCAGGTGTTCATCCTCTACAAGAAAACGGGCACCGTTTGTTTCTCCGAAATAGCCGTACTCATCCGGAGAATTTACACTCTCTCCATGACCAAGGTGATCTCCGATTGCTACTGCTACTCCATGGTTAGTTAAAAATTCCGCAAACTCTTCATATCTTTCCTTGAATTCATTCATACCGTATGAAATCTGCAGAACAGCGCTCGGCTCTCTTTCCGGAAGATAAAGATGCGCCTTAATCGTATGTTCTTTGTCAGATGACTGAAACGTAATCTTTTCTGTTTTCATTCCCTTTACCTCTGTTTCCTTACACTCATTATAGATCAAGAGGACTTGCGAAGAATATGCTTTCTTAATGCGTACTCTGTTTAATGTTATAAATTAGTGGCGAAAACCCATAGCTTGCTGTGGGGATGCAAGCCGCCGTGCATAGATTTGATTGGAAGCAGTGTGCTTCTTTTTTTAATTCGTGGTTGATGTTGACATAGGTTAGATATATAATATATGTATTAATATGGAGGGGTGCAATGGTAAGAGGCAGACCAAAACTAGATAATGTTCAAATTAATATTTCTATTCCAAAAGAATGGAAAACCGAATTAGAAAATCTCGCACGCATCTATTC
>DLOL01000019.1:0-132 GCA_002478485.1 Eubacteriaceae bacterium UBA7485 | reverse complement strand
TATCAGCTTGGAGAAGCTAAGGATGAATGAACCTGAATATCACAGTGGAGCTCATTGCAGATATTTGACTCAATATCATGTCATATGGTGTCCAAAGTTCAGATTTTCCGTTTTGAAAGACGGCGTCGATGA
>DLOL01000040.1 GCA_002478485.1 Eubacteriaceae bacterium UBA7485 | reverse complement strand
CCATTATTGACGTAGAACCCTTAAAAAGGCTCCTCGCCACTGACGCATTAGCCAGTAGTGAGGAGCCTTGGTCTGTCATTTTTTAATATTAGGCCTATAAACGTAAAGGAGTGAAATGAATCCCGGTATTCCTATCCAAATCAAAATAACTACAAGCGTAAGAGCCTCCATGTTACTAATAAAAAAGGTCAAGGCCATATATGTGAGGCCAAGTGGAATCGAAATGACTCCTAAAACCTTATGCGCAATAATCCAAGCACCTTCGTTCTGAATTGTCCAAGGCAGCCGTAATCCAGTATACCTATTGTGAGGTAGGCGTGGAGCGATCACTCCAGTAAAAATGATAACGATTGTAACAATAACTGAAGCAAACAGTGCTTACTGATTATCGGCCAAATAGATCTTATCGGTTCTGATGAGGATTCCAAATATCTCCAAAACGACAACCAGCACTATGTCAAATACTGTGACTATTTTCATGCTGCGCGTGTTGCCGGTGCTATTAAACCCCACCGACAGCAAGGACATATTTCTATACAAAATGATCAGTACTACAACAAGCAGAATTGCTGAAAGAACAATTGCTGCTATTTCATTTTTGACGGATCCCATGATTGCTATCGCTATCACCGTCAGCCAAAGCATAATACCTCGGATTTTCCCGGCTTCCCTGCGAAGTGTCTCATTCTCAGCGTACTCAGCAATTTGCTTATTTGCTTTTGTGAGCTCGGCGGCAATATCCTGATGATTATCCGGATTCTCAATCTTCGTATCGAGCAGATCTTTCACGCTTACCTTCAGAACATCAGCAAGCAAGATGAGCTGATCGGCATCCGGTACAGACAAAGAATTTTCCTACTTTGAGAGTGTCTGACGTACAACATGAAGCTGAACAGCCAAATCTTCTTGACTCATTTTTTGATCCCTACGATATTTTTTAATATTATCTGATAGCATGATGACCACCTCCTGCTACCAGCTTATTCGCAGCAGCTCCTATAAACAAGCAACGGGAGTTAACATTCCCACAATACAGGCGTTTTGACCATTTCTATTGCCCTTTCTGACATCTATCTCGCAGCTTCAACTACCCTAACATCTATCTCGGCAACTCAACTCTGTGACATCTAATCCGGCAACTCAACATTCACACCTTTTATCGAAGTCATCCTTGGAGCCACCCTTGGATAAGTTACCGCAGAGCGATTATCCACTCGACACTCTTGAATCTGCCAGAAGCCGAAAAGTGCCTTATTTCAAGGACTTTCGAGCCTCTTATGTGTCTTTCCTTGACATCAATACTACCGTCTCAACATGTCCTGTCATCGGGAACAAATCCACCGGCTGAACCTCTCTGATTTCATAGGAGTATGAGAGTTCTTTTAAGTCTCTTGCAAGTGAAGCCGGATTGCAGGAAACATAGACAATTCTCGGAGCCTTAAGTTCCTGCAAAAGGTGAATGAGAGAAGCATCGCATCCTTTCCTTGGAGGATCCAAAATGATACAGTCCGGATTTCCTTCAAGATCCTTTGTGACCACTTCGGCTTTTCCGGATAAAAACTGCGCGTTCGTCATCTTGTTAATCTTTGCGTTGCGAATCGCGTCTTGAACGGCTTCCCTGCTGATTTCAATCCCTGTCAGCTTGGTGTCCTCTTCAGAAATATAGATCCCGATTGTTCCGGTTCCGCAGTAAAGGTCATAGACTTCTTCCCCCGGTTTTAAGTTCGCAAATTCTTTCACCGTCTCGTAAAGCATCTCGGTCTGCGCGGTATTGACCTGGAAAAAGGAGCCCGGGGAAATTTCGAATCTCTTATCACCAAGATATTCTGTTAGAGAAGCGTCTCCCCACAGGAGCACATTCTCGTCCCCCATAATGCGGTTCCCCTTGTTCTTGTTGATATTCAAATAGATCGAGACGATTTCAGGAAGGGTTTGAAGCTCTTTTATGATCTCTTCCTGATCCGGGAGAAAGTCACCGTTGACTACAAAAATCAGCATGACCTTCCCTTCACGATTGGTGCGCTGGAGAACACCTCGGACAAGTCCTTTGTGCGTCTTCTCATCATATACCGTTATTCCGTATTTTTTGATGATCTGGTCGACAATCTCAATGACATGATTGGAAATTTCAGGCTGGGTCAGGCAGCTTTGAATCGGAACCACGTCGTGACTTCCTTTTTTATAAAAGCCGATTCCGTTTCTTGAGACCTTATACTGTGCTTTATTCCGGTAATGATAAGGGATGCCCATCCCGATGATGGGAAGAATATCAGGATCTTGAAACCCTCCAATGCGCTCCAGCGCGTCCTTCACCTGTTTTTGCTTGATGTTGAGCTGTTCGTGATAATCCACATCAAAAAAAGCGCAGCCGCCGCATTGATCCTTGTAGGGGCACAAAATCCCGTCGGACTTTCTTAGAATTGAGGGCCTCTCAAGCTTTTCAAGTCTGGCTTTAGCGTAATTCTTTTTTACTTCCGTAATCACGCCCTGGACAGTATCTCCAACCACGCCCTGGTCCACAAATACTGTCATTCCATTATGACGGGCCACTCCTTCTCCGGACTTGGTCATATCATCGATATGCATCATGAGTTTTTCATTCTTCTTCAGCATTTTCACCTCTCACAGTCATCAACATCCATGTTTATTCCTGAAACGTTATAATAATATATAGCCAAATTTCTAAATAGAAATAGACTCATTTGGGCCTGTCTGCCAAGGCGTTCAGGTACAAATCGTTGTTGCAGTTTTAGTGACTGCTCTCAGAGCAGCTGTTTAAGGAGAATTCTATGACAGAAACAAACCCGCATAAAAAGCTCTCGCCCGGTGAAATCAAACGGCTAAAGGGACTGGGGTGTCTTAAAGACAAACGTTATAACGATATTTTCAATATCCGAACACTGACGGGAAACGGAAAACTGGCGGCCGATGACATGGCTGTAATTCTAGAAGCCGCGAAACGTTTTGGAAATGGAGAAATCGCGCTGACAGTTCGTCTGAGTGTTGAGATTCAGGGTGTGCCTTATGACCAGATTGAACCGCTTCGCTCTTTTTTGAAAGACCACGGGATAAAGACGGGCGGAACGGGAAACAAACTGAGACCGGTTGTTTCATGTAAAGGAACCACCTGCCAGTACGGACTCATTGATACTTATGAGCTCTCGCAGCAAATCAACGACCGCATTTTAAAAGGACATATCGATCTCAAACTTCCCCACAAATTTAAAATTGCAGTTGGCGGATGTCCGAACAACTGCGCAAAAATTAATCTGAATGATATTGGTATTATGGGACAGCAGATTCCCGGAATCGATCCTGGAAAATGCCGTGGCTGCGGTTTATGCAGAAAAGCCTGCCCGTTTGGCATTCCTGAAATTCATAATAAGAAAGTCTCAATCGATCTTGACACCTGCAAAAACTGCGGACGATGCATTCGGGCCTGCCCATTCGGGGCTCTAACCCCTCAAGTATCCGGATACCGCCTCTATCTGGGCGGTCGCTGGGGAAAGGAGATCTCACTCGGTCACCCGATGGAAGTGATTGTTGAATCGGAAGAAGAAGTGATGGATCTGATTGAATGTGTTATTTCCTTCTACAAGGATGAAGGCCTGCCAGGAGAACGTTTTGCACAAACTATTGACCGTCTCGGATGGGAAAAGGTGCAGAAGCGGATCACAGGCGGAAAATCCAGACAGGAGTTAAGTCTGTAATCCCATTGTGCTTAAAATATGAATAGCGCTGAGAGCTTCCCTCTCAGCGCTTTGTTGTCAGTCGTTTTTAAAATCGGCCCCTTCAAGATATTTTTGAACATCAAAATCAAACCATCCCCAGCCCGGATCTATGTAGAGGGCATAACGCGGGTTTCCTGATTTTTCAAGCGGGCCATAGCTCATCCAAGTGTCATGGTATTTAGCCGCAATCTTAGCTATTGATTCAAGACAGCCCCTGAAAAAATCGCGGTCTTGATAATGCGTGCCCCATGCTGCCCAGATTTTATGATCCGGATACTGGGACAGGATCTCTTCAATGACCTTATTATTTTCTTCAATTAAGGCCGGATCCGCGATCTGAGTGAGCTCATCCAGGTGTGTGGCTCTTTCCGGATAAAGGCATAAAATAATCCAGCTGTCGTAGTTGTAAAACTCGGCAATATGCCGGACAGTCCCAATTGTCGGAGAATCGACTGTCGGTGATCCGATTGAAGGATTGATGCTCATGACGATGAGCGGATTCTTTCCTTTTGTTCCAAGCACAAACCGTGCGGTGTTGTCTTTATTATTCTTATAAATATAATCCTGTTCGGGTAAATCCATCATTTGCCTAACCTCTTAATAAATGCTGATTCCTATATTCCCTTTTTCATAAGCTTAAATCTCCGGGAAATTCTTATCCAGTTCAAGAAGTTTCTCCGAACTGTCAGCTTCTTTTAATTCGCTAACCAGCTCTGGATTTAAAAGCATTTCAGAAAGCCTCAGCATGCTGTCCAAATGTTCATTCGGCTCTTTCGATGCCAGTGTGAAGAGGATTTTGACCGGCTGCGATTCAAAATAGACCGGTTCTTTTAGAACCAGCAGACTGATTCCTTTTTTGTTAACACAGCTGTAATCATTTTGTGAATGAGAGACTGCAATTTCAGGGGCAACGATAAAATACGGACCAATGTTATCAACCGTCTCAATAATTTTTTCTTTATATTCAGGTGTAACCGACCCGTCTTTCTCCAGGATTTCACATCCTTTCGTAATGGCCTCTTTCCAGTCCCCGAGCTGATCGTAAAAGGCAGCATGATTTTTATTAACGAATTCTTCTAGAATCAATTCCTTTACCTCAAAATTCCCGTTATTGAATTCAAGCTGAAACGTTTCTATTGGGAAGGACTATTTTAAAGCATTCACTGCTAAGAACGATTTCAGGCTGTTCATTATGACTATTATATGCTAAGTAAATCCGATTCAGACCTAAATTTTCAATATCAACCAGTTTTAAGAAATTGAAAATACGAATTAATCTGCTTTGCTTTCTCTTCATATACTGGATTCTGGATTCAGCCGGCTCTTTCATATTTTCCACTACAATATCCGGACTGAATTCAATACGGTCGGGAAAACACTTGATATAAAGATTCCACATGGTTGAATAGTCATGAACCAAAAAAGCAAACACAACAGCAAACCAAAGCGCTTCTCGTGGATAGTCATCTGTCGATGCTCTCTTTGATTTCGTAGATTGGCTGTTCTTTCCGGCCAGATACCGGTAAACACAGAAAAGCTGTTTCAAAAGTGAACCTTTAAAAGCCAGACTTTCTTTTTCTCCATCTTCTTTACCTGTCTTCAGGTATGTAATCTGGCAAGTGAAGATATTCTGATCTGAAAGAAGCAAGCCTAAAGCATAAAACTTCCCTGAATTATTCTTCATGCCCAAATTTACAAACAAATTGGATGAAGTAGAAATTCGAAACCTTTTAATAATTTCGTTAAATTCATTGAAAGATAAGGATTGAATAAAAGATATATCTTCTTCAAATTTTCTATGACTTTCGAGCATGGTCTTTATCCTAATGCGAAATTGAATATCTATATTAATATTAACCGATTTTTTAAATAGGATATCAATTAATATATAAAGACCTCTAAAAAGATAATTCAAGAATAATTTATAAGCAAGAACGTCAAAACATAAAAAAAGCGGCTTAATGCCGCAAAATTTATTTCAGGGCGTTCTCTTCAGCTGCGCAGACAAGCTTTTTGATCGCTTTAAAGGATTTTTCACTGATAACATGTTCAATTCCGCATGCATCGGCTTCTGCCGTTTCCGGATCAATATCGAGAAAACGTTCAAAAAACTGTGTCAAGACTGTATGGCGGTTATAGATCTTCTTTCCCGCTTCAATTCCGCTGTCAGTTAAGTAAATTTGACCATAGCGTTCATGATCCACAAATCCCATATTTTTAAGTTTCTTGACTGCATCATTCGCACTAGCCTTGCTTACATCCATAGCCGCCGCTAGGTCCGTAATCCGCACGCCCCTTCCGTCTTGAACTTGATCCAGATAGATTCGCTCGATATAATCTTCAATCGACTCGGATAAGCCAAGTCCTCTGCCTTCTTTCGTCATAAAAGCCTCCTTGTTTCGGCTCTATATTAAGTATAAATAATATATCTTTGAAGTAATGATCACTGCCATCATAAAGAAAAGCTGGGTGAGCTCTATTGTTAGTCCAATTTGATCCCCGGTAATTCCGCCTAAAGTTTTTTTATAATACCATATGAGGAATATCGTGAACAAAACAGAAAATACTTCCGCAACTAAAATGACTTTATCAAAAAAAATCCACGTTACGCTTAGAATGACAATGCCGTATAGAACTGGTATCCAGTTCTGTGCAAATTGAACAAAGCCTTTTCCAAGTCCTCCGCCTTCCGGGCAAGCCTGCGAGAAGGTTCCGAGAAAAACCGCACAAAACCGCCCAATTACCGGCACCAGGATTAATACCAGTGTATAGTCCGTAACAAACCACTGACCTGAAACATAATACCCCAGTAAAACCATAAAAAGGCAAACTGCGCCATATGTCCCAAGACGTGAATCCTTCATGATTTCAAACATTCTCTTCTTGTCTCTTGCAGAAAAAACGGCATCTCCTGTATCCGCCACACCATCCAGATGAAGCCCCCCGGTTAATAGCAGGTAGACAACAAGTATAAGAAAAGAGCTCAGTTGAGGATTTTGAATAAAGTATCCGCTCCACGCGACCAGCCAGAGGACGGCGCCGATCAGCACACCCACGAGAGGCATAAGCTGCATAGCTTCAAAAAACTCTTCATTGGTCACATTTTTTATCTTTACAGGAATTCTGGTAAAAAAAGATAAAGCGACTAAAAATTTTTTCATACCTATATTTTAACGAATTGAAAGCAAATTTTCTTATGAAAATTTCTATTCCTCATTGTTCAGTTCACAAATTTTCCTGAAAATTCAAGCAATAAAAAATACAACCTGCCGGTTGTATTTATTCGGTTCCAAGTTCAAATTTATTGTTTATTAGCTCGCACAGTGCGTCAATTGCCTCTACTTCGTCCTCACCTTCTGCTGAAAGCTCAATGGTGTCTCCTTGCTCAACAGCTAAAATAATAACGCCCATAATGCTTTTTGCGTTAACCTTAATCCCTTCTTTTGTAATAAACACATCAGAATGGAATTTATTTGAGGCACGTACAAAAGTTGAAGCCGGCTTCGCATGAAGTCCCTGGCGGTTTAAGACTGTTATTTCTTTGGTGATCAAAACCAGTATCTCCTAATCTATGGTGATAGAAATATTATATCTTGAAAGAAAACGGGATACAAGCGTTTACGGTCGTCACAAAGACGCTCTGTCAGCTTCCTTCGGCCATTCTTTCCTTCCTGCTTTCATGGACACGCCAGTCATTTTCACAACAATCTTCGTGCATTTTCTTTCCCTCATGTTCAAAACGGGATGAAGAAGAAAGAATGTGATAGAATAATCCCAATCGACAGCTTTCGTCTATTTTAAGTGACTTTAACTAGAATGGGGGATTTTATGAATAAACCCAATTTCAACGACAGCAGCTTTAACCAATTTTATCAGATGGATTTTCTTGAAGGAGATGGTGCGCACCTGATCACCAAAGATTCAAATTATATCTGTTTTAACTGTCCACCCCTTTTCTGGCTTCCAGGCTTTTATGATCCAGCTTTGAATCAAAGTCTTTTAGATTCAGCAAAAGCATATAAAAGCGGAGAATTGACGCCTGAATCGATACACGAATCCCTTCTCTCCCTCGTTCGGGATGAGGTTCCAGACTGCAATATGGCTTATTACATCAATAGCAGGCCCTTGTATTCTTTCTACCAGTCCATCGGGCTGAAAGAGCCTGATTCTGCTCTTCTTGTAATTGGAGATGTTCCTGAAGTAACCGAAGAGCGCGCTTGTCTAATTGATGGTTTTAAGTATGCCAAGAAGCATCTTGGTGTTAAATCCGTTCAAGAATTAATGGAAGAAAACACGCTAAAGGCGCTTTTCAATGAATTAAAGAATAAACTCAGCGCAGTGGTGGTCACTCCGGTGCTTCCAGACGGCGAGGGATTCATTCAATCCGATGAAGCGAAACTTTTAGGCAAACTTGCAAAAAAAGCGAAAATCCCCTTCCTGATGGATGAACGGACCTCTTTTTCGATGCGAAGCGGCGAACTTTTTTATTTTATGCGTCTGGGTATCACGCCCGACTTTATTCTGGCAGGCGGTCTTCTTTATAAAGAACATTATCAGTATGTCGTGTTTTCAACTAAGAAAACTGTCAGGAAGCGGCTTATTTTAGATGAATCTTCCCTGCTTCCACAAAAGGAAAACCTTCCTTACGTTTTGATGCTTTATGAAATTGTCAAACGCTGTTTGGACATACCGCTATCCATGCGGTATGAACGCGTCGCTAAACGCCTGTACTTCAAACTGAAAGCTCTGTCAGCAAACAGCGGCGGAAAGATGAGTTATATTGGAGAATACGCTTACTTTCTTCTGGATTTTAAGACAAATCTGCTCAGGGAACGCGCAATCGAACAGCTTCTTCAATATCACATCTTGGTTAAGCCGTATGAAGGAGATAACACTTCTCTGATTTTAAGACCGAACTTTGAATTAACTGTGCATGATGTCGATCATATGATCGGCGCGCTCTCCGTCTTGTTCTCCCAGGGAATCCAGATCTCGAAACAAAAAAAAACTTCTGTCTCTTTATAAACATCTGACGTCTTTGGTCTTACAGGATCAGAGACGTCTTTTTTTACTATTATTTGCTCTTGAGGATATGAAATAAATAACATCATACAAAAGAGGATTTTACTATGGGTTTCCGATTTAGAAAATCAATACCAATTGCAAAAGGCATCCGTCTTAATTTGAATAAGCATGACGTGAGTGTCACTTTAGGCGACCGAATGTTTCATACAACACTGAACTCAGACGGCAAGCTCACAAAGACAGCCAGCCTTCCGGGAACCGGCTTAAGCTATTCAACGACCACTCCGATTTTTCCACATAAAAGATTTGGATCCGGAGATCTTTCAAACGAGCAGTCCGCTTCGGAAGAAAATCCAGAAGCCTGCGTAAATGAATATGAAACCTATATTCATAATATTACACACCTCTATCTGAATCCGGTACCGGAGATTGACTGGAACGAGCTTCTCACGTCCACTTCTCCTTACAGTCAATCCTCAAAAGAGGATCAGGTGGAGAGCGAAGAAAACGCTTATAAACCCGGATTTCTTGCCAAACACTTCAAGATGTTCAATCCCGAATCGAATGGCACTTTCCAAAAAGAGCTTGATCAGGCGAAAGCGGAAGATCAGAAGGTCTATGAAAAATGGCAGAATTTGAAGGAAGAAGCGCAGGGTGTTCTCTCGGGCGATACCGCTGTAATGGAAGAGGTGATTGAAACCGGCGATACTTTCACATCTGCTGAAAATCTATTGACCAGTCACTCTGTATCGGTTAAAAGTCCGATATCCTGTCAAGTCGATCTTACCGTTAACTTTAGTGATGTGATTCCAAATGAATCTTACTCGCTGACAAAAACAGGGAGACTGTCAAAGAGAAAAATGTCAAAAACAAACTATTATTCTCTATGTGAAGATTTCGTCTGTAGTCTTGCGTTGGATATTGCAAGAAATATCTTTAATTCCCTTCCGATTCAGGAGGTCTTGGTGAACATCCAGAATCAGTCTTTGGATACCAGCACAGGAAAGAATCTTCAAGATACGGTTTTGTCGGTTTTAATCGAACGGACGAAATTTTCGAATCTGAATCTGGATGCCATCGACGCTTCAGACAGTATGGATAACTTCGAACATCATATGAAATTTTTAAAAACAAAAGGATTGGAAGAAGTGACTCCTCTCACCTTGAAGGTTTGATTCGGAAACAATCGATGATTCAGAAGATTAGCGAAGAAACTGAAATTACAGTCGGGAAAGTTTATTTCAAGCAGAGCGCGCGGTTCACAACAGGCCGCGCCTTTTCTATTTCGTTCCGGATAAAGAAGATTTCAAGTCTTCATAGCCGGTTCGAATATACAGAAAAACAACTGTGACATCCTCCCCGCCCTG
>DLOL01000021.1:10178-20582 GCA_002478485.1 Eubacteriaceae bacterium UBA7485 | reverse complement strand
AGGGCGGGGAGGATGTCACTGTATGATTTGAGAAGAACGATTTTGGCGTTCTAAATTAAAATTTTCAGAATTCTATTGACTGTTCCATAAAACTTGTTCGTTCAACTTCATCAACGCAGGTCTGGAACAGCGCCGCGGATCAACTCTGCGGCTATAAATGAGAATAACAGGTGAAAACTATGATTAAAGAGAACTTATATTATTACATTACGGCCAACAACGGGAGAGTCCTTGAAGTGGCCGGAGACGAAAACGGCGCCCAGATTCTTTTAAGAGAAAAGCATGACGGTCCTTCCCAGCTTTGGCGGTTCGAGAACGCAGGCGACCAGAGCTTTCGCATCGTCAACAAATGGACCGGAAAAATGCTCGACCTGATGTGGGGCGGCGTTGAAGACGGAACGCTTCTCCATCAGTGGGAAAATGCGGAAGGCACCACGCAGCGCTGGTCTTTGATTGAAGAAGCCGGAGAAGCGGTCAAATTGCTCTCCCGCCATGCCGGAAAGCTCCTCGATCTGAAAGATATGTCCACTGAAATCAACACGCCGGCGCAGATTTGGACAGACGTGGACGGGGAAAACCAGCTATGGAAGCTGATTTTAGGCGAAGGCCAGGAAGCAGCGGAAGAAACAGTCAAAGAAGAACCGAAGGCGGAAGAAGCCGTTCAGGAAGAAAAGAAGCCTGAAGCTGAAGAAGTCGTTGAAGAAACCGCGGAAGAAACGGTCGAAGAAGAACCGAAGGCGGAAGAAGCTGTTCAGGAAGAAAAGAAGCCTGAAGCTGAAGAAGTCGTTGAAGAAACGGTCGAAGAAGCGCCGAAGGAAGAAAAGGCAGAACCGGAAAAGAAAGCTTCCCCTTCTGAAGCAGTAAAGGAAGATTCCAAACCTCTCAAAACGTTTAAGGTAAAAGTGGAAGAACCGGAAAAGGGCACGAAGGCAGAAGCAAAGGCTGCGCCTGCGAAAACCGAAAAGCCTGAAAAAGCGGAAGCGAAAGCAAAGGAAGAAAAGAAACCGGAAGCGCAGGCACAAGAAGTGAAGAAAGCGCCGGTCAAAGCCGCTCCTGCAGGAAAAAAAGCATCAACCAGAGCTGCAAAGAAAATGACGAAAGCGCCTGCAAAAAAACCTGCCAGAAGAAAAACAAAATCATCCAAATAACTGAAACCAGATTCTGAAAATTTTGCCTCCCGATTTCGGGAGGTTCTTTTTCTGTGTAAAGCTTTCTTGAATAAAGTAGCTTTGGGTAAAATTTCTTTGAGATGTATAATATAAAAGAAGACAAGTTTATCAGGTCTTCTTTCTGGAAAACGATCCCACATAAGGAATAAAACCGATTAATGACATGGGAGGAAATAATTTGAAACCACAAATTGATGAAACAAAGTACTATACCATTGGAACGGAAAATGGAGAAGTGCTTGAAGTGGCGGACACGAGCCTTGAAAACGGCGGAAAAGTCCAGCTCTATAACGACTGGCTTGGACGTCCAAGACCATGGCAGCTCTGGCGCTTTGAAAAAGCGAGTGATTATGATGATTACAGGATTATCAACAAGCTGAGCGGAAAAGCCCTCGACGTGATCAACCAGTCTCCGGACGCCGGATCCTGGCTCCACCAGTGGGATAAGAATGACGCTTACAGTCAGGTTTGGTTTGTCCAGCCAACGGAAGACGGATACTATAAGTTCTTGAATGTGCCGAAGGGAAAGGTTCTTGATATTGTCGGCATGGTTCCGGAAGACTTTGCCCGCCTCCAGATCTGGGATGATGTGAACGGGCAGAATCAAAAGTGGGTGATCCGCGAAGTAAATCCGGAAACCTATGAAACGGTCCGTCTGGTCCCCGAAACGGAAAAGCCTGAAGAATCTCCCGCCCAAACCGATTTCGTCGCTCAGGTCGAAGATATGAAGCCTGAGAAGGATACGGTTTTTACATTTAGTGAAGTGATTGAACCGGGACAGGAAGAAGCGAGTGAAATCGAAGTTTCAAGCCCCACCGTTGTGCCGCAGGAAATGGCCGCGGTCACGATGGAAGAAAAGACCGGAGAAGTAAAAGCGGAAGTTCCAAAAAAGAAGCTGACTGTCCTCAAAGCGAAAAAAGTGGAAAAGAAAGAACCCGCAGAACCGGTCGTAACAGAAGATAAAGCTTCTGAAGCGCCGAAAAAGACGGTTGCTGCTAAACCTTCAGAACCGAAAAAACAGCCAGCCGACAAAACGGCTGCAAAAACTCCGGCCAAAGAAGCTCCCGCTAAAGCAGCAAAGGCCGCAACAGTAAAGGTCCCTTCAAAAGAACCGGAAAAAGCCGAACCTGCCAAGACTGCAGCTGAAAAGAAGACGGCTGCCGCGCCGCGCAAGAAAGCTTCCACCACTGCAGCCAGAAGAAAAACGACCCGAAAAAAACGCTAAGCGTTTGTCATCATCTTTCAGATTGTCAAGGTGATTTTTCCAGGCACACGGATATCAATTATGATGACCGCGGTTTCGTGCAGGAGCGGGAAACTAAGCGGTCTCGAAAAAAAGGCTTAAAAAGTCTGATCATGATCGGCGGCGGTCACACNNACACACCGCCGGGAAAGAAGGAACGAAATGGGATTCTTTAGTAACTTATTCGGCGGAAAAAAAGAAGAAAAAGAAGCGCCAAAAGCACAGGAAACTGCTCCGGTAGAAGCTTCAAAGAAAGAAGTTATTGTTCATTCCCCGCTCAACGGCGAAGCAGTGGCTCTTGCAGAACTCAATGACGGCGTCTTCTCAGAAGGGATGCTCGGTGGCGGATGTGCCATCAAGCCGATTGACAACCAGGTGTTCGCGCCATTTGCAGGTGAAGTCATCTCTGTTGCGGCTTCCAAGCACGCAGTCGGTATCCAGGGCCCTGAAAATGTGCAGGTTCTAATCCATGTCGGCCTTGACACCGTCAACATGAACGGCGAAGGCTTTGAAATGCTCGTCGAAGAAGGCCAGCATGTTGAAGAAGGACAGGAACTGATGATCTTTGATTCCAAGAAGATCAAAGAAGCAGGCTATCCGGATATCNNCCGCGGTTCTGGTCGTCGACCAGGGCGGTCTTGAAACCTTAAAGATCCTCCATCAGGGCGAAGTCAAGGTTGGAGAAGATCTGATTGCTGTAGAAGAATAAGTTTCGGCTGAAAACCGTACTCAATCCGATAGACAAAAACACCGCGGAACCTTCATTCCGCGGTGTTTCTTTTGATGCGATAAAAAAGACTCTCCATCAGGAGACGAAGAGTCTTTACAATTATTTTGGATTACTTCTTGCCGTTTTCGATTGCAGCCTGAGCAGCGGCGAGACGGGCAATTGGCACACGGAACGGTGAGCAGGAAACATAATCAAGGCCTGACTTATCGAAGAACTTGATGGAGGTTGGATCTCCGCCATGTTCACCGCAGACGCCCATCATCATATCAGGGCGAGTTTGATGGCCAAGTTTAACCGCAGTCTGTACCAGTTTCCCCACACCGGTCTGGTCGATGGAAGCAAACGGATCGACTTGATAGAAGCCTTTTTCTTTGTATTCATTGATGAACTTGCCGGCATCGTCTCTTGAGTAACCGAAAGTCATCTGTGTTAAGTCATTGGTACCGAAGGAGAAGAATTCAGCGTCTTCAGCGATTTCATCTGCTGTCAGCGCAGCTCTCGGAATTTCGATCATGGTGCCGACTTCATAGGAGATGTCAGAACCTTTTTCTTCCTTGACTTTTTCTGCTGTTTCAACAACCGTCTTCTTAACGTCTTCGAGCTCTTCCTTCATGCCGACAAGCGGAATCATGATTTCAGGAACGATATCAGCGCCGGTTTCTTCCGCCACTTCAATCGCAGCTTCCATGATCGCACGGGTCTGCATGGCCGGAATTTCCGGATAGGTAACCGCAAGGCGGCAGCCTCTGTGACCGAGCATCGGGTTGAATTCATGAAGTGAATCGATGTTCGCCTTCATTTCTTCAAGCGTCATGCCCATATCGTCTGCAAGCGCCTGGATTTCTTCTTCATCCGTCGGAAGGAATTCATGCAGCGGCGGGTCGAGGAGACGAATGGTGATCGGTTTTTCCTTCATCACTTCGTACATGCCCTTGAAGTCTTCCTTCTGCATCGGCATAAGTTCGGCAAGATACTTTTCTCTGGTTTCGACATCCGGAGAGAGGATCATCTTGCGGACTGCAGGAATTCTGTCTTCATCAAAGAACATATGTTCTGTACGGCAAAGGCCAACGCCTTCTGCACCGAATTCGAGTGCCTGTTTTGCGTCTCTCGGTGAGTCTGCGTTTGTGCGGACCTGGAGTCTTCTCGCGTAATCCGCCCATTCCATGATGGTTGCGAAATCGCCCGAGAGGGTCGGTGCGACTGTCTGAATGGAGCCTTCGTAAACTTTTCCGGTGGAACCGTCAAGTGAGATAAAGTCCCCTTCTGTGTATTCCTTGCCGTCAGCGATCATCTTCTTCTGGTCTTCGTCCACTACGATGTCTTCAACGCCGGCTACACAGCAGGTACCCATGCCGCGGGCAACAACTGCAGCGTGGGATGTCATCCCGCCTCTGCTGGTCAGAATACCGTTTGAAGCGTACATGCCTTCGATATCTTCCGGTGAAGTTTCTTTACGAACAAGAATAACGTCTTCTCCGTTTGCAGCTGCGTTTTTCGCTTCGTCTGCTGTGAAGTAGATGCGGCCGGTGCCTGCTCCTGGAGAAGCAGCAAGACCTTCGGCGATCACTTTTCCTTCCTTGAGCGCTTCCGCGTCAAAAGTCGGGTGAAGGAGCTGGTCGAGTGCTTTCGCTTCGATTCTTTCAAGCGCTTCTTCTTTTGTGATGGTGCCTTCATTGACCATGTCAACTGCGATCTTGAGAGCGGCCGGTGCAGTTCTCTTCCCGTTTCGGGTCTGGAGCATGAAAAGTCTTCCGTCATCGATGGTGAATTCCATGTCCTGCATGTCGCGGTAGTGATCTTCAAGGATCTTCGCGGTTTCAGCGAACTGTTCATAAACTTCAGGGAGATCTTCTTTCAGACGTGCGATTGGTTCAGGTGTTCTTACCCCTGCAACGACGTCTTCGCCCTGTGCATTGATCAGATATTCCCCGTAGAGCTTTCTTTCGCCGGTGGACGGATTTCTGGTAAACGCAACACCTGTTCCGGAGTTGTCGCCCATGTTCCCGAACACCATGCTCTGAACGTTTACAGCGGTACCGTAATCGTGAGGAATTTCATTTAAGTTTCTGTATACGATCGCGCGCGGATTGTTCCAGCTTCTAAATACAGCTTCAACAGCCTGCATGAGCTGATCTTCCGGTTCGGACGGGAAATCTTTTCCTGTTTCTTCCTTGACGATCGCTTTATAACGGTCAACGACTTCTTTTAAATCGTCAACAGTCAGTTCGGTGTCGTATTTATAGCCTTCACGTTCTTTAATGTCGTCGAGAACCGCTTCGAATTTGTTCTTGTCGATTTCCTGAACAACATCGCCGAACATCTGGATGAATCTTCTGTAAGAGTCCCATGCAAATCTTGGATTGTTGGACTTCTTAGCAAGCGCTTCAACGGTTACATCATTCAGACCGAGGTTGAGGATGGTGTCCATCATACCAGGCATGGAGATGCGCGCACCGGAGCGGACAGAGACTAAGAGCGGATTTTCTGAATCTCCGAAGCTCTTGCCGGAAATTTCATTTAAATCCTTCATTCTGTCTTTGATCTGCTTGACCATGTCTTCAGAAAGTTCGTTTCCGTTTGCGATGTATTCATTACATGCTTCCGTTGAAACGGTGAATCCCTGAGGAACAGGAAGTCCGATACGTGTCATTTCGGCAAGGTTTGCGCCTTTGCCGCCCAGCAGATTTCTCTGATCAGCATTACCTTCGCTGAACATATAAACCCATTGTTTAGCCATATTTTCCTCCTTGTATATCTCCTGCATGCGGCCTTTCCGGCCGCCCGTGCCATTGAGTATATCACTTCGAAATTCGAATGTAAAAGTTTTCTTTTTTGAAAAAGGGTGTTTCCCGAAATTTCACAATCATAATTTTAGACACATCAAAAGAACACAAATTTAGTTTTCAAAACTTAGCAAAACTGTTTTCATCTTGTAAAAAACTGCGCACCTTTACAGAACGCAGTAAATTTTTTACGGTATTTTGGCATGCTTTTTCCTTGCTTTTTTGGATATACATGTGGATTAAATACAGATCAGCTCCTCAATCTTCGCATAGGTTTTCTCACCGATCCGGGAGACCTGCTTGATCTCGTCTTTGGTTTTAAAGCTTCCGTTCTCTTCACGGTACGCGATGATGTTCTTAGCTGTTACCTCCCCGATTCCCGGAAGCTCCATGAGAGAGGAAAGATCCGCCGTGTTAATGTTAATCAGGGAAGCGGACGGACCGAACCCTTTCTCTTCCGAGGGCTCCTCCACGTCCGCCCCGTCTCCCACCACGATCTTCATCCCGTCCTCGCACTTGGAAGCCAGGTTGATTTGAGACAGGTCCGCCCGGTCTGTCAACCCTCCTGCAGCTTCAATCGCATCGNNGCTTTAAAACCAAAGACGAGATTCAATCGCATCGCTGACCCTTGCTCCGCTCTTGAGCGAAACAAGACCGGGAGAAGTTACTTCACCCGCTACATGGATGAAGATTTCCTCCTCTTCCGCCTGATCTTCAAGAACGGCAGGCGTTTCTTGCACTGTCTCAAGCGCGGGAGCGGCGCTTTTCGAGCTGCTCCACAGCGAGAGAAAAACGAATAAGAGAATCAGCGTGCCTGCGGCTACTCCTTGCAGGACCCATGCACGGTGTTCTCTTATGAAACGTTTCAGGTCAAAACTCTTCTTCTCCATTTCTGTTCCTTTCAGGCTTAGACCGGAACAGGAGAAAACGCCCCTTCTTTGTAATACATGACTTCCCGGTAGCCGATCCTTCTCAAAAGCGCGTCACTCTCTTCAAAGTAGGTGGTGATGCCCGAGGTGAAATGACTGTCCCCGTTAACCGTAACCGGAATTCCAAGTTCCTTTGCGCGCCTGAGAATGGGCACGGACGGATAGAGAAGTTCCGTCTTTCCTGTCCTCGCGACCGCGCCTGTATTGACTTCCAGGATCAATCCCGCCTGTTTGATCCGGTCAAGCGCGCCGAACGCGCAGTCTCTTTGAAACTTGTGATCCAGGTTCAAAATATTTTTGTTCAGCATCACTTCGTTTTTCTTGATCAGGTCCATATGCCCGACAATCTCCGGCCTCTCTTTGAGGGCCATCTCGCCAACCGCTTCGTAATAGGCTTCCACGTAACGCTCGGGCGAACCGAAGAAACGCCTGATACTCTCCTCGTACTTGTCTTCAAACGCATCTACAACACCGTATTCGCCGTGATCCTCTGAATCCATGTAGTGGATGGATCCGATGGTGTAGTCAATCAGAGGCCTCGTCTTTCTGAAAAGATCCGAGAACTGATAATCCCTCATCCAAAAGTCCGCTTCAAAGCCCGAGAGAATCTCCATCCCCTTTTCTTTGTAGACCGCCCGAAGACGCTTGATCTCGTCAAGATAGCTCTGGATTTCCGTCTCCTTGATTCCGCATCCATCCTCAAACAGAGCGGTGAAGTGGCTGGTAAACCCGATACTCGTCAATCCCGCGTCATACGCGGCCTGAGCCATTTCCTCAAGCGTGTTTTTTCCGTCGCAATAGGTGGAGTGTATGTGGTAATTGCTCTTTCCCATCTTTGACTCTATCTTTCCTTTTTTCTGAATTAAAGACTTGAACTTTGCATGGCCTGCATGCTGAAAAACCTCGCGTTTTTCAAAAAAAGGCCCATAACGGCTCCGTCCCGTATNNTCTTTTCGGGACGGCTGCTGCTATGGGCCGGCTGAACTGCTCGGTTAGAGAATCTTGTTCAAGAATTCCTTGGTTCGTTCCATTTTCGGGTTCAGGATCACTTCCTGCGGGGTTCCCTGTTCACAGATCACCCCTTCATCCATGAAGATGACGCGGTCTGCAACTTCCCTTGCAAACCCGATCTCATGGGTGACAATGATCATGGTCATGCCTTCTTCGGCAAGTTCCTTCATCGTATTGAGGACCTCGCCGACAAGTTCGGGGTCAAGCGCGGAAGTCGGCTCATNNATGATAAAGACATTGAAAAAATGACTTTCGGCTCCATGCCGAGGGCGCGGGCGATGGCCACACGCTGCTGCTGGCCGCCTGAGAGTCGGATCGGGTGCTCATCCTGGCGGTCGGCCATGCCGACTTTCTCCAGGAGTTTGACCGCGCGCTCCTTGACTTCCTGTTCTTTTTCGCCTTTCACCTTGATCGGCCCGATCGTAACATTCTCAAGTACCGAAAGGTGCGGGAATAAATTAAAGTTCTGAAAAACCATCCCGACGTCAAGCGTCAGGTTCTGAAGCTTCTTCGGGTCTATTTTTTCAATGTCTTTATCATCTTTTCTCGCATCCACGAGTTCGTCTTCGATGTAGATCTTTCCGGTTGTGGCGCGTTCAAGCTGGTTGATGCAGCGGAGCATGGTGGATTTTCCGGAACCGGAAGCCCCAATGATGCAGACCACTTCACCCGGCTGAACTTCAAAGTCAATGCCCTTTAAGACTTCCAGATCGCCGAAGGATTTATGGAGATTTTCGATTTTGACCATACTCATCTCAATTACCTCTTTTCATAGACGCCAAGCTTCTTTTCAAGCTGGTCGGTGGCGAGCTGCAGAATGGTGGTCAGGAACAGGTAGATACAGGCCGCGTAAAGATAGTAGATCCAGCTTCCTGTCGCGTTGGCCATGGTTTTTGTTGTTCTCAACAAATCGGAAAGCGCGATGGAGGATACAAGAGAGGTATCCTTCAAGACCATGATCAGTTCGTTCCCGACCGGCGCGACCAGGCGCTTGTAGGTCTGGGGAATGATGATCAGGCGCATGGCCTGCCCGTAGGACATGCCGATGGCTTTGGCCGCCTCATACTGTCCCTGCGGGATGGATTCAATCGCCGCACGGATGATTTCGGCAAGATACGCGGTGGTGTTGAGCGTAAAAGCGACGTAGGCGCAGATCATCGGATCGATGTTCAGCTGGGATCCTATTATGTCCAAATACATGATCGGAAGCGCGTAATAGATCATGAATAACTGGAGCATGAGCGGCGTGCCTCTGAAGAACCAGATGTAAAACCAGGAAAGGCCGTTGAGAAATTTATTTCTCGAAAGTCTTCCAAGCGCTACAAGGACACCCAGGAAGCAGCCGATGATGATGGAGACGATCGTAATCTCGATGGTAATTAGCGTACCATGACCGATCGCTTCCCATTGCTGTGCTGTTAACAAAACAAACTCCTTCTAAAACGTGTGTGATTAAATTTTTATCCATATTGAATCTGAATAAATATTAACATAAAAAACAAGCATAAATGTGTCCAAGTGACAAGTTTCTCCAATTAACTTTTTATTTGAAAACGTTTTAAGTTTCATATAAAAAAACCGGGGCTTTGCCCCGGTGCATAATTATTCGATAACGTTCAGATCTGTATCGATGTCAGAGGTCATGTCTTCACCGAACCATTTTTCAGAGATCTGCTTCAGTGTTCCGTCTTCACGAAGCTCTTTAAGTGCTTCATTGATCTTGTCGATGAGTTCCTGCTCGTCTTTTCTGGCTGTAACCCCGATCGGCTCATTGGAGAGCGGAGCGGTTGTCGTGATAACAAAGGTTTCGGGTTTTTGTGAAACATAATACTTTGCAACGCCGACATCAGTCATGACGTAGTCAATCTGCTTTCCTTCAAGCGCCGAGAAAGCATCGAGCATGCCGTCAAACTGCTTTAAGTTTACCTTTGTGCCGGTTTCACTTTCAAGTTTCTGCGCTGCGATATCGGCAGAGGTTTCAAGCTGAACGCCAACGGTCTTTCCTTCAAGTTCCTGGAAAGTTGTCGCTTTCTCTCCGTCCGGATAATCGGTTCTTCCGACAATAACGATACCGTTTGAAATGTACGGATCGGACTGCGCATAGTTCTTCTGGCGCTCAGGCGTGATGGATGTGGAAGAGATGATCACATCATACTGGTTTGAAGTCAAGCCTGTGAAAATGCCGTCCCACGCAACCGTCTGGATATCCGCTTCAACGCCAAGTTTCTTTGAAAGCGCTTCTGCCAGATCAATGTCAAAGCCAACAAGCTCGTTCTTGTCGTTTCTGAATTCCATCGGAAGGTAGGTGTCATCCACTGCGATGTTCAGCTTCCCGTCCGCGAGGGGATCGGATGACGAGCTGTTGCTGCTGTTGCCGCATCCTGCAAGCAGCATGGTAAAACAGAGCAGCGTTGCCAAGAGCGCAAAGAATTTCTTTTTCATGCGTTTCTCCTTAAATTTTCTATCTATCTTCAGCCTGAAGTCTTTAACTTCGCCTAAAGCATAAATACAGTATACAATATGGAAAACACAAACG
>DLOL01000021.1:9753-10063 GCA_002478485.1 Eubacteriaceae bacterium UBA7485 | reverse complement strand
GTCAGGTCCTTGCCAAACCATTTATTGGAAAGCTCTTTCAGTGTTCCGTTATCTCTGAGCACTTTGAGCGCTTCATCGATCTTCTTCATCAGATCTTCTGATTCTTTTCTGGCGATAATTCCGATCGGCTCGNNTACAATATGGAAAACACAAACGTAGCGTAATTCTGTGAATTTTTATACATTATTTGCATATTTCCTGTATCCGTAAAAAGACGCCATGAAGGGTTCACTCCATGGCGTCTTTGCCTTTTATTCAATAACGTTCAGCGTTGTGTCGATGTTGCTGGTCAGGTCCTTGCCAAACCATT
>DLOL01000021.1:0-9682 GCA_002478485.1 Eubacteriaceae bacterium UBA7485 | reverse complement strand
GGCGATAATTCCGATCGGCTCGTTGGTCAGCGGCGCGGTGGAAGTGACCACGAAGGTGTCAGGTTTCTGCGATACGTAGTAGCTTCCGACATTTTCATCGGTCATAACGTAGTCGACCTGCTTTCCTTCAAGCGCAGAAAAAGCGTCGAGCATGCCGTCAAACTGTTTGACATTGACATTCACGCCTGTGTCCTCTTTGAGCTTCTGGATCGCATGGTCCGCAGAGGTTTCAATCTGGACTCCGACCGTCTTTCCTTCGAGTTCTTGAAAGGTTTTGGCCGCGCTGTCTCCATAGTCTTTTCTTCCTACAATGACAATCCCGTTTGACATATAAGGATCTGAAACCTGATAGTTTTCCTTTCTCTCAGGTGTAATGGAGGTCGTGGAGATGATGACGTCGTACTGATTGGATGTCAGCCCGGTGAAGATACCGTCCCAGGCGACACAGTGAATTTCTGCTTTCACGCCCATCTGCTTGGCAAGCGCTTCGGAAAGATCCACGTCAAACCCGACCAGGTTATTGTTGTTATCCCGGTATTCCATCGGAACGTAGGTGTCATCCATCGCAACGTCAAGCTTTCCGTCGGCTAATGGATCCGTGGAGTTGCTGCCTCCGCTGCTGCATCCCGCAAAAACAAGCACAGCAGAGAGAAGAAGCGCCGCAAGGGCGAATAATCTTTTCTTCACATTTTTCTCCTTCATCTATATTAAGTTACCTTAATCATAGCATAAAAAAGAAAGCCGGTCAGAAGAGAGCGGGAATTCATAGAATTGTGTCAAGAAACCCCCTGATAATGCCAAGGCTTCCGGTAATGTTTCCAAGCGCGCATCCCACGTTGACCAAAACCACCACCAGAAGAATGCGCATCACGCGGTTTTTCCAAAAGCCCGACAGGTGTTCAAGGTCCTCCGGAAGCTCTTCAAAATCGCGCACGCGCGGTTTTCGGACATAAGCCTCAACCAGCCCTGCAAACCAGCCGCTGGCAAGTACGGGGCTTGCCGCGCCGAGCGGAGCGCAGACAATCGCAGTTAGAATGGTGAGGATGTTAGCTCCGGCGAGAAGAGCGCCGATTCCGCTTCCGCCGCAGACGAGAATGAGCCAGTTCTTCGCCTGGGCGAGCCCCTCCCCCGCGTCTTTGTTGAAGGTGAAAAGAATCATCAGAATAAGAATGGCAGTAATGCTCCATCCGACAATTTTTCCGGTATTCGTCTTTGGCTTGAGTTCTTCAAGCTTTTCGAGGTTGTGGCTTTTAAAAAGCTCTTTCTCAATGCCCGGCACATGTGCAGCTCCAAGTACCGCGATCACCTTCTCTCCGGGAGCCGTCCTGATCTTCTCGGCAAGATACTGGTCCCGTTCATCCACAAGCACCACTTTCACAGGCGCAAAGGCCTCTCCCATTTCAGAGAGCGCGGCGGAAAGCGCATCATCCTGCTTGAGTTCGTCAAGCGTTTCTTCATCGATTTCCTCGTTGTCGAAAACACTCAGAACAATGGTGGTCAGGAGTTTGAGCTTGTCCGTCCACTTGCAGGCCTGCCAGATACGTTTAAACGTGGTCTGGATTTCACGGTCCGCGAGCACAAGCTGAGCATTGTTCTCTTCTGCGCTTTTGATGCCTTGCATCATATCCGCACCGGACTGAATGTCCAGCTGCTTTGCAATCTTTCTCTGATAGTTTGAAAGGATCAGATTGGCCATAAAAAAGCCTGCTTTCCCCTCTTTGATGATCTTGGAAAGATCGGTGTTGCGGTACTGGTCCGGATTCATCATGGTCTGGTAGCGTGCAGGGTCCAGTTCGATGCAGACGGAATCAGGATTCTCCTGATCAATGATCATCTTGACCTGGGAAGCGGACTTTTTCGAGACATGCGCAGTCCCTACCAGAAGAACTTCTTTGCGTTCATCCCCTTCCCCGATTGTCACGCGCCTCACACTTTCATAGGCTTCTTCAAGACTCATCGGTTCTTCGGCGCTCTCTTCGTCAGAGGCGCCTTTTTGTATTAAACTTTCTTTGCTTTCTTCACTCATAGATCTTATTCTAATCGATTCGATGGATAAAAAAAAGATCCGACAATTTGTCGGATCTTTGAGATCGCGATAACGTTTACGCCTACATGGACTGGCGCTCTACGATTTCATAGGGGCAAGTGATGGTCTTGGATTCTTTTTCGTCCGCTTCACACATCTTGATGAGCATGCGCGCGGCAATGGCTCCGATATCATACATCGGAAGCTTGACGGTTGTAATTTCGGGATTGACCCATTCGCTGAGCCAGTAGTCATTAAATCCGGTGACGGCAAGATCATCCGGCACCTTCACGCCGCGTTCTTCGGCTGCACGGATGGCGCCGAGAGCCACCTGATCGTTCATGGTCATGGCGATATCGACATCCTTGCCCGAATCAAGAAGCTTGTTCATCATGGCATAACCGCCCTTGACATTGATGTTTCCCGGTATGATGAGTTCTTCATCCAGGGAAAGATCCGCTTCATTAAGCGCTTTCTTGACGCCCTTGAGGATTTTATCCGATGTAAAACCTCCGTCCCTGTCGGTGAAGAGAGCGAAGTTTTTATGCCCTTTTTCAATTGCGCGTTTTGCAAGATCGTAAGCCGCGCTTTCATTATCGATGAGAACGGAGGAGAGATCCCCCCGTTCGTCCATCACATTGCCGAGTACAATTTCACTCGGCGCATTCTTTAAAATTTCCTGGAACTCGTCCGTCAGGTCTTTTCCGATATAGATAATCCCATCGCACTGTTTTTCGATCAGCACGTCGAGCGATTCCTTCTCCTTATCCGGTGAGAAGTCCGTGTTTGAGAGAATGATATTGTAGTTGTAAATGCCACAAATATCCTCAACACCCCTTGCCATTTCTGTGTATAGAGGATTTGAGATGTCCGGAATCATGATACCAAGCGTGTTGGTGCGCTGGATCTTGAGGGAGCGGGCGATCGCGTTGGGTTTGTACCCGGTCTTCTTGATCGCTTCAAGCACTCTCTCTTTTGTCTCTTCGTTGACAAGCGGAATATTATTGACTACGCGAGACACAGTAGCGACGGAGACATTTGCTTCTTTAGCAACGTCAACAATTTTTACCTTCATTCCCCCACCTTCTCTCTTACTTGAGTTCGTCTAAAGCCTTCTTGATTAAAGCCGGAGCTCTTCTGCATTTTTCTTCAGACACGGCGCACGGCGCAAAGCGCAGTCCTTTCTTCAGGGCCACCGTGTAAAGATCCTCTTCCATCAGCTTGTCGGCCAGTTCCTTCGCGTTATCGCATGGAATTGAGATGAAGAAGCCGTCGCTGTAGGTGGCAAGATCGAGTCCTACTTCATCAGCCGCTTCCAGGAAAGCATCCGCTCTTGCGCGCAGCAGTTCGTAATTTTCTTTCTGCTCATCAAGGGAACGGTTGAGTTTATCTTCGTCAGACCAGATATCGGCAAGCGCCTGCATCGCACCCCTTGAGCCGTTTGACCAGGTGCCGCGGTTTGAGAAAGAGCAGCTTGCCGCAAACTCGTCCGCGATTTCCTGGGTCGGCGCGGCACAGATGATCGCGCCGTTTCTAAGCCCGTACATGGTGTAGCCTTTTGAAGCGGAGAAGGCGAACAGCGGCAGGACATTTTCAGGAAGTCCTGAAAGAAGCGGCATAAAATCTCTTGCATCAGGACCCGCAAAATCAATGTAGGCAATGTCAACGAGGAGGATGATGCGCCATTCCGGGTGTTCTTTCGCGGTCTTCGTGAAGAAATCAATGATTTCTTTCCACTCCGGAACCGTTAAAGAATAACCGGTCGGGTTATGAGCAGGCGTATTCAGGATCGTCAGCACCCTTCCCTGCTCTTTTAGGAGATCGAGGATCGCTTTTTCATAGGCTTCCATATTGAAAGCGCCTTTTTCATTGAAAAGCGGGAAAGTTGTGTGGCTTCTTCTGTTTTCCTGTGCAATCGTCTGATACGGAGCCCAGTGCCAGTCCGGAATCAAAATCTTGTCTCCGGGATTGGTGTAGTTGGCTACCGCGTGACGAACAGCGCCTGTCCCGCCCGGGGTTGCAACCGCTTCGATATAGGCTTCCGGCTTTTTGTCTCTGAAGCAAGCATCGACCACCTTTTCCCTGAACGGAGCGATACCCGGAATGCCCGCATAATTCGAAATCTGATCATCCGGCAGGTTTTTGTAAACATCATAGACAGAGTCAAACGTGACGAGATTTCCATCATCATCCATCAGCGCCCCGATGGTGGAATTGATGACCTTGTCTCTCCCCACTTCCTCGATGCGCTTGTCTGCTTTGGCAGCCACGGCGAAAATCGGATCATTGCCGGCTTCTCTGACTGCGTCTTCAATTACCATTCTCATGAATTTCTCTCACTCTCTTTCTTGATGATTTTCTTATATTGACCTTGGTACTGTGCTCTTCCGCACGTGTATAGGTTCTCTCCCCGCGAATCAATGGCCACGATTGCCGGGAAATCCTCCACCCTGATTTTTCGCACCGCTTCTGCTCCAAGCTCGGGCCAGGCGATCACTTCCGATTCTTTTATCGAGGAAGCCAGCGTTGCTCCTAGCCCGCCGGTCGCGGTCAGATAAACAGCTCCGTTTCTCTCAATCGCTTCGATTACGGCCTGGCCCCGGTTTCCCTTTCCGATCATGGCTTTGAGTCCAAGATCCAGAAGAGCCGGCGTGTAAGCGTCCATGCGGTGCGAGGTGGTGGGCCCGGCCGATCCGATCACTTCGCCTGGAGGAGCCGGAGAAGGTCCCATATAGTAGATGCAGGCTCCGTTGATTTCAAAGGGAAGTTTCTCGCCTCTTTCAATCCGCTCCATCATCTTTTTATGCGCGGCGTCGCGCGCTACATAAACCGTGCCGCTGAGAAGAACGGGATCCCCTGCCTGAAGGGATTCCGCTTCATCTCCAAGCGGCAAATTGATTCTTTTTTCCATCTTTTAACTAAAGGGTTCTTGATACCATCCGGTCGACCCAGCAGCAGATATTGACCGCCACGGGAAGGCCTGCGATATGGGTCGGAACCGGAAGAATGTTCAGGGACAGGATGGTCTCAATTCCGCCAAGTCCCATCGGACCGATTCCGCTGTCCTTGATGTCCTCAAGAACCGTGTCGGTCAGTTCCCGGTACAAAGGGTCCGGATTTTTCCAGTCCGTTCCGAGCGTCAATGCTCTCTTGGATTCAAGGGCGGCCTTTTCAAAGGTGCCTCCGATTCCAACCCCCACACATACCGGCGCGCAGGCATTCGGCGCTCCCTCTAGGATGGTCTTCTCGATAAACGCCTTGACTCCTTCCGCTCCGTCCGAGGGTTTGAGCATGGCTATTCTGCTGCAGTTTTCCGAACCGAATCCCTTGGGAAGCACTGTGATCTCCACCTGATCGCCCGGAACAATCCGGGTATGGATCACGGCAGGCGTATTGTCTCCTGTATTCTCCCGTTTGAGCGGGTCGGAAACCACGGATTTTCTCAGGTATCCTTTTTCGTAACCGTCCCTCACGCCCTGATTGACAGCCGTCTCAAGGTCTTCCCCTTCAATATGAACATCCTGTCCGATATCGATGAAAACCACGGCCATGCCCGTGTCCTGGCAGATCGGGATGCGTCTTTCCCCGGCTTTCTTTACATTCTCAAGCATATCTCCGAGAAGTCGCTCGCCGACGGGCGAGACTTCCTCTTCTCTTGCGCGTTCAATCGCTTTGATCTGCTCTTCCGGAAGTGTGAGGTTCGCCTCGACGACCATCTCGCCGATCGCGTCGCGAATGTCTTCAGCCCTTACCTTCCTCAATTCCGCCCTCCTTTTTGCTGTTCTCATTCTTCGCCACCTGCAACTGGTTACGGAAAGAATGAATGGCAATGTAGGTTCCGCAGAAAGCCAGAACCAAATAGAACGTGATAAAGCGCCAGATCACCATGGCCACCTGGGCCTTCCCCTGACCGAACACCGGCCCGAAAATAACCGCAAAGCCCACTTCCGCTCCGCCCGAGCCTCCCGGCAGCGGGATGAAGGTGTAGAAGAGGTATAAGACCGCCTGGAATCCGATCACCTGGAACGCGTTGTAGGCGTGAAGGTCTAACGCTTTGTAAATCCAGTATGTAATCGAAAAATACAGGAAAATGTCGAGTATGT
The DNA here is from genome assembly GCA_002478485.1 of Eubacteriaceae bacterium UBA7485. Lineage (GTDB taxonomy): Bacteria > Bacillota > Clostridia > Eubacteriales > Eubacteriaceae > UBA7485. The sequence continues at coordinate 3,553 of DLOL01000021.1, read as the reverse complement.
TCACGACGAGCAGCATCAGCGACTGCCACGGATTTTCCTTCAGGTTCTTTGCGCCCTGCGCATAGTCATCGATAAAGTTCTCCGCGCGTTTAAGCCAGGCTTCTTCATCTTTAAAAATTCTGATTTTGGCCAGAAGCTTGACGCACCAAACCACAATGGTATGCGCCACTTTCGGCATCAGCGCGACGATCAGGATGATCGCGGAACCCAGCACATTGATGGTCAGACCGAAAATCACAAAAGCTTTGCTTGTCCCGCTGACATGCTCAAGAAGTCTGAGGTTGAAGACAACGCCGTAGATGCCGACGATCGTAACCGCAAGCTGATAGAGAAGCGTCTTGATCACGAGCACGGCCGAGCCGTACCCCGCTTTGATCCCGGTCTGGGTCATTTCAATCAACTCAAGCGGCTGTCCGCCGGACGCGCCCGGCGTGACGAGGTTGTAGAACTGGCCGATCATGGAGAGCGTGTAGCCCTGAATGTAAGTCTCTTTCGGATAGCGCTGGCGGATCAGCACCAAAAGCATCCACGCTTCCACCATCCCGTAGATGAACATCGCAAGGACAGCGAGGAAGAAGTAGAACTTGTCGGCTGACCGGAAAATCTGCATGAATTCATTGAAGTTGAGCTCTTTCCCGATGATGTAGACCGTCATAAAGGCGACCAGGGCAAAGAGCATCAGATTTCCGTAGCGCTTGATAAAAGCCATGACCGGAGAGGTTTGTTTTTTTTCTTTGTTACTCAAGAAAGGTCCGTCCTCTCGTTTTGAATGATAACATTTACATGAAATATTTACAATATTTTCTTGTAACTATTCATTTACATACATTTCGTTAGCGCATATTTATAAAGCCGTTCTGGCGAAGCGCTTCGTAAAGTCCGACTGCTGCTGAATTTGACAGGTTCAGGCAGCGCATTCCTTCCCGGTCGGACATTGGAATCCGAACCTGTTTTTCAATGCGGTCCTGAACTTCGTCTGGAAGGCCCGATGTCTCTCTCCCGAAGAGCAGGTAAGCGTCCGCCGGATAGTCTTCCCGGTCAAAGCGCTTCTCTGCCTTTTTCGAAAACGCGAAGATCTCGGCCCCCTCGTTTTTCTCCAGAAAGTCGTCAAAATCTTCGTACACGTGAAGATCCAGCTGATCCCAGTAGTCAAGACCGGCCCGCTTTAAGTGTTTTTCGTCAAGTGAAAAACCGAGCGGCTTGATCAGATGAAGAGCTGTATCCGTGAGCACGCAGGTTCTTGCGATATTTCCGGTATTGGCCGGGATCTCCGGCTCGAACAAAACTATATTCATCCATTTATTAAGGCACAAGCCTATTTCCTTTCTCTGCAGGATTGAAATTATAAATGTTTTATGCCCTTTCTCAGACATTCTACAAAAAAGAGAATGAAAAAAGCGCCCTCAGGCGCTTTAATTTACATCGTGTTTACAATTTATGCTCTGTCAATCATCTGAAAAGGACTGGATTTTTTTCTTGGGAAGGATGATCGTGAAGGTTGAACCGACCCCCGGCTCGCTGTCAAGCCTGATCTTTCCGCCCATGCCCCGGACAATGGAGTCTGCGATGGAAAGGCCGAGTCCGCTTCCGCCGCTTGCACGGCTTCTCGCATCGTCAATTCGGTAAAACCTTGAGAAAATTTTCTTCTGTTCGTCTTTTGGAATGCCCAGGCCGTTATCCTGAATGGAAATAGTAACATTCCTTTTAGCTTCGGACAGACCCAGACTGACCTGGCCGCCCGCAGGCGTGTACTTGAGCGCGTTGTCGAGGAAAATGCGGATAAGCTGTTTGATTTTATCTTCATTTCCGTTGAACATCACATCGGAGACGAGACTTGTCGTCAGCTTCACGTCAAGCTCGCGCGCAACGGGCTTGAGCTTCTTCACACTCTCCGCACAAGCCTGCGAGAGCGAGAAGCGCATGCCTTTTTCATCTTTATTCTGGTTGACTTCGCTCTGCGCGTTCGTGAGGAGTTCTGAGATGAGGTTTGCCATCGTGTCGCATTCCTCGTCAATGGCCTGAAGCCACTTCATGTTCTCGCTGATCGGCTCATCCTCTTTCATTTCGAGTACCTCGACGTTAGTTCGGATGACCGTAATGGGGGTTCGCAGCTCGTGGCTTGCGTCTGCAATGAAGGTTTTCTGCAGATCGAAGTTCTCCTTGATTGGCTTGAGGGATCGCCCGGCCAGAATATAGCTGAGCGGGATGAGAATGAGAAGACCGACCGCGCCGATTGAGAGAAGATAGACGGTGATGTAGAGCATGATGCCGTTTTCCGAGCCGAGATTCTGGAAGACCTGAAGGGTCATGGTCTTTCCGCCGCGTTCAAACTGCGTCTCATAGACCCGGTACTCACTCTCGCCCACCTTGACCTTCGAGAAGAACGGATCCTTCGCATCTTTCTCCAAAAGCGCGTATCCGCTCTTAATCATCGCCTGCTGGTCCGTCTGCTGAGAGCTGATCGAACGGTTCTCGTTCCAGACGAGGTATTCATACCCGAGCTGGTCATGCACGGAGGTTCCCATGAATCCTGTGCCCTCGGTGGGCTTTGTGTCATGGATTACAGCCTGCGCCACATTTTCCAGATACGCTTCGCCTGAGCTTTTCAGAGACCACTGCACGACCGCCAGGATGGTTATGATAAACAAAATCAGGAAAGCGATAAGCGTCAGCGCGTTCCAGAGCGATATCTTTTTCCTGATCTCTTTAAACATAGTCTGGTTTAACCCTTTCCTAACGTATAGCCGATGCCTCGGATGGTGTCGATTTTGACATTCGACCCCTTAAGCTTCTTTCTGAGGTTGTGAACATAGATTTCAATGTTGTTTTCGTTGACCTCATTCTCAAATCCCCAGACGCGGTCTAAGATCTGCTCTCGGGCAAAGACCTGGTTTGGTCTTTTCAAAAGCATCTCGAGGATTTTGGCTTCTTTTACAGACAGTTTGTATTCCTTCACCGGAGTGGTGAGCGTGTTCTTCTGCGCATTGAATGTCACGTCTTCAAAAGTGACGCAGTCCGATGTGATTTCATGGTCAGGCCTTCTCGAAAGAGCCCTGACCCGCGCGAACAGCTCCTTGGCGGAGAAAGGCTTGACCAGGTAGTCGTCCGCTCCCATATCCAGCGCGCGCACTTTGTCATCCACAGTGCCTTTGGCGGTCAGCATTAAAACCGGAGTTGAAATGTTCGCCTGGCGGATGGATTCAAGGATTCGGGTGAAGATCCGGATTGTGTAAGAAAAACTTAAGAATTAACGGATATACTCTTTCTAATTAGTGCCAAGATTGGAGAGGCAATTGAGAATTTTAATTGTAGAAGATGAGACAAAAATCACCGACGCGCTTCAGGAGCTGTGTAAAATCCAGCATATTGATGCGGATATTGCAAATGAGGGGGAAGAAGGCCTCCTTTTTGCCATGAATCCCATTTATGATGTGATCATCCTGGATATTATGCTGCCCGGAAAAAGCGGGATCGAAATCCTTGAATCCATCCGCCAGGCGAACATTTCAACTCCGGTTTTAATGCCCTGGTTTGGTCTTTTCAAAAGCATCTC
>DLOL01000006.1:1114-6410 GCA_002478485.1 Eubacteriaceae bacterium UBA7485 | reverse complement strand
GTATCCGCCATGTTTGCGGATCGCCGGAAGCACTTCCGACGTCACCCAGTACTTGAAGCGCTTCGCCGACTCGAGCTTTGACCCGAAGATCAGGCTGTACATGCCGGACTCGTTGATGATGGTCATAGTCTGAATTCCACCAGGGGTCTGTATTTCGCCGACCCCTTTGTCAGTCTCTTCAACATGAACTCTGATAGCATCCGCTTCACGCTTGTAACCTAAAGCATTTGCGATATCTTTCCCAACAAACCAGGGGTCACCCCCCTGTGTGATAGCTCTAATACAGCCAAACTCTGAACTTTCGAAAATTTTCAAATTGTCCATTAAGGTTCCTTTCAAATTAATAGTTGGCATATCGCCAACTCCTAAGGTAAAAAAATATCGTCGAGGCCCACTCCGAAGTATTCTGCTAACCTGTCAACTTTTCGAACTGGTACGCGACCTATATCTTTTTCCCATTCGGAATAAGTCTGTCTACTAATTCCCATTGCAATTGCAACATCTGCCTGAGAGACATTCTTTTTTGCCCTCAATTCTTTCAAAGTTCTTTTTTCGTCTTTACACATTTACTTCTGTTTGCCTCCTGAACATACTATACTCCAGAGTTGACATTTCGTCAACTATCACATGCAAATTTCTTGCTTTGTTGGCATTCCGCCTGTATAACTTGACATTATGCCATCTGAATCATATATTAACCATAGGAGGTAATTATGTACTATCTACCGAAAAATCTCGTTTATTTAAGAAACCAGGCTGGACTTTCACAAGCCGAGTTATCGAAAAAGCTTGGCATGAAATCTAAAAGTACTGTTGCAAAGTACGAAAAAGGTGACCGCGAACCGTCTATGAAAATTGCTTCGCAACTTGCTGATATATTTCGCGTCACATTGCACGATCTGGTCAAAACAGATTTAAAAAAAGAAGCAGATAATTTAAGGAGATACAGTTCTGGTAACGCGGTATCTATCCCAGTATTGGGAAGAGTAGCCGCAGGAATTCCTCTCGAAGAGATCGAAGACATTATCGATTACGAACAAGTTCCAATTGAAATGGTCAAAGGAAGTAAGTACTTTGCTTTAAGAATCAAAGGAGACTCTATGAGTCCAATGATTGAAGACGGTGATGATGTGATTTGTCGGGCGCAATCAGAAGTCGAAAATGGTGAAATTGCTATTGTTACGATCAACGGTGCAGATGGTTGTTGCAAAAAATTCTATAAAAGAGATGGAGCAGTCACTCTAAAAAGTATAAACCCAGATTACCAAGACATGAAGTTTGATGCACAAACCGTAGAAGCCCTTCCAATCCATGTGGTTGGAAAAGTGAAAGAAATTCGTAGAAGTTTATAATGTATAAAGCCTATTCACGAGGATACAATAAAGACAAGATAGTGGTGCCTAGGAGGCACTGTCCCTCGTGAGTCTTCGATTTACGGGGGATTTTTAACTCCCCAGCGAAGTGGGGACGGTTNNGGTGCGCTCGACAGCTACAAGCCCAATTCTCTTTTGATTCCGTCCTCTAAAACTTTAGAGAGATTAAGATTTTTTTCCACTGCGGTTTCTTTTAGCCACTGTGGAATTGTGACATTGGTTTTGACTCTTTTATTGTTGATTTTTCTTGCGTAAGAGTCGATATCAAGTACCAGATACTGGACAAACGGATCAATATCTTCCGGATCAGACGGATGAACCGTCCCCACTTCGCTGGGGGCGGGATATGAATTGCCGTCTTCTATTTCACCCAGAATCCATCCCGACGCTGCATCCACGGCCATGTTTAAAGCTTCTTCGAATGTTCTGCCGCCGGTTGCGCATCCTGGAAGATCCGGGACTGTAACCACATATCCGCCTTCCGGATCAGTGCTGAAAATTGCGGGATAAATAAGAGTTTTCATATATTTGATGTGTAATGAGATTGGGGAAATCTCATGACTATCTCCTTCCCTCATTTCTTGATTATATTATACTTCTATTTAGGCGTATAACAAAAAGATGAAGAGTACTTCTAGATGTATCATTTACTGAAAAGAAAGGATTTATAACAAGAAAAATGCAACTAGTAATGAAATTTGTATATCCAGCAGTTTTCTACAAAGAGCCAAATGGCGCATATAGTGTTGATTTCCCTGACTTGCCCGGCTGTGTAACTTGCGGTGATAGTTTAACCGATGCTTTTTACATGGCCGAAGATGCTGCTGCAGGGTGGATTTCTACCAGCATTGAAGATGGTGAAGAAATCCCGAAACCTTCTAAGCTTGATGAGGTCTGTTTTGACCCAGAGTTTGGAACAGAAGGTTTCATTAATTACGTTTTCCTTGATTTGAACGCATGGAAACTGGTTTGGGATTCTCAAAATGCCTAGAAAAACAAAAGATGGTCAGCCTTTTGATCAACAAAAATACGTAAACAATTGGGCTAAACAAAATATGAAATCTGTTTCTGCTCAATATAAAGCTGAATTTGTCACTGAATATAAAGAGGCGCTCAAAAAGTTAGGACTTAAAAACTCCGACATGATTAGAACTATGATGCAGGAAATTATAGCAAAAGCGAAAGAGATTGAGGAGTAGCTTTAATTTCGGGAATTCCTTAAGAATAAAAGAGATCTGGTATGCGTTAAACCTAAAAAAGCACCTGCAGAAAAGCAGATGCTCTAAAAAAAAAGATTCGTAAAATCCCTTAGATTAATTATAAAAGGGATGATCTGAGATGGGAAGAAAATTGTTGAAAGAAGAACAGGCGACGTTTCTCTTAAAATATGGAGGAGAAGACGATATATCTGCTTACGGGCTAGGAACCAGCCTTAGAGACTTATCTGTAATCCTTGAAGAATTGGCAAAATTTTATAACAATGAAGCTTTTCTGAAGTTTAAAATTACAAGCCTGTCTCCAGGATGTGTGACGATTGATTTTTTGGTAGCAGCTGGGACTTCTCTGGTAGATATTGTTAACTTCTTTGGGGCTCCGAATCTCACTTTAGCCTGGAACTGTGTCAAGTCTCTTATTGAGACCTTTAAAATCCTAAAAGAAGAAGCAGCTTCCGAAAACGGTTCAGTTAACGTGAATGACAACCAATTCAATCTTAATAATTCCGGTACTTTAAATCTGTTCGTGGGAAGCAACCCGGAGTTACGTCGTTCCGCGATTAATTTCTGCGCAATGGCAGAAAATGAAGGTAGGGAAGATATTTTAATTCAGGCTGGCGAAGAAGAGGTATTCCTTTCAAAAGACGATTTAACTAGAATATCGGGATTGAAGTCAGAGGAAGGAGAAAAAACCGAACTCGAGAATGTAACAACTCCGCTAACAATAGTAAGTCCGGTATTTCAGGGAAAGAAAAAATGGACTTTTTACTATAACGATAAAATGATTCAGGCGACCATATCTGATTCTGCATTTTTAGACGGAGTTCAAAACGGAAAGTTTAGTTTTAATGGAGAAACAAAACTTGAGGTCAAGATGCAGATTGAAATAATAAAAGGGTCTGATGGAAAGCCAATAAAAGACAAAACTAAATACAACGTTTTAGAAGTTTTAAACCAAACCGATTTTCTTGTCGGAAATAATTCTAAACAACAAACTTTGTTTTAAAGAAAACAGCGCCCGCTTCAACGGGCGCCTTGATTATTGGACCTGATCAATTACATCCTGCATCGCCTTGCGGATTACATCAGACTGTTTAAGCCCGAGCTTTTCACAGGCAACCCTGAATTCCTGGACGAATTCAGACTTGTAGCGGAACGAGACAGATTTCATGTTGGTCTTTTTCCATTCGTTCATATAGGCGTTCTGGTCGAATTTATCAGTCATCTTTAAGAAGCCACTTTCTTACAGGACAGCTGTCCAGAATCAAACCTATAACACAAAGGATGGACGGGATTAGAAAGTACCATTTAAAGCTTCCAATCCACATTATCAAAACATTGAGAATCAACATTCTCCAGTAAAACTTAGAGTCTTTCGACATCTTGGGCTGGAATGGGATATAATTCTTTATAGGAAAGGGCCGAAGCCCTCTCTTTAGATAATTCCGAAAGCCTGTAAGATCATGGTAATCAGTGAGATCAACGTTGCAACCTGAATTGCGAACTTCAATGCTTTGTTGATCTTCTTGAACGCCTTCTTGCGGGCTTTCTTTTTAGAACGCTTTCCCATTCCCTACCTCCTTTCTGTCTTTATTATATATTAGTGCGTGTACTATGTCAACCTTTTATTCGAGAAATTGCAAAAAGCCCCGCCGGCCGAAGCCGTGCGGGACACATTCACAAGGAGATTATATCATGAAAATCTCAAAAACCCCGAGGGGATACTGGCAGACAACTATCTACTTCGGGAAAGATCCATTAACCGGGAAAAAGATTCAAAAGGTACTGAGTGCCAAAACAAAGAGCGAATGCAGGGCGAAAGCACTTGCCATTTTAGATAATCGGGATGAAGTCATGTCTGACCGGCCGGACATGGTTTTCCCGGATTTTTGTTCTATGTGGCTTTCTGAGTACACCACCGGTTTCGCACCCGGAACGCTTAAAGCTTATCGGGGACATGTCAATAACTATATCAATCCCTTCTTTTCAAAGATTCGACTGAGCCAGGTCACACCCGTTCTGTGCCAGCGCTTTATCAACTCCCTGACAGATCTGTCCCCGAAATCCGTGCGCAACCTTTCCGGGACGCTCCATAAAATCCTTGCCACGGCCGTGCGCATTGGATATCTCAAGTCCAATCCAGCGGAGAAACTCGAACTTCCAAAGCGAGTGAAACCTGAGCTTCACCCCCTTGAACCCGAAGAAGTCGACGATTTCCTTATTCGCGCAAAGGATGACCCGTTTTGCGACCTGTTTGAGCTGGATCTTCTTACCGGATTGCGCATCTCGGAAATTCTCGCCCTGACATGGGATCGTATCGACTCAGGAAGGATCACGGTGGACCGTCAGCTTCCGGACAATGGAACGTTGGAGTTTCGCCCGACCAAAAACAGAAAGGGCCGAATCGTGCCGATCGGAAAGCGCGGGATGGAAATACTGACCAACCGGAGGGTCAGGCAGCTGCAGGAAAAGCTCAAAGCCGGTCCGCTCTGGTCTAATCCTGAAGACCTGGTGTTTACAAATGCCGGCGGAGGCCGATTGAGTCAGCGCACCATCTCAAAACACTTCAATCGCTATGCGCCGCAAGATGTGCGTTTCCACGATCTCAGGCACACCTTTGCCGTTACCGCCCTTAAAGCCGGGGTGGACATCAAGACCGTCTCTGAAACGTTGGGCCATTATTCGGCGGCTTTCACTCTGGATGTTTAC
>DLOL01000006.1:0-989 GCA_002478485.1 Eubacteriaceae bacterium UBA7485 | reverse complement strand
GAGAGAGAGGGATTCGAACCCTCGGTACGAATGTTGCCGTACACACGCTTTCCAGGCGTGCTCCTTCAACCGCTCAGACATCTCTCCAAACACACTGTAATATTTATTTTAATCGCACATACCCTTTTTGTCAATCGATAATTCTCGAAATTATGCTAAAATGATAAAAGAAAGTTGAAAAGAATTTGACCGATGAAAGATATCAAAATTTTAAAGCAGTCCAAATACAGCGAGCTTGCGGCCGGCCTTTTCACCGGCTTTCTTCTTTATGAATTCATGACGGTGACAGGCGACTTTAAAAACTACAGCCTGATAGCTTCCTGTGTGATTCTGATTGCGATTCTGTTCACGCATGCGCTTTATTTTGACTTCGAAATCCGAACCCAGACGGTAAACACCAACCGTTATGCATGGAGGCGTTTTTTTAGAGGAATGAGACTTGCGGTTACGGCTTTGATCTTAGCCTATCCCGTTCTGGTCATTGCCCTGCTTCTTCTAAAGAAGGCTTCTTTTCCAGGCTTGGCCTACGCCCTGGTCACTTACCTAATCGCCCTGTTTGAATACAGCCGCATTTTCGTGAAAGCCTCTTCTCCGCTTTCAAGAGACTGCGAAGAACCGGAGGAACTATGAATATACTTGTCGATAATCTCACCTGCCCGAAATCCATTGAAGAAATCTGCCAGACTACCGGCCTTCCCGTCCGCTTTATCCGAGACAGAGAGCCCGATCTTTACAAACTCAGAAGCGAAGACTACGATGTGGAAGTTGAAAAGCAGAAGAAAAAGACTGACGAGGCTATTGAGTCCTCCACGATTCACGATATTGTCATCACGCAGGATCTCGAGCTGGCAAGGGCGCTCATCGACCGCGTCTTCTCCGTCATCCACCCGAACGGTTTCGTCTACAACAGGAAAAGTATTATGCTCCTCTCTTATGAAGCCTTCATTGAAGAGCAGCAGGAATTAAACCCTGCTGTAGCGGATTGCAGG
>DLOL01000072.1:2014-4224 GCA_002478485.1 Eubacteriaceae bacterium UBA7485 | reverse complement strand
AAGGAAAACCGCATAGCTGTCCGGATCATCATAGAACCCTTTTTTTTGACTTTTATCTAAATATGGATATGAAAATACCGATAGACACTTTTAATGAAATCCAGCAGTAATTTAATGAGGTTTACATGATACTTAAGAAAAGGAAAACAGCATCTTTGATCATAATTCTGTTTGTGGCAGGACTTATGATGACAGGATGCGGCGGGACATCCGGTACAAATGAAAATAAAGAGGGAGCCGACTGGGTTCCCGGAAACCTGTCGAACGGGGGTGTCGCATGTGTGTGCGGCGAGATGACTTACGTGATTGACGACAGCGCGCAGGACGGATGGAACATCTCCTATATTTCCGGCGGAAAACGGCATACCGTCTACCAGGCGCCGGACAAGCAGTGCCTCTCTTCCCTGCAGTCCGATGGAAAATGGGTTTATTTCTATTCTTCCGTACCAAATGAAGCCAAAGGGTCCGTTTACCGGATCGATACCGTCAATCAGGAAGTCGGCTGCATCATACGGGACAATGTAACGGATTTCTGCATCCATGACGGAAAAATCTACTCGATTTCAGACGATAAGGACAATTATTTGTGGGTGAGCGATCTTGACGGCTCCAACCGAAACACCATCCGAAACCTCGGCGAGCTGAGACCTTACTATGTCATGGCTCTCGGAAAGCATATCGTGATCGAAGGCGTAAGCCGGATCGGGATCTACGACCTGGATGACCAGGACTTTCAAATCAAGGAAGTCGGAGACGGCTTCAGAGCGGTCTGCGGAAATGACGATGCGCTTTATTACCTGAAGATGGATGATCCGATGACGCTGAACAAGTACAGCTTTGACGATGACAAGCAGTCCGTCGTGATGAAGGAAGACTTTTTTGGCGGCCTGAACGTGGAGGGCAACTACCTTTACTACCTGAAGAAGAACGGAGAATCCCTGGAGCTTGACAAACTCTCGCTTGAAGAAGGCGGGAAGAGCGAATACCTCGGAAAGATTCCGTACGGGATGACGTACAATATGAATTTCGCCGGGAATGAAATCTACCTGACGCCGATTCAGTACACGGCGGACGGCGACCGGACGGACAAAGGATCGTACGTCTACAACATGGACAACAATACGATTGTTCCGACGGATTTATACCAGTAAAATGGTCTATAAAACGGATTGAAAACAGATGAATTTGAGTAAAAAGACGCCTTCACAGGCGTTTTTTTATGTTCTTAAACGAGATTTGACGGAAAAAGAAGGAAAACGAAAGAGAGTAATCGTTTACCTCCGGGAGTTTGCGATTGCGTTATGGTATAATAATCAAGCTAAATAGGCGTATTTCGCCCGTAATTGGGCTGTAAGGCGTTTTTTTTAAGCAAGTATAGTGAATTGACTTGAAGAACAAGAGCAGGTGTTAACATGAAAATTACTATTCATACGGAATTTATCAAACTCGACCAGCTTTTAAAATACGCGGGCGTGACCGGAACAGGCGGTGAAGCGAGAATGCTCATCGATGAGGGGTTCGTCTCCCTGAACGGGGAACCCTGCAAGGTCCGCGGCAAAAAGATCCGTCCGGGAGACACCGTCAGGGTCGACTGCCCGGATGCGGGGATCGACGAGACGATCACAGTGGAAGACTGATTTTTGGATGGATATCTCAAATCTCCAGCTGATCAACTACCGAAACTACGCCACGGAGAACTTTTCCTTCTCCCCCGGCACCAATATTATCTACGGAAACAACGGTCAGGGAAAGACCAATCTTTTGGAGAGCATCTTCGTGCTGGTCCGGGGATATTCGCACAGAAGCTCCCGGTTCTCGGAACTGAAGAAGTTCGGCGAAAAAGGCATGAGCCTGATCGCTTCTTTTAAGTCCAAAGGCGCTTCCCACCGGATCAAGCTGATCTCTGACGGAGCGAAAAAGAAATGGGTTCTGGACGAGAAAGTCCAGCCCGGCTTTTCAAAGATCGCGCCGATGACCGGGGCGATTCTTTTCGAGCCTGACGATCTTGAGATCGTCAAGGCCAGTCCCGACCGGAGACGGCGCTTTATCAATGAGGAGCTCTCAGGCCTCTCCCCTTCCTACAGGGCCGCATTCAGACTTTACGAGCGAGTCCGAGCTCAAAGAAACGCGCTCCTTAAAAATCTCAAGTTTAAAAAACAGGATATCGCGACCGCCCGCGCCCTTCTCGAGCCGTGGAACACGCAGCTCGT
>DLOL01000072.1:0-2004 GCA_002478485.1 Eubacteriaceae bacterium UBA7485 | reverse complement strand
GCGCTACCTTCTCAAGCTGAACAAGGAAGCGAAAACCCTGCACCAGAAACTTTCAGGGAGCAGCGAAGTGCTCTCGCTCGAATACCAGTCCAATGTGTTCAAGGAGCTGGGGGAGCTGAACGATATCCGGAGCGTCTACCTGCGCGCGCTTGAAGAAAATCTCGGGGAGGACCTCGATAGGGGCTACACGGGCCCGGGGCCGCACGCGGACGAGCTTCTTATCAAGATCAACGGCATGCCTGCCCGGCAGTACGCCTCCCAGGGACAGCAGCGCACGGCGGCAATTGCCCTGAAGCTTGCGCACATCAACCTTTATGAAGAAACGCTTGGAGAGCGCCCGGTCGTTCTTCTCGACGACATTTTATCCGAACTCGACCAGGGCCGTCAGGAACGCCTTCTCACGGTGCTCTCCGACGCGCAGTCCTTCATCACCTGCACCGATCCCGGCTTCGCGGACAAAATCGAATCGCTCTCCAGAGAAAGGCGCCAGGACATCAAGCGCATCCACATTGATGACGGCGCGCTCCTTGACGCGCAAGCCTGAATTTAGAAAGTGAAATATGGCAACCAAACAACACGAATACAACGCGGACAGCCTTCAGCAGCTCGAAGGCATTGAACATGTCAGGCTGAGGCCTGGGATGTATATCGGAAACAACGGAACAGAAGGACTTCACCACCTGGTTTACGAAGTGGTGGACAACTCGATTGACGAAGCGCTTGCAGGTTTCTGCGACACGATCAATGTCACGATCGAAAAGGATAATTCAATCGTCGTGGCCGACAACGGGCGGGGCATTCCGACGGACGTGAACAAGCAGACGGGCATGAACGGGGTTGAACTGGCCCTCACGCAGCTCAACGCGGGCGGAAAATTCAACTCCGACACCTACAAAGTCTCCGGCGGCCTCCACGGGGTCGGCGTCTCGGTCGTCAATGCGCTCTCCGACCATCTGGATGTGGAAGTCAAGCAGAGAGGCCACATCTACNNGGAAGAAGCTGACGGAGCTGACGGAAGAAGGAAACACCAACAGGACCGGAACCAAAGTCACCTTCCATCCGGACCCTGAAATTTTCACCGTGACGGAATATGACTACGACGTCCTCCAGAAGCGCCTTCGGGAGCTTGCCTACCTGAACAAGGGGATCACGATCACCTTAAAGGACATGAGAGAGGACGGGAAGAAGGAAACCTACCACTTCGAAGGGGGGCTGAAATCCTACATCGAGTACCTCAACCGCAACAAGGAAGTCATCTCGCCTGAGATCATCTACTACGACAAGAAAACCGACACGTGCGACCTGGAGCTTGCCCTTCAGTACACGGATTCTTTCAACGAAAACATCCTCTCCTACGCAAACAACATCAACACCACAGAGGGCGGGACGCACTTGAACGGATTCAAGACCGCGCTCACCCGCTCGATCAACAATTATGCGCGAAAGACCAACATGCTCAAGGCGAGCGACAAAAACCTCACCGGGGAAGACGTCCGGGAAGGGCTCACCGCGATTGTCTCCGTGAAGCTTTCAGACCCGCAGTTTGAGGGGCAGACCAAGACCAAGCTTGGAAATCCCGAAATCAAGCCGGTGGTCGAATCGATCACAGCGGAAGAGATGACCGCCTTCCTTGAAGAGCATCCGCAGGAAGCGAAGACCATCATCGAAAAGACCCTGCAGGCCGCAAGGGCCCGGGCGGCGGCCAAGAAAGCGCGCGAGATGACTAGAAGAAAGAGCGCGCTCGACAACACGTCCCTTCCGGGAAAACTGGCCGACTGCCGGGAGAAAGATCCGGCCAAGTCTGAAATCTTCATCGTCGAAGGAGACTCCGCGGGCGGTTCTGCAAAATCCGGCCGCGACTCGCGCATCCAGGCGATTCTTCCGCTTCGCGGAAAGATCCTCAATGTCGAAAAATCAAGACTCGACCGCATATTGGGCGCGGACACGCTAAAGTCCATGATCACGGCCTTCGGCGCCGGCATCGGGGAAGACTTCAACGTCGAC
>DLOL01000071.1:11407-22570 GCA_002478485.1 Eubacteriaceae bacterium UBA7485 | reverse complement strand
TTAAGTGGGGGAGGATGTCACAGAGATGATAAAAACGTTTGATAGATTTCCTTTAAATCATCCGGAAGTTTTAAGAGTCCCTGGTTTCTGAGCGAATAACGAATTCCGTAGTACGGTTCGGCCACAGCTCCCGCAATCGCCGCAGTGGTGTCGGTGTCTGGACTTGCTAAAATCGCTTTCTCGATCGCCTCTTCAAAGCTGTGGCTCGAGAAAAAAGCGTCAAGCGCGAGCAGAACCGTCAAATCGGCCTTGAGCGCTTCCGCAGGGTCTTCTCTGACCCGCCTTTTTGCGTCTTCAACCACGCCGGTGCTGAAGGCATAGCCAAGCTTGTCTTCCAGATATTTTCTGATATGGCGTTTTGATGAAGATTCTCTTGCAAGAAAAACCGCGTCCGCCGCAGCCTGCGCGGCCGCAACCGCCGACGGATGCGTATGAGAGACAGATGCAGAGAGTCCTGCATACTGTTCCACCTCGTCAAGAGAGTCTTTCATCCATCCAATCGCGCTGACACGCATCGGCGCGCCGTTCGCCCAGCTTCCGTAGGGTTTGNNGTTTGGGATTCTCACTCATGAGCCACTGTTTAAAATGCGCGCCGTAGCCGGCGTCTGGATACTTTCTTCCAAGCGCCTGCATGTTCTCAATCATCTTCTTTCTTGTCTTCATTAAGTTGTTGTCCCCTTCCATAACCGCCTTGGCCACGGCGAAGGACATTACGGTGTCGTCGGTGAAAGTCGAATCTTCTTTTATCAGCGGCATCAAATCATTTTCCGGAGCGGGGCCAAACTCATAAAGACTGCCCGCGATATCTCCGATAACCGCACCTAGCATTTTCCCCCTTCTACTTTCCACATTTCCTTAAATATCTAAACGTTTACAAATCTAAAATACGCCAAACGGCGTATAATTTCAATGACTTTGCGGATAATTAGTGTCGAATAGACAGAAAAAGGTATATTACTAGCCAATCAACTTATATAACCTTCCATACAAAAGATGTGAAATCCATCCCACAAGAAGACCGGTTGTCAACCCTGCCGCCAGAAGGAAAGGTCCGTAGCTGTAAATCAGCGCGGGAGTGTTTAAAACCGCCACCGCGACGGCCAGCTGGCCGATATTGTGGAAAATCCCGCCCATCATGCTGACCGTGATCATGTGGAGAGAGGTCCATTTCCTCAGAGGAATCATCACCATCAGGCTGAATGCCGCACCGGAGGCCGCGTACAGAATCGAGCTTAACGAGCCGAACATAAAGCCGGACAAGAGAACTTTTCCGATGTCCACAAGAAAGGCAGCGCCGGGTCCGTAAAGATAGAGCGTGAGCACGACGGCTATATTCGAGAGTCCGGGCTTTGCCCCTGGAACAGGGAGCGGCAGAGGAATAAAGCTTTCAATCCAGCTTAAAACCAGCGAGCAGGCAATCATAAAGGCAATTCTTGTCAGCTTTCGTGTCATATCAAAACCTGCTTTCAAAAAACTTATTTATAAAATAATGGACAAAGGGCGCGAAATCAAGTATTATAAATCTTGTCCTCGGCGGAACAGCCAGACTTAAAATTTCGGATTGACAGAATTCTTTAATTCGTATATACTTAAAGAGTTCAAGACATGCGAGAGTGTTGGAATAGGTAGACAAGCACGTTTCAGAGGCGTGTGGCCTTCGGTCGTACGGGTTCGACTCCCGTTTCTCGCACCATTTTGAATCTTCAGCGAAGGGATTTCCCTTCGCTTTTTTATTTTTTGCGCCTCCTCTCTTCTTTATGGTAAACTGAGGAAAACCTACCAATCAGGAGGATAAAAGGATGCGTTCTCTTTGGAACCAGCTCGATAACCTGAAGTTTGTGGATCTGTCCCACAGCCTGAACAATGAAAGTCCGTTCTGGAGCGGAATTCCGGAAGGATCCGTTGAACTCGGGGAAGTCTGCTATGACTGGGGAAACCCGATGCTTGATTGCGTCATCCAGACCTTTAAATTTCCCGGACAGTTTGGAACCCACATCGATTTTCCCGGCCATTTCGTAAAAGGGCGCGAGCTCAGCGATGCTTACGGCGTGAACAACATGCTCTATCCCCTGGTTGTAATTGATATTACCGATAAGGTGAAAGATGACGTTCACTATGCCGCGACGGCGGAAGACATAAAAGACTGGGAGAAAAAGCACGGCCCGATCCCGGACGGCGCCTTTGTCGCGCTCAGAACCGACTGGTTTAAAAACTGGCCGGACATGGAAAAGCTTTCCGGAACCGATGCGCAAGGCGGAGAGAATTTTCCCGGATGGAGTCTTGACGCGCTTCACTACATCTATGAAACCAGAAACGCCGCCGCGAACGGTCATGAAACGCTCGATACGGACGCATCGGTCGAATGCGAAAAAGCGGGAGACCTCGCCTGCGAGCGTTATGTGCTGGATTCAGGGAAGCTTCAAGTCGAAGTGCTGAAGAATCTGGATCAGGTTCCCGAAGAAGGCGCGCTCATCTTTATCGCCTGGCCAAACATTGAAGGCGCTTCGGGCCTTCCCGCACGCGCCGTTGCCATCTATGAAGAAGAATGAAGATAAAGCCGGGCCGGAAGACTTCCTTGGCCCGGTTTTTTTATGCATGGCCTTCCAGAGCGGCCGATTTCATTTCTTGACCTTTTCCTGCTCTATCTGAACCGAGGATTAGAGCCGGTTGAAGAGCATAAAAAGGCGCATCCTTCAAGATGCGCCCGTTCATTATTCTTCGTACGGATCGCTTTCCTTCCGGTTCCGGATAAACACCCGGATCGGCGTCCCGTAGAAATCGAATGTTTTATAGATCTGATTTTCAAGATACCGGCGGTACGAGAAGTGCATCAGCGAAGCGTCGTTGACAAAGATGACAAAGGTTGGCGGGTTGACTGCAACCTGCGAGCAGTAGTAAATTTTCAGTCTTCTTCCGTTCTTGGACGGCGGCTGCTTAATGGTAACCCAGTCGATAACCGCTTCATTGAGTTTTCCGGTCGTCACGCGCTTTCTCGCCTGATCGTACACAAACTGAATTTCCTGGTAGATCTTGTTGACACGGCTTCCGGTCAGCGCCGAGATAAAGAGGATCGGAGCAAAATCAAGAAAACTCAATTCTTCCCGGATATCGCGTTTCATCTTTTCCATGGTCATCGTGTCTTTTTCAACCGCATCCCACTTGTTCACGACAATGATGGTCGGCTTGAAGCGGTTGGCCGCGATCCCCGCGACTTTCTGGTCCTGTTCGGTCACGCCCTTCTGCGCATCAATCAGGAGGATGACAACATCGGCACGATCGACGGCGGCCACAGCTCTGACAATCGAGTAGCGCTCAATATCTTCATAAATCTTGCTTTTTTTCCTAAGCCCCGCCGTATCGATAAAGGTGTACTCGACACCGTCATGAACAACTGTGGTGTCGATGGCGTCCCTCGTGGTTCCCGGAATATCCGAGACAATCAGACGGTTCTCCCCGATCATCCGGTTGATGAGAGTGGATTTTCCGGCGTTCGGCTTTCCGATAACCGCAACTTTTAAGGTGTTGTCTTCCTGTTCTTCTTCATCATAGAAACGTTCGACATGCGCGATGACCTCATCGAGGAAATCGCCCAGACCAAGACCCTGGTTTGCGGAGATCGGGATCGGCTCGCCAAGGCCGAGATTGTAGAATTCCCAGACCGCATCGTTCTGATTCGGAGAATCCACTTTATTGACCACGACCAGCGTGTCCTTGCCGGTCTTCCGGATCATATCCGCGACTTCTTCGTCCGCAGCGGTCATCCCTTCTCTCGCATCGACCAGCAGCACCACAAGGTCGGCCATATCCACCGCAAGTTGCGCCTGGATTCTCATCTGCTGAAGAATCGTGTCCTTGGAATACGGTTCAATCCCGCCGGTGTCAATCAGCGTGAAGTGGTGATTGAGCCATTCCGCATCCGCAATGATTCTGTCCCGGGTCACCCCCGGGGTGTCTTCGACAATCGCGATGCGCTCTCCAACCAGCTTGTTGAACAATGTTGATTTACCGACATTCGGTCTGCCGACAACGGCGATGATCGGTTTTGCCATATTTCCTCCTAACCAAGATCTAGCCGAGATAAAGCGCGTCCACAAAAGCGCGCCCGTCCGCCGGCACCACGACTATTTCGCTTCCCAGCTTCTCTTCAAGATCTTGCACTGTTAAATCGTCTAAAAAGAGTTGCGTCCCGTTTTTTATCATTGTATCCGGAATCAGAACTCTGTCAAAATGCTTCTTTTCAAGCACAGGCGCTGCCTGCGCGAGAATATCCTGTCCTGTCACGAGGCCGGAGACGGTGATCTTCTCCCCGTAAAAATCATTGTTGATCCTGAGAACCTCATCTTCAAGTCCCGCGCTCTGCCTCCACTGCTTCCTGGCTTTTCGCAGGACCATTTCGATGGAGTCTCCCGCAAGTTTTCCGGTAATGATGAGCGCGGACTTTTCAGGCGCCTTTCCCTGAAGCTCCGTCATTCTTCTTCGCGCCTCATCCATAAAATCGGTCAGCATGCCCACGCCGTTTTCAAGCTGCGGGAATCCTTCATACCAGGAAGAATCGGGAAGCTCTTCTTCCGCTGTCAGGAAAAACTCGTCCGACGGAAAGACAAAGCGTGTTCCGTGCGCTCGGAGCATGTGGTCCTGCACGCGCGCGATTCTCTCAAGAACGTCCTCCGCCTCTTTTTTGTCCACTTCCGCAACCTTGAAAAGGCCCTCCCTGTACTTTGTCATTCCGAACGGAACGACAGAGACGGAGCGGAGCTCAGGATAGAGTCCGGACAGGTCATCAAGCGTCTTTGAAAGCTCGCTTTTATCATTAATACCCGGAACAAGGACAATTTGACCGTTCATCTCAACCCCCGCCTCCTTCAGTTCCTGAAGCCTCTCAAGGATGTTTCCCGCGCAGGCGTTCCGGAGCAGCTTGATGCGCGTTTCAGGACGCGTGGCATGAATGGAGATGTTGACCGGAATCTTCCATTTCTTGATCCTGTCAAATTCCTTCTCTCCGAGATTGGTCAGCGTGATGTAGTTTCCGTTGAGAAAAGAAAGCCTCTCATCGTCGTCCTTGATGTAGAGCGTCTCGCGCATTCCTTCCGGATTCTGGTCAATAAAGCAGAACAGGCAGTGATTGGAGCAGGTCTTTGACGAAAGCGTCTGCTCAAAGCTCAGCCCCATATCTTCGTCTTCATCAAGCTCGGGATCCACTTCCCAAACTTCTCCGTCCTTTTTCTCAACTGCAATCAGCAGCTCGTCTGCGAGGGTCAGGTAAATCCAGTCCAGCTCATCGGAGACGAGATTTCCGTTGATCTCGAGTATTCTGTCACCCGGCTCAAGCCCGAGCTCATCCCCCGGACTGTCCGGCCTGACAGATTGGATCACGAGACCGTCGTCTTCTCTGCAAAGACGGGATGGCTCGTAACTGTTCTTTGATTCCATGGTCTTTCATCCGTTTCATAAATTGAATTTCCCGTAATCTAAGCGAATCGGGTTATAATAGTAGAAATGATCATAATGATAAGAGAGTCTGTCTATGCCCAAAGAAGACAAAAATTTTGAAACCACGCAGCGCGTGCTGCTTTTATATGCCCTCCATCAAATCGGCATACCCATATCAAGGGAGCGTCTCTCCCCTGTCCTCCTGACCTCGGGCGGTGACTGGATCGGCTTTACACTCCGCATTCACCAGCTCATACAGGACGGCCTGATTGAAGAGGAAGAGAGGGACGAGATCCAAATCACCACGGACGGAGAAGCCGTCCTGAAGGCGTTCCGCTCTTCCCTCTCCAAGGATTGCAAGGATAAAATTGATGAGTACCTCAAAGCGCACAAGGCTGAGATTATCGATCAGTTTCAAGCCACCGCAAACTACGAGGAGCGGGACGGAAGGTATCTGGTCAAACTCTCCATCCGGGAGCGGGGGGAGCTTTTGCTCGGAACTGAAATGGAAGTGCTCACGCCAACCCAAGCCAATGTGGTCATCCGGAATTTTCTCAAAGACCCTTCAGACTTTTACAAAAGCGTGATTGAAAAACTCACCTTCGGCTGAGAACAAGAAAACGAGGCTAGTCGCAAGACTGCCTCGTTTTTTATCATTCATTCGCGCCTGGAATCGGCTGTCCGAACACGCCGTCACCAATGGCCGCCGCGTATTCATTCACGACTCCCGCAGGATTCGTGGTGACTCTCGATGCATTCAGATACACGTTGTCCGAGACAAACGAGCCCATGAGCATCAGTGAGAGCAGTGTCAAAAACAGGTACAATAAGACGAACTGAAGTGTCCGGTTTTTCTTTACAGTGTTATCTGCCATCTTACCAATCAGCTTTCTTCCCAGTTATGCCAGACTTCCTGCACATCATCATTATCATCAAACATCTCAAGCATCTTTTCCATGCGCTTGACATCCTCATCGGACAGGGAGGTCTGGGTAGACGGGATCATCGCAACTTCACCGCTGGCAGGCGTAATGCCCGCTGCGTTTAACGCGTCCATGACCGCGGCAAAATCTTCAGGAGCCGTCGTGATCTCAAAGCCGCCTTCAACCGGCTCGACATCTTCCGCTCCCGCGTCAAGCGCCGTCATCATGACTTCATCTTCATCAAGACTTTCGTCTTCTAATAGAATTTTCCCATTTTTTGTGAAGAGGAACGATACACAACCGTTTGTTCCGAGATTTCCGCCGTTTTTGTCAAAAGCGTGTCTTACATCCGCGGCGGTTCGGTTCTTGTTGTCGGTCAGCGCATTGACAATGACAGCCACACCCCCCGGACCGTAGCCTTCGTAGGTGATTTCTTCATAGTTTGCGCCGGTGAGCTCTCCCGCTCCCTTTTTAATGGCGCGGTCGATATTGTCATTCGGCATGTTCTGCGCCTTGGCTTTGGCAATGGCGTCGCGGAGCTTGGCGTTCATTTCCGGGTCCGGTCCGCCTTCCCGGCTGGCCACGGCAATATACTTGGCCATCTTGGTAAAGATCTTACCCCGCGCTGCATCGGTCTTTCCTTTTTTATTTTTTATGTTTGCCCATTTACTATGTCCTGACATGGGGGCCTCCTGTGGTTAAGTTTACTCGATTCTTTATTTTATCATAACTTTTTAAAGACAAAACTGTTTTTAAAATACCCAGAAAGTGCGACCGGCTAAAGGGAGATGGTCTCTCCCATGTAAGGCCTTTTCATAAAGGTGGGGGCTTCAACGGAAAGGATGTAGTTGTCATTTGTGAAGTCGCGCACACGCGCTTCAAACTTCTCTTCAAGCCCGTCCGGTATTTCAAAGATCAGCGCTACCACATCACTGAACGCTTCCTCCGCAGGGGTGAGGCCGGCTTCCTTCAAGTCATTGAGAAGACCCTGGTAAAAGCTGTACTCGGTCTGCACTTCCACGCGCCTGATTTTCTCCTCGCGGACCAGAGGGGCTTTGCTCAGCGCGGCCGCAGCTCCGCCTGAATAAGCGCGTTGNNTAAGCGCGCACCAAGCCTCCGGCCCCGAGCTTGATCCCGCCGAAATAGCGGATAACGACAACCAGCACATTTTTAATTTCCCGGTTCAGGATCACATCTAGAATCGGGCGGCCCGCTGTTCCGGAAGGCTCTCCGTCGTCAGAAGCCTTCATGCGCTCAGGCTTTGTATTAAGCACCCAAGCCGAACAGACATGCGTGGCTTTATAATGCTCTTTTCTGTTTTCCTTCAGAATCCTTTCGATCTCCCCCTCATCTTCCACCGGATAGACTCTTGTGATAAAGCGGCTTTTCTTAATAATCTCCTCTGTCTCAACGGGCGATGCCACCGTGATGAAATTCTCTTCAGTTTTCATAATTGTCTGTGAATGCGGCATAGGCTTTCAGCTTGTCTTTGTCAATCCTCACTTGAAGCACTGTCCCTTCATAGCCGTGCTCCTGGCTTAAAATCTCAGCCTGCTTGTGAAGCTTGGGAAGAAGATCGCCCCGTTCATAGGGAATGACGAGCCGGACTTCGGCTTTTCCCTCATGGAGGAGCGTGTCGATTTGATCAAGAAGGGCCGGCACGCCCTCGCCGGTTTTGGCTGAAATCGCCGCCGCGTGCCGGCCGGCCTTTGCCGCGCTGTTAAGAATCTTCTCTCTGTCCTCCTCGGACAGGAGATCAATTTTGTTGTAGACATAGATGCGCTTCACGTCACCTCCCGCGCACCCAATCTCCTTGAGCACAGACTCGACCACTTCTTCCCTTTCCCTGTGATCGGGATCTGCCGCATCGATGACAAAGAGAAGCACGCTTGCGTCCCTTGCCTCCTGGAGAGTCGTCTTGAACGCGCGGACAAGCTGGTGGGGAAGCTTGTCAATAAAGCCAACCGTATCGCTGAGAAGATACGGCTTTTCCCTGGATTTTCTCACGGTGGAGTCGAGCGTAACGAATAATGCGTTTTTCTCCTGGACTCCCGCGTCGGTGAGCCGGTTGAAGAGCGTGCTCTTCCCCGCGTTGGTGTAGCCGACTAAGGAGACCACCTGCTCGTCGTTCCTCTTTCTCTCCCTTGCAGTCGTGTCATGATTTTTCTCGATCCGTTCAAGTTTTTTCTCCAAATCATGGAGAGTGGAGAGGATTCTTCTTCGATCCGTCTCAAGCTTCTTTTCGCCCGGCCCCCGGGTTCCAATCCCCCCGCCTGTTCTCGAGAGCACCTGTCCAAGCCCTCTGAGCCGGGAGAGCCGGTAACGCTGCTGGGCAAGCTCCACCTGGATTCTCCCTTCCGCACTGACCGCGTGATCGGCAAAAATGTCCAGGATCAGCTGGGTGCGGTCGATCACTTTCACACCTCCCGCCGCTTCAAGCGTTTGGATTTGGGCGGGAGCGAGCTCGTCGTTTGCGATAATCAGGTTGGCCCCGGTGTTCTGAATCAAGTCGCGCATCTGCGCGATCTTTCCTTCGCCGAAATAGGTTCCGCTCTTGGGCTTGTCCAGTTTCTGCGTAAGTGATGTCAGCACCTCCGCTCCCGCTGTCTGTGAAAGGAGCTCAAGCTCCTTCATGGACGTGTCAAAGTCCACCGTACTCTCTCCGCTGTCCACGCCGATGAGAACCGCGCGCTCCGTATCGTCTTCTTCCTGAAGCTGGGAGGATAGGCGAAAATTCTTGTTGACAAGATTTCGATTCTCCCGGATCTGGCCCGTTCGGTCCTGAAGGTTTTCAAGCGGCAGGATCTCCGGCCTGTAGAGAAGCTCCCCGTCCTCATAGNNCCCGCCTGCGGTCTTTCAGGGTCCGCGCTGAACGCGGCCATCACCGCAGGTCTCTGGATCAGCGAGACGGAAAGGTCGTTTTCTGAAAGGTTCGGGTTTCCTCCGGGATGTGTGTGAAGAATGGCAAGGTTGCGGATGCCCGCCATCCGCAAAAGGTCATTGGGAAGCGAAGCTTGCGCCCGGGTTTTCTCCCCGATCTCCGCATCAAGCAGCGACCCCTGTAGGTCCTGATAGACGATGACTTCCTTTCCCGACTGATTGGTGATCTCGATCATTCGTGCGATCAGCTCCGGATCAAAAAGGGTGTCCGGTTTATAGGATTTGAGTTCTTCAAGCGACTCGATAACTGTTTTCTTTAAGGCCATCTCTTACCTCATTCTTTTCTGGGTATATTTATCATTTTCATGAAATTCTTTTTCTTGCGCCCCTTTTCATGATTTAAATCCGATATGATAGAGTTATGAAAACAGAACAGCAGACCAACACCGCACACCAGCCGAAAAAATCAAGGCTGGGAGGAATCATTCTCTGTTTTCTCTTCGCGCTTCTGGCACTTGCTCTTGCAGTGGGCGCCTATCTTTATACTAATACACCGCCTCTTAATATGGACGCGTTTTCCTACGTCCAAAACTCCGTCATTCTCGATAAAAGCGGAGAGAGCTATCAGGCCCTGCAAGGAACGGAGCTCCGGGAAGCGACTACGATTACGGAAATTCCGCCGATATTGAGAAGCGCGTTTATCGCCATTGAAGACAAGCGTTTTTACCAGCACAGCGGCGTGGACGCAAGGGGGCTTGGCCGCGCCCTGCTCGGCGTGGCCTCCACCGGAAATCTGGACGGAGTCGGAGGATCCACCATCACGCAGCAGCTGATCAAGCTGACGCAGCTTTCATCGGAGCGGAGCATTCAGAGAAAATTCAGCGAGATCATCCTGGCCACGCGCCTGGAGAAAGTGTGGACGAAGGATCAGATTCTGGAAGCCTACCTGAACAAGATCAATTTGGGAGGTGTATACGGGGTTTGCGCGGCTAGCAACATGTATTTTGACAAGGAGCCAAAGGACCTTGACACCGCACAGTGCTGCGTGCTCGCTGCTATCGCAAAATCCCCGGTCTACTATGATCCTTATTCCTATGACCAAAACGGCAGCGTAATCCGAAGTGCAGACGGATCGATCCGCCTTTCAGACGAGAACCGGGCGCGGGCCGGCATTGTTCTCAGCGAGCTTCTTTCGCAGGGATATATTGACGAAGCCGCTTATCAGGACGCAAAAGCTTCACTTGACGCCAATGCGGGCCTGACCTATGTCAACCTCACACCGACTTACTCCTACTTTACGGACGCTGTGTACGAAGAAGTTCTTAACGACCTCATGGATAAATACGGCTACAGCGCTAANNTCTGCACTTCGGATTACGCTGCAGCCGACTATCTGCAGACAGCCGGTCTTAAGATCTACTCCACGGTGGATCCTTCCCTTCAGGGTGTCCTCGAAGAGAATGCGGAAGACAACACGCTCTTTCCATCCCAGTCCTGGCAGGCCTATGAAGTTTCCAATTTAACGGGAAAAGACTATATTCCCCAGGTCGGCATGACCCTGATCGACAATGAGACGGGAGCTGTCAGCGGAATTGTAGGGGGGCGCGGAGAGAAGCAGTCTCTGTCCATCAACCGCGCGCGGAGGCCTTTCCCGACGGGTTCCACCACAAAGCCCATCACGGCTTACGGTCCGGGGCTTGATACCGGAAAAATCACACTTGCCACCGTCTACAATGATACGAAGATCAGCTGGAACGGATGGAGGCCGAACAATGCGACAGAAACCTATGAAGGACCGATGAGCGTGAGGCAGGCGCTTGCACAGTCTGTCAACACGGTCGCTGCACAGGTTGTGGCGGAAACCGGAATCTCCACCTGCGCGGATTATGCCAAAAAGCTCGGGCTCATCCTCGATGCTGAAGACACTGAC
>DLOL01000071.1:9038-11402 GCA_002478485.1 Eubacteriaceae bacterium UBA7485 | reverse complement strand
TATCATACAGGACAGACGAGCGTGGATATGAGTGCTGCCTATGCGGCACTTGCAAGAGGCGGAAAATATGTAAAGCCTTATTTCTACACAAAAGTCGTCGACCGGGAGGGACAGGTGATTCTTGAGAAAGAGCCGGAAGAGGAGCGCGTGTTCCAGGAAGAGACTTGTTATCTGCTCACGCAGGCCATGAAAGATGTAATCAGCGGAGGCTCGACGAATATCTCTTCCTCAAAGACCGAACTGGCCGGTAAAACCGGGACGACCGACAACAACGTTCATGCCTGGTTCTGCGGATATTCTCCGGATTACTCGCTTTCTGTCTGGTACGGTTACGACGAAAATCTCGTCCAGACCGACCAGGGTGACTACAGCCTTGAAATCGGCATCTTCGGAGGCGACAAACCCGGCCCTGCAGGCATGTTCGAAGCCGTCATGAATGACCTGCCCGTCAAAAACTCCACTTTTAAAAAACCCGCCGGGATTGTTGAAGTGGAGATTGACCGTGCGAGCGGAAAACTTCCAACCGAACTTACCGAGCTCGATGTTAGAGGAAGCCAGAAAGGAAAAGAGTACTTCTCCACCAACAATCAGCCCAGGGAGAAAGACGATCTTCACAAGGAAGCTGATGTGTGCTCGTCAAGCAAGCTTCTTTCGCAGGACGGGTGTGAGAGCGAACGGGGAGCCGTCCTTGACCTCTCCAAGATTCGAAAAGTGGCCGGGATCGAGTACGAAGGAGATTATGGAAAACTGGAAGCCTATAAAGAAGGAGCCGTCCAGACCTGTGACGGAAACCACAGCACAGCCCCGCCTTTTTCAACCGGCTCTTCCCTGTCTTTAAGCACGGGTGAGACACGCGAGGTGATCGTCTCCACCCAGGATCCTCTAAAAGAGCTGTATCTGACCGGAGACAGCGTGCGCGGGTCTATTCAGGGATCGAGCGCTACACTGACCGGCATCAAAAAGGGAGAGGCGGTTCTCACCGCAAAAACGGATTCCCAAACCTATACGCTCCAGATTACTGTCCAGTAACGAAAGCCCCGGCCTTCCGGGGTTTTTTGATTTCTCCCCTTTAAAACACTCCATTGTGCTGGTAAGATGAAAGTAAGTTAAATATTGAATGATCCTGTTCCACGGAAAAAGGTGAGAGACCTTTGCTGTAATCGCAGCTGTAAGATGAAATGCCGCTTTAGATCCACTGCTCGCGCGGGAAGGTAGAGCGGATGAAATCATCAAGCCAGAAAACATGGCTCAGGAGTTGATTCTTAAGATCTACGGTTTATAGAGTATTAAGAACCGGCCTCCGCCCAGGCAGCCGAACGCCGCGTTTTGCGCGCGGACTGGGCACTTCTCCTCTTGAGGTCCGGGATTTCAATACCAACTTATCCCATTTGATGTTTAACCCAGTCTTTTATCTCCGTCACCTCGGAGAAAAGCCGTCTGGGACTGCCGACCCCGGGCGGCTTTATATTTCTTTCCTTTTTCTCATTTATCGTGTATAATAACTAAAGATGCGCCCGTAGCTCAGGTGGATAGAGCAATAGTCTCCGAAGCTATGTGCCAGCAGTTCGAATCTGCTCGGGCGCACCATATATGAATTGTTAAAGGGGCTGAACGCGCGNNGTTTATAAGATAAGAAGCGGCTTCAGGCCGCTTTCTTTTATGATTCAATCATAGACAGTCCGATGCGCTTTCTTGACGCATCCGCCTCAACCACCGTTACTTTAACGACATCTCCCACGGAGAGGAGATTTGACGGGTGCTTGATAAAGTCCTTTGACATGCGCGAGATGTGAACCAGTCCATCCTGATGGACCCCGATATCCACAAAAGCGCCAAAATCCACAACATTTCTAACTGTGCCCATCAGCTCCATGCCGGGTTTGAGGTCTTCAATCGAAAGAACGTCGGACTTGAGCTTTGGCGGTTCATGTTTCATTCGTGGGTCGTAACCAGGCTTCTTAAGCTCTTCCAGGATGTCCCTAACCGTATGCCGACCCGCGCCAAAATAGTCGCAGACTTTTTTAATGTTGACTCTCTCAAGCTTCTCCGCCGTCGCTTTCGGGTGTTCGATAAAGTCTTCGTTTTTCATTTTGAAAGCTTTGATCAGCTTTCTAGTCAGTTCGTAAGATTCCGGATGAATGCCAGTGCGGTCAAGCACATCTTCTGCATTCTCCACGCGGGCAAAGCCTGCGCACTGCATGTAGGCTTTCTCTCCGATACCCCTGACTTTTTTGAGTTCTTCTTTGGTTTTAAACGCTCCGTTCTCTTCCCGGTAAGACACAATGTTCTTTGCACTTGACTTGGAGATCCCGGAGACTCTTGAAAGAAGCACAGCACTTGCGCGGTTGATATCGGCTCCGACGC
>DLOL01000071.1:0-9033 GCA_002478485.1 Eubacteriaceae bacterium UBA7485 | reverse complement strand
TATTGCGCTTGGAAACGGAACGCTTTCTGGTCCACATCATGCTGGTACTGTCCCACTCCGATGTGCTGGGGCTCGATTTTGATCAGTTCAGAGAGTGGATCCTGCAGCCTTCCCGCAATGGAAATGGCTCCGCGAATTGACACGTCAAGTTCAGGATACTCTTCAGCCGCAAGCTTGGAAGCCGAATAGATTGAAGCGCCGGCTTCATTCACAATCAAATAGGAAACATTACGGTCCGTTTTCTTAATCAGATCAGCAATAAAAGCTTCCGATTCTCTTGACGCCGTTCCGTTTCCAAGCGCAATAATATCGACTTTATCCTTCTCAATCATGGAGAGAACTTTTTTCTCAGCTTCATCCGACTTTTTGCCGGCAAATGGAGGTTTTACAATTGCACTGTCGACAAATTTCCCCATCGGATCCAGTACAGCAATCTTGCAGCCATTCTTAAAGCCCGGGTCAAAGCCCATTGTCGTTTTTCCTTTGATCGGATATTGAAGAAGCAGTTTTTTCAAATTGATTCCAAACGTCTTAATTGCGCTCTCTTCAGCTGCTTCCTTCAGATCTGAACGGATTTCCCGCTCAAGAGAAGGAAAAATCAGTCGTTTATACGCATCTTCAAGCGTCTCTTTCAGGATGACGCTCTTATTCGGATTGATGATCCAGTCTAACGCTGCCAGACCTGAATGCTTTCTGTCTTGTTTTGATGGTCTGCGCTCTTTTCTCTCTTCTCTGTATTCAAGATCGCCCGGACATTCGATTTTAACGCTCAGCACGCCTTTTTTCTCCCCGCGATTAACTGCGAGGACGCGGTGTCCGGGAATTTTTCCAACTGGTTCGGAGAATTCATAATAATCCATGAATTCTGTCTGCTCGTCACGAAATTCCTTTGTCACAGCTGTCTTCAAGACCGCACTGGCCTTGAGGACGTCTTTGATGTTCTTTCTGATGTTCAGGTCTTCAGAGATAACTTCAGCTACAATATCTTTTGCACCTGAAACCGCCTCCTCAACATCTTCGACTCCGTTTTCAGGGTCAATGAAAGCTTCTGCCTGAGAGAGGATCTCTTCATCATCCGACTTGTCAAGAATCAGCTGAGCCAAAGGCTCCAGTCCCTTTTCCCGCGCTACCATCGCACGAGTCCGTTTCTTTCTCTTAAACGGGAGATAAACTGTTTCGGCATCCTGCAGGGTGGTGCAGGCAGCCAGATTCTTCATGACTTCATCCGTCATTTTTCCCTGCTCCACAATCGAATTCTCGATTTCATCGAGCCGGTTATGAAGCTTTCTCAAATAATCAAGCCTTGCAGAAAACTCTCTCAAAACGTCATCGCTCATTCCGCCCGTCACATCTTTTCTGTAGCGGGCAATGAACGGAACTGTGTTTCCCTCATCAATCAGCTTGATGGTGTTCTCCACTTTGTCGACGGAGAGCGATAGCTCCTGTGCGATCGTCTCCTGCTCAGGTGTGTGGTTCATCCGTCTTCCAATCTAATCAGTTCTTTTTATACCGTTCTTCAATATCCAGAAGTTTTCTCTTTCTTTCTGGCCCCCAGGCGTATCCCCCGATTGTCCCATCACTGCGAACAGCCCTGTGGCAAGGTATAATAATCGCGATTCTGTTTCGCCCGCAAGCATTACCCACGGCTCTGGCGGCTGAAGGCCTTCCGAGCTCTTTGGCAATTTCAGCATATGTGCGTTTTTCACCAAAGGGAATATTTCTGAGAATCTTCCAGATCTCCTGATCAAAGTCAGATCCCTCCTGATTGAGAGGAAGGTCAAATTTTTCTCTTTTACCTGCCAGATACTCTTCGATTTGCGCAAAGGCTTCATCCGTCAGGTCTGTGTTTGCATCATAATAACCAAAATTTCCAAACATGCACTCTGTAATATATCCGTCTTCCTCCGTCAGTGTAATTGGTCCAAGAGATGTCATGTACGTGTAGGATTGCAATGTTTTTTTAGTATCTTTTTTCATAGTTCTCACTTCAAAATGTCTTTTCTGTTATTGTCACTGGTTTATTTGCCATGAGTGGGACTCCTGAAAGGATAGTCTGTTTAAGTCATTATAAATCAACTCTCATTGTATTGAAATAATAGAAAGTGGGAAAACTGGTCGAAAACCGGTTAAATTTTTACCTGAATTCACTTTTTTGACTTAACGCCTGAAAGCTTATATAAGGGTGTCTCCATTAATATATGAGCAAAAATCGGTTCATGGCTATAAGTTATATCATAAAAAAACGTCGTGCACGGCTTAAGAAACACGACGTTTTTCGACAAAAGATTATACAAGCGAATTCAAGTTTCCGGAACAGTATTGAAACTCTAGCTGAATAATGGACAGTATGCCTCGCAGGACAGTTGAGGCGTCCTAGTCTTGAGGGACTTGGATCTGATACTGCTTATTGAAACTATTACCCGCCTTCAAGGTAATTACACTATCTTTTTCCTTCAGCTCTCCCGTGAAACCGACGTTGTCCGTTCGGCTTGCCCAGGGTTCCAGACAGACAAAGGAAGCCCCGGGAACTGACCAGATACCGTAGTAAGGAAATCCTTCCGACTTGACAAGAACCCTCGTCTTGCCTTCCGGATCAAGAACCGCTGCCTCTTCTATCTGGCCCCCGTCAAACACAAGCGCATCGTTTTCAAAGAGCGTATCGTTCAGCATTAGAAGCCCTTCTTTGGTAAGCGCGAGCGGATGGGACTCTTTAAGAACACATCCATTCGAAAGACGCTTATAGCTTAGAGGTTCTTGCTTCAGTCGAATCGCATATCCTTCTTTTCCGCCTGGAAGAAGAAAGGCGGGATGGGCGCCGATCCCAAAATACATCTCCTCTTCTCCCGTGTTTCTGACTTCCCAGTCGATGAAGACCGAGTCGTCCTTTAACGTGTAAGTGATTAAAAGTTCAAACGGAAACGGATATGCCTGCAGTGTGCTGCTGTCCGAACAAAGACTGAACGTCAGTGAATCGTCTTCGTGAGATACCAGATCGAATTTCATATCCCGTGCAAAACCATGTTGGGAGGAGCGGTATTCTTTTCCATTAACTCGAAATCGGTCCTTAAAATGACGCCCTACTTGAGGAAAGAGGACCGGCGCATGCCGTCCCCAGTAGGCAGGGTCGCCACTCCAGATCATTTCCTCTCCATCAGCCCGTTTCAGGCTGACCATTTCCGCACCGTTCTCGTCCACGGAAAGCGTTAACAAGTCATTTTCAAGCGTATACTGCATCGATCCTTCCTTTCTGTCGCACACCTTTATCCTGCCTTAAATTAGACTTTCCTAACTCATGATGATATAATCAGGCTGGAGGTATGGTATGGCAAACATCATAATTATTCTGATCCTTGCTCTCATTATCGTCTACACCGCTTTCACCTACAAGAAAAAGCTTCAAAGCGGTTGCTGCGGTACGGGAGAGGAGAAAGTAAAACGGATCAAGCGTAAAAACGTTGATCTCGACAACTACCCTTACCTCTTAAAAATGAAGGTTAAGGGAATGCACTGCAAAAACTGCGCGGCTAAAATTGAAAACGGCTTTAACGCAGATGAAAGCCGCATCTCAAAAGTCGATCTTGCTTCCGGCACGTTAACGCTGAGAGCTAAAACACCGATTGATACAGGAGCTGTAAAGGCAGAAGTATTCAAACTAGGCTATACAGCAGGCGAAGTTTTAGAAGCAAGAGGGGCCTGAACCTCTTGCTTTTTAAACGTATAAGAATTTTCCGTCTGTTAGTTGACATCAAGCCCCTTATTCCCGTATAATAGCTATTGTTGTCGAGAGATATCGAAGTGGTCATAACGAGGCGGTCTTGAAAACCGTTTGGGTGCAAACCCACGTGGGTTCGAATCCCACTCTCTCGGCCATTTTTTATGGAGAAGTACTCAAGTGGCTGTAAGAGGTGCCCCTGCTAAGGGTATAGGCCGAGAAATCGGTGCGTGGGTTCAAATCCCACCTTCTCCGCCATTATAGAAAGATGCAGTCCCTAATGTTAGGGACTTTTTTTTATTTTTTGACATTGTGTTGTGTCTTAATTTCTCATCTTATTTTTTAAGCAAACAAACCTTCATCTCCCGCTGATCTTTAGTAAAAATTTACTAAAGATATTATGAATAAATATAATTGCCTTCAATCTCATGATTTAATTTTGTCCCATGACCAAAATCAATCAATTTTTATTGAAAATCTTTATTTTTAGGATTGAATAATATATTTAACGTTGTTTTACGATTCGATCTTTAATCATGAAAAAAGCGCCCGTTCAGGCGCTTTTACTTACTCGTCAAGCGGAACCATCCAGCCCATTTCATCGGGCAGATGACCGGACTGCATACCAAAGAGCGAATCATACAGTTTTTGACTGTAAGGTCCTATTTCACCATTATTGAAGACCATCTTTTCTCCTGCGTATTCAAGTTCTCCGATCGGAGAGATGACGGCAGCTGTTCCTGTTCCGAAGACTTCTTCAATTTTTCCCTGATGGTAGAGGTCGACAAATTCATCAATCGTGATGC
This sequence comes from Eubacteriaceae bacterium UBA7485, assembly GCA_002478485.1. Taxonomy (GTDB): domain Bacteria; phylum Bacillota; class Clostridia; order Eubacteriales; family Eubacteriaceae; genus UBA7485. The sequence goes on along the minus strand of DLOL01000071.1, from coordinate 4,515 downwards.
GTTTTTCAATGACCTCTTCCCCCCAGTGCTTTAGAAGTTCAATGACAGATTTTCTTGTAATCCCCGGAAGAATGGTTCCAACCAGGGCTGGAGTGTAGAATTTACCGTCAGCCTTAAAGAAGAAATTCGAGGTGCCGACTTCTTCGATGTACTTATTTTCATTTCCATCCAGCCAAAGTGTTTGCTCAAAGCCGTTTTCATGCGCCTTCACTTGAGAAGCCAAGCTTGCTGCGTAGTTTCCCCCGCATTTTACTTCTCCTGTACCGCCTCTCACCGTTCTAGCGTAGCGGTTTTCGATGTGCATTCTAGCAGGTTCAAGTCCTCTCGGATAATAAGATCCAACCGGACTTAGGATAATGTAAAACTGATAGGTATGGGATGGACGTACCCCGATGAATGGGTCCGTTGCGATCACAAAAGGACGGACGTAAAGGCTGGTGCCCGGCGCATCTGGAACCCAGTCCTTATCAACCTTGACCAGTTCGTTAAGCGCCTGCATCGCATCATCCGGATCAATTGGCGGAATACACATCCTTTCATTTGAACGATTCAGACGGGCAAAGTTTTCGGACGGACGGAAGAACTGAACAGAACCATCAGGTTTTCTGTACGCCTTTAAACCTTCAAAAACTTCTTGCGCGTAATGAAGAACCATGGCAGCTGGTGAAAGTTCGATCGGACCATAGGGCACGATTCTTGCGTCATGCCAACCATTTTCTTCATTATAGTCCATAACGAACATATGATCGGTAAACTCATGGCCGAAAACCAGGGAGTTCTGGTCCGGTTTTTCCTTGAGCGGCTCTCTTTGTGTAAATGAGATTTCCATTCTCTACTCCTTGTAATTAGGTTATGATTTCAAATAACTGTCTCTATTGTATACATTATCCAACTTATTGTTAATTCTAAAAAGCGATTTAATATCTACAAACCTTTTCAGACACTTTTGGCGCACATGCGTGCAAGCTTCCATATAGTATAATTAGAATTCATGAGTATGGAATTTATCAACGAAAAAAAGTCGGAATACGTCAATAGAGCCCTTCTCGACTGGTTCTCAGCAAATAAAAGATCCCTTTCATTCAGAGAGGAAAAGGATGCTTATAAAATTCTCGTCAGCGAAATTATGGCGCAGCAAACAAGAATTGAGACCCTTCTGCCTTATTTTGACCGTTTTATTACACGTTTTCCGGACGTTGAAACTTTAGCTTCAGCACCGGAAGAATCCGTAGTGAAAGCCTGGGAGGGGCTGGGATATTATTCAAGAGCCAGAAACCTTCACAAAGCCGCAAAGATCATTCAAAGTTTGGATCACTTTCCATCCACATATGAGGAGCTGATTGCGCTTCCAGGAATAGGAGCCTACACAGCAGGCGCTGTCATGAGTATTGCGTACAACCAGCCTTACGCCGCGGTAGACGGTAATGTGCTCCGAGTCATGTCGAGGGTCTATGCTTCTGAGCTAGACATCTCAAAGATGTCGACACGAACTCTTCTGAAAAAGGAAATCGAAGAGACTATACCGGAATCACGCGGGGACTATACAGAAAGCCTAATGGAGCTTGGGGCCTTAATTTGCCTGCCGAAAAATCCAAAATGCATGATCTGCCCTGTAAAGAATTGGTGCCTTGCACATCAGAAAGGGCTTACTGATTCCATACCGGTTAAAGGAAAAAAGAAAAAGCCAAAGAAAGTTGAGCAAATCGTCTGGATTATCACGGATGGTGAGTCGATTCTGCTTGAAAAACGCCCTGAAACGGGACTTCTATCTTCGATGAATGGTTTTCCAATCACAGAAAAGAAAACGCCCTTAGAAGCCATTTCAGGGGACTCTTCGTGTTTGTTAGGAAAGAGTCAGCATGTATTTTCGCATATCATCTGGGAGAGCGAAGTTAGAAAAATTCATACTGCAAATCTAACTCCGTATACGGCCTATTTTAAGGATTTGAAAATCAGTGCCGTGAAAATCTCAGAATTGGAGAAGCTCTCTATCCCAACCGCCTTTAAGAAAATCATAGATTTAGACTCTGCTCTGAAAAAAGAGCCGCTTTCATGAGCGGCTTCTACTTTTCTATTAATAAACTGTTGGGAAAAACAATCTTCCGGTAAGATTCAGGAGAGCTCATTGCATCCTCCAATAATCCGCGTTTGACAAGCGAAACATAGATGGCGCAGGCCATCGCTTGATTTACTTTTCCTTTTTTCGGATTAAAGAGAATATCTGTAAACGCATCATAATCAAGAAGAATCTTCGCTTGATCCGGGTGCTCGGTAAGAGCTGTAATATAGAGCCAGGTGAAGAAATATGTCGGAGGATCAGCCGGAAAAGTCTTATTCCCAAATTGAAATCCGATTAATTCTCCATTCTTATAGCGTCTTTCATCCTTTCTCGCATGTCCAGGCTCTTTTTCCAGAATATCTAAAAATGGTCCACCTTTTTCATATACTTTACAGGCATGATACACAGTTTCAACTGGCTTCCACTGTCCATCGGGAAGTTTTACTGTTAAATAAAACGGACTGAACTGTTCTCCAATATGGTTCAAAGATTTGGTCGTGACCTCAATAACATTTGATTCTGGATATTCTTCCATGTAAGCTCGTTGAAGGCTCACAATGGATCTTCGGCGCTGAATCGTGGAAAGCCCTGGAAACCAGCGAAATTCTATATCAACCGCATGATAAAAATTCGGATCATTCGGATCCGTGACAATTTGATAAACAGGTCTGACTGCTGCCATTTCCCCTCCTTCCCTGTTTCCTTCATCTACAGGATAATTTTTTAAAAAGAGTCCTATAAATTTTTATCCAGATGTAATTGTTTTAATTTATTATTTGTTCTCCTGATTCTTACCCCAAGTCATTGGATAATCTAGAAAGAATATAAGGCTGTTTCTCTCTTCAGCCGGATGTAGGAACACAGGAAAGGACAAGTTATGGAGAATCAGAATTTTGACGTTGTGATCATTGGCGCCGGAATCGTCGGGACGAGCATTGCTCGCGAACTGAGCAAATACAAAGTCAAGACAGCTGTTCTTGAAGAACAAGTAGATATCGGAATGGGAGCCACCAAAGCCAATTCAGCTATCGTGCACGGGGGCTATGCCGAATCTCACTCCAAGCTCAAAGGGCGTCTTTGCTACAAAGGTAGAAAGCAGTATGAAAAGCTCAATGAAGAGCTCAACTTCGGATTTGATCCGATCGGATCTTTGGTCCTCGCTTACACCGAAGACCAAAAAAAGGAACTTGAAAACCTTTTAGAGAACGGAAAATTAAATGGTCTCGATGATCTTGAAATCATTGAACACGATCAGATTCTTGAAATGGAGCCAAACATCAATCCTGATGTGAAATATGCCCTTTACTGTAAAGGCGCAGGAGTAACCTCTCCGTACGAAATGGCGATTGCTATGATGGAAAACGCCATTCATAACGGTGTGGAACTCTTCCTTGAAAGCCCTGTTGAAGCAATCAATAAGACTGAAGACGGGTTTGAGGTCGTCACAAGTGATGAAAGAGTTTTCCCTGCTAAATACGTAATTAATTGCGCAGGTGTTAATTCGGATAAAATTTCAGCATTAGCAGGAGATGCGAGCTTTACGATCACGCCACGTTCCGGAGAATATCTTCTGATGGTTAGAGGATCAGGAGAACTCGTGAATAACGTTCTTTTCCAGATGCCGACAAAAATGGGAAAAGGGATCTTAGTTACACCGACTTACCATGGAAACTTGCTTCTGGGTCCGGACGCTATTAACGAAAACTTCGCAGATAAAGATACACATTCATCACTTGTGACGACCTCANNCAGGGAAAGACTTTTAAATATCTACGAACAAGCTCTGCATACCACCGATAAACTCAACATCAAACAGTTCATCAGAAGCTTCACTGGCGTTCGTGCTGTTTCGAGTACAGATGACTTCATTATTGAAGAAAGTAAAAAAGTCCCTGGATTTATCAACTGTGCAGGTATTCAATCTCCAGGACTTACCTCATCACCGGCAATTGCAGATATGGTTGTCCATGAAATTCTTCCGAAAGCTGGTCTTAAACTTATTCAGAATGAAGATTTTGATCCCTATAGAGCACCGATCATTAAAAGAAAGACACAACTGATTCCGCAAAAAGAAGCCTCTCAGTATGTTTCCCTTCCATTATCTGATCCGAACTGCTTCGTATGCCGCTGTGAACAGGTCTCAAGAGCGCAAATTGATGATGCTATGAATCGCGGAATTCCGGTTACTACCCTAGACGGAGTTAAGAGAAGAACAAGAGCAGGCATGGGATGGTGTCAAGGAACATTTTGCCGTGCCAGAGTTGCTGCAGTTATGACCGAAAATCTCGGATATGAAGTAGATCCGGGGTTTGATATCGAGCATTCTGGAGTAAATCGCGTCGGCAAGGAAGAAATTGTCAAATATATCGAAGAAGAACTTAAGAAAAAGGAAGAGAAAGCATGAAAAAGGGGCTGTCGCACTATAAAAAAGTGTCATAGCCTCCGTGTTCAGTGTT
>DLOL01000035.1:4468-12318 GCA_002478485.1 Eubacteriaceae bacterium UBA7485 | reverse complement strand
CCTGCGCGGGGTTTCTTCACCGCAGCCGGTCTCCCCTGCCCCGCTCCCGGGCGCACCCTTCTCCTGTTATCTTTATTCGCAGTCCTGGAGGTTTCTCGCGAGCTGCTTGAATTCATCTCCTCTTACCTCATAATTGTCAAACATCCCCCAGCTTGCGCAGGCCGGGCTCAGGAGAACGGTGTCTCCCGGATTGGCGGCCTTNNCCGGACGGCTTCTTCAAAGGTGGCCGCGCGCTCAATCTGGTCAAAGCCGTTTTCTCTCGCGCACGCTTCGATGTCGTCCGCGGTCTGTCCAAGAAGCACCAGGGTATGAACTTTCTCTTTGGCTTTCTTGATAAACTTCGTATAGTCCTCATGCTTGTCATAACCGCCTGCGATGAGCACGACCGGTGTGGTCATCGCGTTGAGCGCGATAATGGCCGCGTCGGTGTTGGTGGCCTTTGAATCGTTCACGTAGCGCACGCCGTTCTTCGTCGTGACATATTCCTGGCGGTGTTCCACGCCTTTGAAGGCTTTGAGCGTGTCGCGGATCACATCCAGCGGAATTCCGTAGAAATAGGATAAGGCGGAAGCGCCAAGCGCGTTCTGAACATTGTGAATGCCTTTGATCCCCAGCTCTTCTTCTGAAATCAGCGGGATGTCGCCGTGTTCATCCACCAGGTAAAGTTCTCCGTCCTGATAGTAGGCGCCCTTCTTCACCGGCCCCTTTGTGCTGATAAAGAGCTTTTCCACCGGCTGGTCTTTGGCAAATTCCCTGACCACGTCATCATCCTGATTGAGAACGATAAAATCATCCGCGGTCTGGTTCATGCTGATGCGCCTCTTCGCGTTAATATAGTTCTCCATGACCTGATAACGGTCCAGGTGATCGGGGGTAATGTTGAGCACAAGCGCCCCTTTCGGCTCGAACTTCTTGATCCCGTCGAGCTGGAAAGCCGAGATTTCCGTGACGAACACATCCCCCTTCTTGGCATCGGCGACATAATGAGAGACCGGAAGGCCGATGTTGCCGACAACCGCGGATCGTTTTCCCGCATTCTTGAAGATCTCTCCGGTCAGCGTGGTGGTTGTGGTCTTCCCGTTGGTTCCGGTAATGGCTACAAAATCAGCCGGAGTCATCTGATAGGCGACTTCAAGATCGGTCAGGACATCTTTTCCGAGCGCTTTCGAATTATCGGCGCTGCTAGAACCNNGAGGCACGCCCGGACTGACGAGCAGATAGTCAAACTCATCGACGCGCTCTTCGGGGAACTGTTCTCCAAAGACCGTCTCGAAGCGGCCTTCTTGTTTTTTAAGCTCCTCAAGGTCTTCTTTGGCCTCCGGAAATTCTTTCATAATCGCTTCCGGATTGCGGTTGTCCGTCAGGACGACCTGATCACCGTTTTCAAGCAGGAGTTTTGCAGCTGCCGAACCGGTTCTAGCAGCGCCGATAATTAATACTTTTTTCATACTTCCCTCTTCAATAAATTCAAGTAAAAAGAAAGCCGTGCGCGGCACGGCTCTTTGTTTTTGTTTTTGTATCAGCTCAACAGGAACGCTAGAGCTGTGCAGAACGCGGTGAACATCCAGAAAACCTGAACCACACGGGTTTCGGACCATCCCCCCAGTTCAAAATGGTGGTGAATCGGCGCCATTCTGAACACTCTCTTCCCGTGGGAGATTTTAAAGTAGCCGACCTGAATGATCACGGATAAAGCTTCGATGACGAAGATCAGTCCCGCAAATAAAATATAGATGGTGGTTTGCGTGAGCATGGCCGTTCCGACCAGGCATCCGCCGAGCGCCATCGAACCTGTGTCTCCCATAAAGATATCAGCAGGATTTGAATTATTCTTTAAAAAGCCGAGGCATCCGCCAAGAACCGCTCCCGCAAAAGCGCTGACAGCCGGAGAGACGGCTGTGGAAGCCCAGACAAAAAAGACCATGCACACGGTAATGCAGCCTGCTGCGAGCCCGTCGAGCCCGTCTGTCAGATTCACGGCGTTCGTGGTCGCCACAATGGCGATCAGGGTGACCGGATAGTACCAGATGCCAAAATCAACCATTCCCGCAAACGGAACGAGGAGGGCCGTTCCGGTGGTTTTTGCTCCCCACCAGGTAAACAGGCAGGCCGTGACAAACTGGAGAATCAGTTTCTGTCCCGGCGTGAGACCCTCATTATGCTTCTTTGACACTTTGATGAAATCGTCGATAAATCCGATCGCGCCGTAAGCGATCATGATCACCAGAAGAAATACGGAAATTTCTCTTGTAAACAGCGCGACGATCAGGACTGCAATCAGCACGCCGAGCTGAATCATCAGACCGCCCATCGTCGGTGTCCCTGCCTTTTTCATATGGCTCTTCGGGCCTTCCTCGCGGATGGCCTGGCCGAAATGAAGCCGGTGAAGGGTCGGGAGGCAGGCGGGGACCAGAATAAGCACGGCTGCGCCTGAGAGAATGAGCGCGGTCATGGCGATTTGGAGATTGGTCATTGCTGATCCCTCCCGCTGATCGCATCCACCACATTCTCAAGATGCATGCCCCTTGATCCTTTCACCAGGACCATGTCTCCGGGCTTTAAAACTTTGCGGATATCTTTAACCGCGTCTTCTGTTGTCTTATAGTATTTTCCGTTCACGCTTGCCTTCACCTGGATTGCGCCGCGGATCATATTTTCGGAAAGATCGCCCACACCGATGATGTAGTCGACTTTTCGCGCCGCTTCGCGTCCCAGCTTTAAATGGGCGGTGAGTTCTTCGTCCCCAAGCTCCTTCATGTCACAANNTGTCCCCCGCTGAATCCACCAGCGCGTCGAGCGCCGCGGACATGGAGTCGGGATTTGCGTTGTAGCTGTCATCAATCACCGTGATGCCGTCATCGGTCTGGATCAGATGCATCCGGTGATCGCTCGGTATAAAGGCGTCGAAGCCTTCCTGGATCTCATTCATGGTCAGTCCCATGTGCTTGCCCACCCAGATGGCCGCCAGCGCATTGTAGACATTGTGCTTGCCCGGAAGATTTAAGTGAAAACGGTGTCCCGTGCAGGAGAAGTCCACGCCCTCCGGCCCTGAGACCACGTCGGTCGCAAGAATATCCACGTCGTTTTTGTCAATGCCGAAGCGCTTGACATTGAACATGGAGTTGTTCACTCTCCTGAGCATTTCATCATCTCCGTTGACAAGCGCCGTGTTGTCTCTTCCGAGCGTATTGAAGATTTCGGCTTTGGCTTTGAGAATGTTTTCTTTTGAGCCGAGCTTTTCCATATGGGCGGTGCCGATGTTGGTAATGATGGCCACATCCGGATCCACCGCTTCAATGGAATGAGCGATTTCACCTTCGCCGTCCATGCCCATCTCGATGACCGCCGCTTCAGTGTCCGGGCCGATTTCAAGAAGCGTTCTCGGAACGCCGAAGATGTTGTTGAGGTTTCCCTGCGTCTTCAGCGTGTTGAACTTTTGAGAGAGCACTGCCGCAATCATGTCTTTGGTCGTGGTCTTTCCCGCGCTTCCTGTCAGCGCGATGACTTTCGCGTCTGTAAGATGCCTGTTATGTGAGGCCAGATCCGCAAGCGCGTCAAGTGTCGAGTCGACATTCAAAAACAGCACGCCGTTTTTTTCTAGGTCTTCTTCCGTCAGGCCCACGGCTTCAAGGCTTTTCTGGGAGCCGACGGCGGATGCGCCGTTTTCCACTGCGCCCTTGATGAAGTCATGCCCGTCCAGTCTTTCGCCCTGAACCGGAATGTAGAGCGCTCCGGGCGAAGCTTCTCTGCTGTCAATCACCACTTCCTGCACGTTTTTTCCTCTGAGCCTTTCAGGGAAATCGAACAGGCTTCTCGCTCCGACGATATCCTGGAGCGATTCAAATTTTATTTCATTCATTCAGTAAACCCCAATCGAAATTTTCGGACAGTATCGGTATTATTATACAACAACATTACCCATTTTGATGCAGGTAGTCCAAAAGATGACACATGAGAAAGAGCCGGCAAGCCGGCTCTTTGGTCATTTAATTAAATTCAACGGTAATTTCCATATCTTTTTCGACAGGCGTGCCGGGCGAGACGGACTGCTCGGTTGCAAAGCCCGATCCCTCAATCTTCAGCTTCATGCCAAGCGCGCTCACTTTCTCATTCACGGCCTGCACGCTCATGCCTTTGAAGTTCGGAACGGTCTCGCTCTGACCTTCCGGCTGATCCCCGAGGGTGATTTCCACCACATCGCCTTCCTTGTAGACCGTGTCAGGCGCAAGGCTCTGGCTGATGACATAGTCCCCGGAGGTATTCTCCTGCTGGGTGAAGGTCGAGCTGATACCCTGCGCGTCAAGAAGGGACTTGGCTGCGTCTCTTTCGTAGCCCGTCAGATCCNNCTGTGACGGCCGGAGCTTCCTCTTCCGATCCGTTGATGCCGTTGTAGTTTAAGACCTGCTCCAGGATTGCGATGCTTGCCGGACCCGCACTCGTTGAACCGAGCGCGCTTGACTCGGGCTCGTCCAGAAGGACCAGCACGCAGTATTGCGGGTCGTTGACCGGAGCAAAGGAAAAGTACGAGGTGACGTACTGGGTGGTGGAGTATTCCCCGTTTACAAATTTCTGCGCGGTCCCCGATTTTCCGCCGATGCTGTATCCTTCCGCCTGTTTGGCGCGGGAGACGTTTCCGGTCACAACTTTCTCAAGGTCCGATTTCATCACATCGGACGTTTTCTTCGAGACCACCTGTCTCGGACTTTCCGTTTCGGCCTCAAGATTGATGTGCGGCACCACATACTGTCCGTCATTGACCAGGCAGTTGAGCGCACTCAGGATCTGGATCGGCGTGACCGCAAGCCCCTGTCCGAAAGAATAGGTCGAGTAGTCGACCATGTTGAAGTCCCCGTCCTCGTCGATCTTAAGCCGGTTGACAATTCCCTCTTCCTCCCCGATCAGATCGATGCCTGTCTGAGCGCCGAATCCGAAATCATACACATAGCGGTAGAAAGTGACCGGATCCAGATTCTGGATGATCTGGACAAGACCCGGGTTGCAGGAATTCTCAAGCACCTGTGCGATGCTCTGCTCTCCGTGAACGCCGGTGCAGTTGATCCTCACGCCGTTGACGTTGATGTAGCCCGGACAGTAAAAGGTGGCGTCCGGCTCGATGGCTCCTTCTTCAAGCGCGGTGCTTGCCGTGATCGGCTTGAACGTGGACCCCGGCTCGTAGACCATGCCGACTGCCTGATTTTTCCACATCATCTCGTACTGCTCCTGCTTGCTCTTTCCGGCCACGCTTGACTGATGTGTGGCCAGCCAGTTCGCATCGATCGTATAGGGCTCGTTCAGATCAAAGTCAGGCTCTGTGGCCATGGCAAGAATCTCGCCTGTTTTGCAGTCCATGACAATGGCCGTCCCGCTGATGGCTTTCCATTCCGCCACCGCCTGGGAGAGCTGCTTTTCCGCTTCGATCTGAATGTTTGAATCAATGGTCAGGGTAAGGTCTTCCCCCGCCTTTGCTTCCTGGATCACCTTGGTCTGCGAGGCAATGGTCTTCCCGTTCGAGTCTTTCTGGTAGAGAACCACACCGCTGGTGCCGGAGAGAAGATCATCATACGTGGCCTCCACTCCCATCAGCCCGTGATGGCTGTCTCCGGTGAATCCCAAAAGCTGGGAAGCAAAATTTCCGTTTGCGTAGTAACGCATCTTGTCTTCAAGAAGCTCCACGCCGTTGGTGGACTCATACCCGTCCTCATCCACCTTGGTCTGCGATTTCTGGATCTCCTCCGCGAGGAGATTGTCCACTTTGTTGGCAACTTCAATCGGACTGTTCTCAAGGCGGGTCACGTAGCCCTCCGCGCTTTTCTGGCTCATCTCAAGCACGTCGACCAGCGCCTTTGCCGCTTTCTTCGGTGCTGGTGCAGGACTCCTCCGNNGTTTTTATAGCTGAACGCGTCACCTCCCTCCTTGATGATCCGGTTTGCCTTGTCTTCTGCGATGTCTTCCTTGACCTGGACAATATCATCTTCAAGCTTGGTGATTTTCTTGCGCGTGGACTCCTCATCCACGCCGAGCTTTTCGACAAGCACGGAAAGAAGCGACTCTTCTTCGCCTTCGCGCACATCATAGGGAATAATGCTGACGGACTTTGCGGAGGAGTCCTGCACCAGCACATTTTTATTGCGGTCATAGATGTTTCCCCGCTGGGCCGTAATCTCCTTTTCCACGTAAAGCTGATCGGCCTGGGCGTCTGACTTGTTTGCACTCTGCACGACCTGGAGGTTGACCAGATTGTAGAACAGCCACAAGATCATGAAGGCAAAACATCCGATGACAATGCGCCATCTCCCGGACTGGGATCTGAAGTCTTTTTTGATGGACCGGAAGAAATGAACGATCCAGCCAAAAACAGACCGGAAGAAACCCTTCTTTTTCTTTCTCGCTTTCTGCCCGGACTTTCCCTCCGGGCGCTTATTTAGTTGTTTGGCCATAAATATCCTTCCCGAACTTCACGAAACATCGCAAGATAATCATAAAGGCCGGGAGTGACGCCGGTGTTGAGATTCTTCTGCGAGTAGGTTTCGTAAATATACTGGCTCGGCTTGGCTTCTGTCATGCCATATTCCCGGGCACTCTTTTCTACTTCCTTAATATCACTTGAGCTGATCAGCCGGCCTTCCTTGCTGTCCACCTCGCCTTCGACTGTGGTGAGCGTGTTCTGCAGGTCGCTGACCTTGTTTGAAAGGGCGTAAATCGAGGCGATCTGGAAGAGGATAAAAAAGACGCAAAGCACGATGAGGGTGATCATCGTATTTCTGAAGGTGAGGAAGTGTCTGATCTTTTCACAGACAAAGCCGATCCCCCGGACCACTGCCCGGATGGCTCTCGTAAAGAGCGAGGGACCTTTTTCTCGGGTCTTCTTCCTTTTTCGGGCTTTCTGCACTTCTTTTCTTTCGGGGTGCTGATCCCGCACGCTCCTTCTCTCGTCTTTTTTCTGCGCGCTCTTCTTTCGCCTGTCGATCCTGTTTTTCGAAGAAGCGCTCTCTCTCTTTAGCTGGCTCCTCTTCCCCGTTTTTGCGGAGGCAGGCCCTTTCTTTCTCGAGACGCCCTTGCGGGGCTTTTTCATTTCCGTGGATGTTGTCCGCGCCATGTACGCCTCTAGATTCTTTCCGCCACGCGAAGTTTCGCGCTTCTCGCCCGCTGGTTCTCTTCCGTCTCATCCTTCTTCGGGCTGATCGGTTTTCTTGTGACGAGCCGGACGGTCGGCTTTCTCCCGCACACGCAAACCGGAAAATCCGGCGGGCAGATGCAGGGATTTTGCTGCGTTTTCAGATAATTCTTGACGATCCTGTCTTCAAGCGAATGAAACGTGATGATGCAGAGCCTTCCGCCCGGAGCGAGATGCTCGATGGCCGCATCAAAGCTCGGCTCTAGAATGTTGAGCTCCCGGTTGACCTCGATTCGAAAGGCCTGGAAAGCTTTTCTTGCCGGATGCTTTTTCGCGCGCTCTTTGGCGGGATAAGCTTTTTTGATAATCTCCGCTAGCTGCGTGGTGGTCTCGATCGGCGATTCTTCCCGCGCATTGATGATGGCCTGGGCGATTCTTCCCGCGTATTTCTCTTCCCCGTATTTTCTCATGACCTCAATGAGCTTTTCTTTCGGATAGGTGTTCACCAGCTCCTTTGCGTCAAATGAGCGGGTTTTGTCCATGCGCATGTCAAGAGGCCCCTCATGGTGGTAGGAAAAACCTCTCTCGTCGTCATCAAGCTGAAAAGACGAGACACCGAGGTCATAAAGCACGCCGTCCACTTTCTCCACGCCAAGGTCGTCCAAAACCTCTCCGAGCTTCTCAAAATTGCTCTTGACGAACACTTTCTTTGCCGGATATTTCTCTAGCCGCTCTT